>JAPJOW010000047.1 GCA_030826005.1 Aliterella sp. RAGGC_92
AAGTATCAATTACCTTTTGGAAACGTTCTACTTCCGTAATTTCGCCGCGCGTATAGCGTTCTTCCGTCGCCAAAATTTCCGCTTCTGCCGCTTCTAGCAGCAATTTTTTGGTAGGGGGAACTTTCAAGTCGTCAACGCTAATCGAAACCCCCGCCACCGTAGCGTAGCGAAACCCTAAATCTTTTAATCGGTCGGCGATCGCGGCGGTTTTAGCAGTGCCATAGTGAGTAAACGCCCAAGCAATCAACTTTTTAAGTTGACCTTTATCTACCACGCGATTGCGAAAAATCATTTCTTTGCCGTCTGCCATTTTTGCATCCCTATAGTTAGTCGATTAGCTGAGAGCCGCTTTACTGCAATACTTCTTGAATAGTTTTGTTGTAGATAATCCTGCCGGGAGTAGTACGCACAAACTGGGAAATTATTTGACCGTCCGCATCTTCGCGACGGCGGATATTATTGTTTGTAATTACCCGCGTCCCATCACTTTGTTTTTCTACCTTCTCTACGCCATCATCTTCCGAGTCTACTAAGCCATCAAAACGTACCCAAACCTTGGCATGGATGTGTACCTGCTTTTGCTCGTAAGCCATAATTGCGTCATCGAGCGAGGCAAAATAGCGATCGCCCCCGTCATTACTATTAGGGTTTTCTGCTGTTAAGTAATAGCAACCCAATACCATATCTTGACTTGGCGTAACAATCGGTCTTCCCGTCGCTGGAGACAAAATATTATTAGAAGCCAACATCAGTAATCTAGCCTCTGCTTGACTTTCTAACGACAAGGGGATATGTACCGCCATTTGGTCGCCGTCAAAGTCAGCGTTAAAAGCCGGACATACCAATGGGTGTAATTGAATCGCTCGACCTTCTACCAAAATTGGTTCAAAAGCTTGAATCCCCAATCGGTGTAATGTAGGAGCGCGGTTAAGCAATACGGGATGCCCTTCAATTACTTCCTCTAAAACGCCCCATACACTAGGATCGCCGCGAGAAATTAATTTTTTGGCTGCTTTAATGTTGTTTACTACATTGCTGCGAATCAGGCGATGAATCACAAAAGGTTGAAATAGCTCGATTGCCATTTCTCTTGGCAAACCGCACTGATGAATTTTCAGTTTTGGTCCGACGACAATTACCGATCGCCCAGAATAATCTACTCGTTTTCCGAGTAAGTTTTGGCGGAAACGACCTTGTTTACCTTCAATAATGTCCGACAAAGACTTTAAGGGGCGGTTGTTTGCGCCTACCACCGTTCGTCCGCGCCGTCCGTTGTCTATTAAAGCGTCTACCGCTTCTTGTAACATCCGCTTTTCATTACGGACAATAATTTCTGGCGCTAAGATTTCTTGTAATCTAGCCAAACGATTATTCCGGTTAATTACGCGGCGATAAAGATCGTTCAAGTCGGAGGTTGCAAAACGTCCCCCATCTAACTGCACCATTGGGCGCAAATCTGGCGGAATGACGGGAATTACTTTCATTACCATCGATTCTGGCAATGACCCGGTAGCCACAAAGTTATCAATTACCCGCAGACGCTTAATTAACTTGGCACGTTTTTGTCCTTTAGCATTGGCAATTTCTTCGCGTAAGCTTTCCGCCTCGGTTTCTAGTTGAAGGTCAGATAATAGCCGCGCTAATGCTTCTGCACCAATGCCTACTTCTACACCACTTAGCTCTGATTCTTCGCTATAAAGCTGGTCTTCTATTTCCAGCCACTGATCTTCAGTCAGTAGTTGCTTATAAGAAAGAGTCTCAGCGTTTCCTGGTGCTAAAACTACATAAGCATTGAAGTAAACAATTTGCTCCACATCCCTTAAAGGCATATCTAGCAAAATTGCAATATAGCTAGGTATACCTTTGAGATACCAAACGTGAGCTACGGGGGCTGCAAGCTTAATAAAGCCCATGCGATGGCGGCGGACGCGAGCTTCCGTTACTTCTACACCGCAGCGTTCGCAAACAATACCGCGATGTCTAACTCTTTTATATTTACCGCAATGACATTCCCAATCTTTAGCTGGTCCAAAAATCCGTTCGCAAAATAAGCCATCCATTTCTGGCTTAAGAGTACGGTAATTAATAGTCTCTGGCTTCGTAACTTCCCCTACCACTTGACCATTGGGTAAGGTTCTTTCGCCCCACTGTCGAATTCTCTCTGGGGAAGCGATGCCAATTTTTACATAATCAAATTGCGTAACTTGTGGCGTTCTCATAGGTTTCTTGGGAAATAAGGGAGGGTAAAGGGAAAGAGGGGAGAGGGGGAGAAGGTTGTTAGTTGTCTTCTCCTTATTCCCTTTTAATTACACTTCTTCTTCTAGCGCTTCGCGGCTTAAAGATTCGTAAGTAGGACGATTAGGAGTGCGACGACCTCCGGTATCTGCCATCAAATCAATTTCCACATCTAGCGAACTACCATCTGATTGCAATTCGACTTTGTGGACGGCAATATCTAGTCCTAAAGATTGCAATTCTCGCATCAGGACTTTAAAGGATTCTGGCGTACCGGGGCGGGGAATTGCTTTACCTTTAACGATCGCATTTAATGCCTCATTGCGTCCCTGCATATCGTCGGATTTGACTGTTAGCAATTCCTGCAAGGTGTAAGCTGCGCCAAATGCTTCTAGCGCCCAAACTTCCATTTCTCCAAATCTCTGACCGCCTTGTTGCGCTTTGCCACCTAGGGGCTGCTGCGTAACCAATGAGTAGGGACCTGTAGAACGGGCGTGAATTTTATCGTCAACTAAATGTACCAGCTTCAGCATATAAGCAATCCCCACCGTTACTGGGCGATCGAAGGGTTCTCCGGTGCGACCGTCGTACAACTGGATTTTGCCTGGTTGTTCGGGATCGTACAACCAATCTTTTCCAGTTTCTTCTCTTGCTTCCGTCAGTTTTCCATGCACGATCGTTCTTGACGATTCTTCCCCATACATTTCATCAAAGGGAGTAATCTTAAAGCGCAGTCCTAAGTTTTCTCCTGCCCAACCTAGCAAGCATTCAAATACCTGTCCGACGTTCATCCGCGATGGTACGCCCAAAGGATTGAGAACGATGTCTACGGGCGATCCATCGGGCAAATAAGGCATATCTTCTACAGGTAATATCCGCGAAATAATCCCTTTATTGCCGTGTCGTCCTGCCATTTTGTCGCCGACTTGGATCTTCCGTTTTTGGGCAACATACACTCGGACTACCATGTTAGCGCCGGGGGGCAGTTCGTCGCCTTGTTCGCGGGTAAATACGCGCACGTCTACGACGCGCCCTTTTTCTCCATTAGGTACGCGCAGCGAGTTATCGCGCACGTCCCGCGCTTTTTCGCCAAAGATTGCTCGTAATAGTTTTTCCTCTGGCGGTTGATCTGATTCGCCTTTGGGGGTAACTTTGCCAACTAAAATGTCTCCCGACTCTACCCAAGCACCAATACCGATAATTCCTTGTTCGTCTAGCTGACGCAAAGCATCTTCGCCGACGTTGGGAATTTCTCTAGTAATTTCTTCTGGACCTAGCTTGGTTTGCCGAGCTTCAATTTCGTATTTTTCAACGTGAATTGAAGTATAAGTATCTTCTTGGACGAGTTTTTCGCAAATTAAAATCGCATCTTCGTAGTTGTATCCTTCCCAAGGCATATAGGCTACGGTGATATTTTGCCCCAAAGCCAGTTCCCCGCCTTCAGTGGAAGAACCATCAGCTAATACTTGTCCGGCAACGACGCGATCGCCAAATCTAACTAAAGGTCGTTGATTTAAACAAGTATCTTGGTTTGAACGCTGATACTTCGATATGGGATACTCAATTTCTTGAGGTTGAGCGTTTGTTTGGGAGTCTCCTGTAATTTCTTTGCTTTTGACACGGATGCGAATTTTAGTTGCATCTACATAAACAACTTCGCCATCGGTACGGCTAACAATTACCATCCCCGAATCTCGCGCGGCTTGAGCTTCTAAACCCGTTCCCACCAACGGACGTTCTGGCTTGAGTAGCGGTACAGCTTGCCGTTGCATATTCGATCCCATCAGCGCCCGGTTAGCGTCGTCATGCTCCAAAAAGGGAATAAGACTTGTTGCCACCGAGACAATTTGTACGGGGGAGACTGCTACATAATCCACTTGATCGGGGGTGGTACTAGCAAATTCTTGACGATAGCGGACGGTGACTTTTTTCCCTAAAATTTGACCGTTTTCGTCAATCGGAATATCCCCCGGAGCTACGCGCAAGTCGTCTTCTTCATCCGCCGTCATGTAAACGGGGGGTTTATCAAATTGGACGATGCCTTTTTCTACAGGTCTAAATGGTGTCTCTAAAAAGCCGTACTGGTTAACTTTAGCATGAGTTGCCAACGAGCCAATTAGCCCCGCATTAGGGCCTTCTGGAGTCTCTACCGGACAAATGCGCCCGTAGTGGGAGGGGTGAATGTCTCGTACAGCAAAGCCTGCACGTTCGCGGGTTAAGCCGCCAGGCCCAAGGGCTGACAAGCGTCGCTTGTGGGTAAGTTCAGCTAAGGGATTTGTTTGATCCATAAACTGACTTAATTGGCTAGAGCCGAAGAACTCTTTAATTGCCGCTACTAGGGGTTTGGGATTGACTAAAGACGCGGGTGTTAGCGTATCGGGATCGGATACGGTCATGCGTTCCCGGATAATGCGCTCTAAGCGATTTAAGCCTACTCTGACTTGGTTTTGCAACAGTTCGCCGACACTTCTTACCCGTCGATTGCCCAAGTGGTCGATATCGTCGATGCTACCCATATCAAACTCTAAGTTGATTAGGTAGTCTACGGCTGCCAATATATCGATTGGCGTTAGTACTCTAGTCGTATCGGGAATTGAAAGCCGGAGTTTTTTATTAATTTTGTAGCGTCCTACCCGCCCTAAATCGTAACGCTTGGGATCAAAAAAGCGAGACTCTAATAGTTGATTACCGCCGGAGACTGTCGGAGGTTCGCCGGGTCGTAACTTACGGTACAACTCCATTAGGGCATCATCTTCGCTAAATTGCCCTTCTTTTTCAATGGTTTTTTGAAAATACTCTGGGTGACGCAGCGACTCAAAAATTTCGTTATCTGATAATCCCAACGCCTTCAGTAGCACTTGCGCGGATAATTTGCGGGTTTTATCAATTCTTACCCAAACTAAACCGTTGCGGTCAGTTTCAAACTTTAACCACGCTCCCCGGTTGGGAATTAAACTTGCTGAATAAGTGCGACGACCATTTTTGTCTACTTCAGACTTGTAGTATACTCCCGGACTACGCACGATTTGGTTGACGATTACTCGTTCTGCACCGTTAATAATAAACGTACCGCGATCGGTCATAAGCGGTAAATCGCCGATAAATACTTCTTGCTCGGTGATTTCCCCGGTTTCTTTATTAATTAATCGAGTTGGAACGTACATTTGCACCGCATAGCTGCTATCGCGCCGCTTTGCTTCGTCTACGTCGTACTTGGGTTGCTTGAGTTTGTAGTTATGACCTAAAAAGTGCAGTTCTAATTTACCTGTATAGTCCGTAATCGGCGAAAAGCTGTTGAGTTCTTCAATTAGTCCTTCTTCTAAAAACCAACGGAAGCTAGAACGCTGAATGTCGATTAAGTCGGGTAGCAAAAAGGCAGGTTCAATGTAATTATCAGTTCTCATGCGTTTTTATACTTATTGCTGCGGGTATTTATTCAACGGGCGGAAATTTACTTTTAATACTGGCGCTTTGCTCAGTTACAGGTACGCAGTTGTCAACAAAAAACTTTGCTGTTTTTTAATTTCTTTGACGCTACAAGCAAATTTTGACACTCTAGCCTTTGGCAATGATTCATAGTATTGTCTTTTTAGGGTTAACTTTTACGGCGTAGTTCTTTGTAAAAGCCGCTAAGGCGATTTTTAGGGCGTTTCGCTATTAATTTACCGCCAAACCTTTTGGTTGAGCGGCAAAAATTATTGGCTAAGAAATGGATATTCGCCATTGCTTTTTTGCTCTTTTGTCCCTTGCGTGTAGAGCTTTAAGGGTTTGGAAGTGGTAGGTATGAAAATTTTCTTAGCAAAATCTACTGCGATCGCCTAACCTTTAACTATTATGACTTTTTTCCTCTCTATGCGGTGCTTTGAATCTAGACTGAAAGATTAAACAGTTTACAAGCATTATTCGTAGTTGTTTGAGCAATATCTTCAACAGTTACGCCGCGCAATTGAGCGATCGCTTGAGCTACGTGCAGAACATAGGCTGGTTCGTTGCGCTTATGCCCTCTTTTGGGAACTGGGGACAAAAAAGGGCAGTCAGTTTCAATTAATAGCCGATCTTCGCTAACTATTTGAGCGCTTTGATGGATCTGTTGGGCATTTTTGAAAGTAACAGTACCGCTAAAACTAATATAAAAACCCATGTCTAAAAACCATTGGGTTTCTTCTACCGTTCCTCCCCAACAGTGCATTACGCCTTGGATATGATTGTTTGCTTGAAATAATTGCAAAATTTCCTTCAGTTGAAGTGCCGCATCTCGACAGTGGATAATTACAGGTAGATTTAATTGAGCGGCAATTTCTAGTTGAGACTGCAAAACTAGACGTTGCTGGTCTCGATTATCTGCCTTATAAAAATCTAATCCAGTTTCCCCGATCGCTACTACTTTAGGATCGGAACTAGCTAACTCCAAAATTTCCCCAGCCATATCTTTTGTCCATTTGTCTGCATCCAAGGGATGCAAACCTACAGCAAAATTAATTTCTGGGTAGGTATTAGCTAACTGTTGAATGCGGGGAAACTCGCTTGGCTCTACGCAAGAGTGGACGAGTTTGACGATGCCGTTTTCTTGCCAACGCGATCGCACTACATCTATATCTGGCGCAAATACATCAAAATTCAGATGAACGTGAGAGTCTATCAGCTTCATGGATTTTTTTAAGCTGTTAGTTTTCAGTTGCGGCGGCATTCTTATCCTAACAATGGACTATGGCACAAACTTAAGCGCTGATGCTGGCTTCTTTTCTTTTTAAACCATTGGCGAGACTTGATTTTTTCCTCGCGCCATTGTTTCGATGCAGAACTTTACATTTTACAGCTTTATCGATCTTACTAAATGCTGCCGCCATGTGCTTTTCTACTTCTTGCTTGGCTTCAGGGGTCGGATTAGCCGCGTAGCTGTCTACGGCAGTGAAGTACTTTTTCATCAAAGTTTTAACGGCTGACTTGTAAGCCTTATTCCGCAAACGGTTTCTCTCAGCGACTTGGATGCGCTTGATCGCAGATTTGATATTTGCCACAATTAATTCGGGGACTACAGTTATATAGACAAAATACTAGATGTACTAATATAACACTCATATTGCCATAATTGGGATGGATGGAAAAGAAAAATCCGCGTTAAGCTATATAAGTAGCGAGTATCGGTCAACTTGAAGCGTCGATCGGGCGAACAAGTAAAGAAAACCGACTTGCTAATGACTAGCACTAACTCCAAAATTGATTGTATTGCGAACTTCATGCTGCGAATTATTACTCAGCAAGGCGAGGTACAAGCAGAACTCCAAAGGATCTGCGATCGCACCCAGGACGACCAGGTGCAACACAAAGAAGCAACGGTAAGAGAAGTTCTCCAGGCAGTGAAGCGCCAGGGGGACAAAGCCGTACTGCACTATACAGCAGAATTTGATAACCAAAATCTGAGCGTAGAAGAATTGCGCGTTAGTGGCTCGGAACTAGATGCTGCTTATCAGCAAGTATCAAAAGAACTACTTAGTGCCATACAACTTGCTTGTCAAAACATCGAAGCTTTTCATCGCCAGCGCGTCCCCAAGTCGTGGGTGCAGTTTGGTGACTTAGACGTAGTATTGGGCAAACGGTATACCCCCGTAGATCGAGCCGGGTTGTACGTACCTGGAGGTAGAGCAGCCTATCCAAGTACGGTGTTAATGAATGCGATCCCCGCCAAAGTAGCAGGCGTACCCAGACGAGTAATAGTGACCCCCCCAGGGATGGGAAAAAAAATTAATCCCGCCGTGCTAGTAGCCGCTCAAGAAGCCGGAGTAGAAGAAATTTATCGCATTGGTGGAGCGCAAGCGATCGCTGCTTTAGCTTACGGAACGGAAACTATCCCCAAAGTAAATGTAATTACAGGCCCCGGCAATATTTACGTCACTTTAGCTAAAAAATTAGTGTATGGAACGGTAGGAATTGACTCGTTAGCAGGACCTTCCGAAGTGCTAGTTATTGCCGATACTGGAGCTAACGCTGAATTTGTAGCCGCCGACTTACTCGCCCAAGCAGAACACGATCCGATGGCGGCGGCGATTCTATTAACAACAGATAGTCGATTGGCGTTGAACGTGCAAGCCGCCGTCGAAAGGCAGCTATTAGATCACCCGCGCCGGACGCTAACAGAAAAAGCGATCGCCCATTATGGATTGATTGCGATCGTCGATTCGTTAGATGTTGCCGTACAACTATCTAACGAATTTGCTCCCGAACACTTAGAACTAGAAGTAGCAGAGCCTTGGGACTTAGTGCCAAATATCCGTCACGCCGGGGCAATTTTTATCGGTTACTCCACCCCCGAAGCCGTAGGCGACTATTTAGCAGGGCCAAACCATACTTTACCAACTTCGGGCGCTGCCCGTTATGCCTCAGCTTTAGGCGTAGAAACATTCCTCAAGCACTCTAGTATCATTCAGTACTCTCCCCAAGCATTGCAGCAAGTAGCAGGGGCAATTGATGCCCTGGCAAATGCGGAAGGATTGCCTTCGCACGCGCAATCGGTAAAGCTGAGAGTAGAAGATAATGAGGCAACGGACTGGAAACGACAAGAGTAGTTTTCAGCATCAACTCTTAAGGAGAATAACCGCAGTGTTAAAAGTAATTGTAGTAGCTCTAGATAGCTCCGATCTTTGCGATCGCCTGATTGAGACAATCCAGCAACTGCAATTATTACCTACGGTTAAAATTATTCTTGCTCATGTAATTCCCGCTTCCGATCCAGAAGTGGAAATAATCGCCGATCGTCCCCACGAAGCGGAGACAATTTCCTATCGCCATATTGAAAAACAATTGCAAACTTATCAAGCAAGTTTACCGTTTGAGAGCGAATTAGAAATTGTGACGGGAGATCCGGCAGAAGAAATTATTCGTTTAGCAAACATCTACAACGCCGATTTAATTGCGATCGGCTCTCGCGGATTGACGGGCGTGAAGCGGATTTTACAAGGCTCGGTGAGCAGCCAAGTTGTTGAAGATGCTCCTTGTTCTGTATTAGTTGTAAAACCGCGTTAGAAATAGTTGTAGGAAGTGCGATCGCGCATCCCTATTAACAGCTATATTTTTGAAAAGTAGCTAGTTAAAAATAATGCAAAAAGTTTTAGTCATAGCTGCAAGCTTAGTCGCCTTGCTTGCTCCCAGTCGTGTAAATAGTCAGTTAATACCCCAACCTTGGGTATCGGTAGGCATAAACGATAGCGATCCTACTTTTGCCCTAGGAGCAAGGGCGATCGGTTGGGGAGTTGAATTAGGGACAGGTGCAGATGGAGCAACGGGAGTAGACGTACTCAAATTTATTCGCGTCCCTGTAGTTTCGCCTTATGTAGGACTAGGACTCTACTCCGCCGATAAAGGCGTGGCGGTTTCTGGAGGCGTGCAAGTAGGAGCAACAGACAATGTATTTGTAGGAGTTGGCTACAACACCGTTAGAGGCATTAACGGGCAAGTAGGAGTTAGGTTTTAGCTACTAGCTTTTTGGTTTAAAAACTGACGCAAGTTTAATAAGCTGAAAGTTTGCCCAATATTAAGCGGCAATAAAGATATACCTTCAATCCGAGACTGTACCCAACCTTCTCCCCAGTACCACTCGTGAAAGCCGTCAATTCCTTGACTGAGAATCAGGCGGAGCGATTCTGGTGTTGCCACTTCAACTTGATGATGAATTGGCACAAATCCAGTCCAGTTAGTAAAAGTAAGTCCTGGATGTAACTGCTCTGGCATTCCAGAATTAAAGCGTTCAAACCACAACCATTGTTGTAACTGCTTAGGATAGAGCAAGCATTCTCGAATGGTGTCAAAAGAAGCTGTAACTTCTATTCGGAGTTGGCTTTGTTGAAAAGTACCCAGCATAGACAAATAGTTGATTGAGTTGTACTTTCCAGTATGGCAGAAGTCTATTTTCATGGCGATCGCCTCCGCCTTGCTCTCCATCCTAGAATAGAGATGTAAAGAAATGTTAGGGTTTTCATGGCAGATCAATTAATTCGTGCCACCGCCGCCAATGGTGGAATTCGAGCAGTAGGTGTAATTACAACTCGCCTAACAGAAGAAGCTAGAGGACGACACAAGCTTTCGTATGTTGCTACCGCAGCTTTAGGTCGTACCATGTCCGCCGGATTGTTACTTGCCTCTAATATGAAGCGCCCCGGTTCGCGCGTCAATATTCGAGTTAAAGGCAATGGATTACTGGGGGGAATTTTAGTCGATGCAGGTTTAGACGGAACAGTACGCGGTTATGTAGATAATCCCGATGTAGAGTTACCACCCAATAGTAAAGGCAAACTAGACGTTGGTGGGGCGGTAGGAAAAGAAGGGTACTTGTATGTAGTGCGCGATGTAGGCTACGGATATCCTTATGCTAGTACCGTTGAATTAGTTTCCGGGGAAATTGGCGAAGATGTTGCTCATTACTTAGTAACTTCCGAACAAACTCCTTCAGCTTTAGTTGTTGGTGTATTTGTCGGCGCTGAAGGCGTGACGGCTTCGGGCGGAATATTAATTCAAGTTTTACCTAAAGCTGCTAGAGATGAAGCTTTAATTCAAGTTTTGGAATCGCGAGTAGCATCGCTTTCGGGGTTTACACCGCTATTGCAAGCAGGCTTGAATTTACCAGAAATATTCGAGCAATTGCTGGGAGATATGGAATTACAAATCCTTCCAGAAACTCAATTAGTACGTTTTCACTGCGGTTGCTCTTTCGATCGCGTACTTGGAGCATTAAAAATGTTAGGAGAAGCCGAGTTGCAGGATATGATTGAAAAAGATCGCGGCGCTGAAGCTACTTGTCACTTTTGCGGCGAAGTATATCAAGCAAGTAGTGAGGAACTAGCTCAATTAATTTTAGATTTACGCGCCGAATCATAATCTAAAAGGCGATCGCATTTTAGTAATTACAAAAAAAACTAATCGATCGCTTCCTAATTGAAGCAACTTTGGCAGAAAATATAGCTTTTTGGGAACTGGAAAGGTACTATGACAACGAGATCGATAGTTAAAATTAATGCTGTCGTTAAGTAACAAGCCTGTTTGTTAGGCTAACTTAAAAACGGCTGGATCGATAAGACAATTTGGGTACAAACAATGAGAGAGCCAGGAATTCCTGAAAATTGGTCTATAAGGAAATTTGCAAACCGAGGAGATCGTCCGAGATTACCCAACGCGGCAAATTCTTCTGCTGGCTCTCAATTGCCAAATAATAGCAATCCAGAATCAAAAGAGCTTTCAGCGCCGCTACAATCATCTATCAAAACAAAATCTCTTACCCCCAAACGGAGACGAATTACTGGCACGCCATCACCTACGCCGCCAGAAGGAAAGCTATCTAAGTGGTTAAAAAACTGGATGCTGTGGTGGGGAATAGCAGGTTTAATCAGCAGTGGAGTAGGTGTGGTAGCAATTTCTATGTTGTTAAAGTTACCCGCCGCTCCTAATTGTCCGGCAATTTTTTGGCCCCTAGCAACAGCAACAGTAAGACTGCACTGTGCGGAGGTAGCCGCAAACAAGCAATCGCTAAAAGACTTACTAGAAGCGATCGCTCTGGTGCAAGCTTTGCCTAAAAACCATCCATTACGAGCCGAAATCAATAAATCGCTCCAGCAGTGGACAGAAGATATTTTAGACCTAGGCGATCGCGCTTTTCAAGCGGGTAAATTACCTGAGGCGATCGCCATAGCCAAAAAAATTCCCCAAGATGTTCCAGCTTATCAAGTAGTAGAACAAAAAATTGCCAGTTGGGAATCGATCTGGAAAAAAGCGGAAGATACTTACAATCAAGCCACATCTAACCTCCCAAAAAGAGATTGGCACGAAGCATTTATGGCGGCGGTGCGTTTATTAAATGTAGGTAATGATTATTGGGCAACCACTAAGTACGAACAACTAAATCAAATAATTGAAACAGCAAAAGAAGATGCGAATAAATTTGATAAAGCTGCCGCCTTAGGCGATCGGGGTGGTTTAAGTAACTTACTTGCAGCAATTGAATTAGCTAAAGAAATAAATACAAATAGCTACAGCTACAAAGACGCTCAAGTATTAATTCCTAGCTTAGGACAGGAAATGCTCGCTCTTGCTCAAAATGCCTTAGAAAGAAAAGATGCGGATGAAGCAATTTCTATTGCTAATCAAATTCCCGCAGCAACTAATTTACAACAAGAAGCAAAAGACCTGATTACCATTGCCGAAGCTTGGCGGAGTGCTTGGCTAGATACAGTTCCAGGACTTGAAGGCGCGATCGCGATCGCCCAAAAAGTTACCACCGATCGCCCTTCCTATAACAAAGCCCAAGAATTAATTGCGCGTTGGCAGCTAGAAATTGAAGATGTAGCTCACCTGCAAAGAGCGCGAGAACTAGCAAAAGGTGGCACAATCGGCGACTTAACCGCCGCGATCGCTCAAGCCGAGGTTGTTCCCAAAGAGAACCCCCGCGCTATTGAAGCAAAAGGCGAAGTAAATCGCTGGCGCACGAAAGTACAAACTATCGAAGATCGTCCTTATTTAAAGCGGGCGGAAGACTTAGCCACCGCCGAAGATGTGGGTTCTTTGCAAGCAGCAATAAACGAAGCAAGTCAAATTAATAAAGGACGCGCCTTGTATTCTGAAGCGCGGCGCAAAATTCGCTCCTGGCAGCAGCAAATAGAACAAATTGAAGATCGTCCCCTATTAGATGAAGCGCGCAGCCTAGCTAGTATAGGCAATTTACCTGCTGCGATTGATACGGCAGGTAAAATTAAAGCTGGGCGGAGTCTTTCAGGCGAAGCGCAAAATGCAATAAATGATTGGGAAGGACAAATTAATGCCCGTGTTAATTGGCAAGAAGCTCGGCAAATAGCTATACAAGGAACTCCCCAATCCCTTGCGAAAGCAATTCGCGTAGCTAATCGGATTCCCAATAGCAGCCCCTTACGCTACGATGCTAATTTAGCGATCGCCGAGTGGAGCAATCGCATCCTCAGTATTGCTCAAGAGCGAGGTCAATCAGATATTGTTGGTGCAATTGAAGTCGCCAAACTCGTACCATTAGGCACAGAAGCTTATCCAGGCGCTCAAGATCAAATTGCTACTTGGGAAAGGTTTTTAAATCCACCAACTCCCGCGCCCGAAACTAATTAAGAGGTTGAGGGTTTTTAGCAATTATCAGCCGACATTCATCGACCGAGAGGCGCTGTTGCATGGCTTTAACTAAAGCTTCGTAAGCTATCCAATGTTCTTCGAGAATTGTTTTTGCTTGCAATAAGCTAAAGCGCTTTTTTTGTTCTTGAGCGGTCGCAGAAAAACCAATTGGTGTCAAAACTTTTTTTAGTTTACTAATATCGTCCGCTCCGCCTTGGGCATTGTTATAAACTAGGTTTTCGGCGGCTATGCCTGCCATCCAGATTGTGCAGTAACGGTCTAGTAGCTGGGCTTTTAATGATCCTTTTTGAAGCTCCGAGGCTAATTCGTCATCGGCAAACGTTACGCCGCCAAGACCGGGCTGTTTTTGTTTTAGAGCTTCCCAAGCGCTGAGAGTATAACCTGTAACTGGAATATCTAAAAAATGAGCAACTAAAAAGTGTCCCGCTTCGTGGTGAAGAATGCGATCGCGTTCTTGAGGCGAAGTCAAGGTTAATAAGTCACCAATTACCGCCCCGCCTTTGCCTTGCAAGCCAAAACTATCAAGCGTTGCCAGCCCCAAAAACGTAATAGTAGCGATCGCCGGAATAGTAGGAGATAAATTAAATAAAGGACCCGCCAAAGTGGACAAAGTAACTAGAAAAATTGAAATTGCTACTAGATTCAGGGTAGTTTGATTCATAGATAAATTATGGGGCGATATTTCTATTATTAAGTGCGATCGCGCCTCAGTCATCAATCGAGTTATTTGTAATTAAGTTTAAAGGTCTCCAAGAGCGCCAATAGCTTCTCTAAGCTAGGATCTAATTTGTCGCCTAGCCTCACTAACCCATGAATCCATCTAAAAGCTTAGTAGAAAATTTGCCTAGTTCAAGGTCTTCTGAAGAATTATCAGCTATTCATACTCACGAAGATGGACAAGCAACTCACCCCCACGTCCACAGCGAAGAATCGTTACGCAGCATTATCAATCGGCTTTCGCGCTTAGAAGGACATATTCGCGGCATTAAAACAATGGTGCAAGAAAGCCGCCCTTGTCCTGACGTGCTAGTGCAAATTGCTGCCGTGCGCGGCGCATTAGATCGAGTAGCAAGACTGATATTGGACGAACACTTGACTGAATGTATTGGTAGAGCCGCCCAAGCTGGAAACATAGAGGTAGAAATTCAAGAGTTAAAAGCTGCTCTCGATCGGTTTTTACCCTAAAAATTCAATTTTTGCCTCCTAAATCTGCTAGTTCTAAATTAATAATGCTAGAGTTGCAAGAAATTCATCTCCTATTCAACGGCAAGCGATGATACATAGGCAAAACTTAATTTCGATAGCTACTACTACCGCCTTGTGTGTCGTACTAGGCGGAGCCGCCGTATTAGCAATAAAGTCTAGCAATCCATCCTCCGAGCCCAAACAAGTCCAAGAAATCGCCCCGGCTAATCCCAAATCGCAAGTTCTTCCTTTAGTAGCCCTCTCACCAAAAGAAAGAGCTTTACAACTAAGCGCAATTTCTCAATTACCACGATCAATCGATCGCGATCGCGCCCGTTATCTTCTAGCAAGCGATTTAATTAGCCTCGATCGAGGACGAGAAGCTCTCCCACTGTTAGAAAATTTAGAACAATCCTATCTTGTTCTTGCTGCTCCTATCGCCCTTAAACGCGCCCAAGCTGCGAATACTGATATTCAATGGCAAGAGTTGCTCAAACGTCACGCTAACAGCCCTCTTGCGGCGGAAGCTTTATTTGCGCTGGGTAAAACCAATAAACAATATTGGGAACAAGCGATCGCTAAATACCCTACTCATCCCCGCAGCAATGAAATTGCCCGAACTTTATTGCAAGCAAATCCCAATCGCTCGGACTTAATGGTGCTGATAGTTAAAAACTCTACTCCCGCAGATATTACCATTGCCGATAAATTAGTTAAGTCAGGAGCAAAACTACAACCCGCCGATTGGCAAGAAGTTGCCACCGCTTACTGGAATCAAAAAAATTATGGCAAAGCAGCTTTAGCCTACAGTAAAGCAACGCGCAATCCCCTAAACCTTTATCGTCAAGGGCGAAGCTTGCAAGTAAGCGCCAAAAAAACCCAAGCTGTCGCAACATACAAGCAATTAATTGGGTATTTTCCTACGGCTAAAGAAAGCGGTTTAGCTTTAGCGCAACTAGCAGAGATGGCAGAACCACAAAATGCGATCGCCTACTACGAGCGAATAATTAGCGGTTTTCCGCCTCAAGCAGGTTCGGCTTTAGCGGCAAAAGCAGCTATTTTAGATCGGCAAAACAAAAAAGCTGCCACCCAAGCACGCAACGTGATGCTCAAAAAGTATGGCGACTCGGAAGCGGCGGCAGAATATCGCTGGAAAGTTGCTTTAGATAAAGCCGAGGCGCAAAATTATCAACAAGCTTGGCAATGGGCGCAAACAATTCCGACACGCAACCCGAAAAGTATATTAGCTCCTAGAGCAGGTTTTTGGGTGGGAAAATGGGCAGAAAAATTAGGGAAAAAGCAAGAATCTATTGCCGCTTACGAATATGTATTAAGCCAGTTTCCCCAGTCTTATTATGCTTGGCGATCGGCAGTAAAGTTAGGCTTAAATGTAGGCAACTTCACAACAGTAAAACAAGTAAATCCGCAAGTAATTCCGCCGCAAAGAGTGCTTTTACCTGCGGGGTCGGCAACTTTAAAAGAACTTTACCAGCTAGGACAAGATCGCGATGCGTTGGCGCTGTGGCAAGTAGAATTTAAAAATAAAACTCAACCCACCGTAGCCGAGCAATTTACCGACGGCGTGATGAGTTTGGCTAAAGGTGACAACCTCATCGGTATTAATAAAATTGCCACCCTAGAAGACCGAGAAACGCCCCCAGAAAGAGCAGAATATAAAACTCTCAGCCAGCAACTTACTTACTGGCAAGCTCGTTATCCCTTTCCTTTTCTCCAAGAAATTGAATATTGGTCAAACCAGCGTCAGCTTAACCCCCTGCTTGTAACTGCCTTAATTCGTCAAGAATCGCGCTTTGAACCCAAAATTCGCTCCGTTGCGGGAGCGGTGGGGTTAATGCAAGTAATGCCCGGTACGGGTGATTGGATTGCCAAGCAAATTAAGTTGGAGCAGTTTAATAGTGAAATACCCAAAGATAATATTTTGCTCGGTACTTGGTTTTTAAACTACACCCATCAGCAATACGATAATAATTCCTTATTTGCGATCGCAAGTTATAACGCCGGGCCTAACGCCGTCTCTAAATGGCGCGATCGCTATAACATTAGCGATCCTGACGAATTTGTAGAAGCTATACCTTACGCAGAAACTCAAGGCTACGTTAGGCAAGTTTTTGGTAACTACTGGAATTATTTACGTTTGTACAATCCAGAAGTCTCGCAGTTAGTAGCTAATTATTCTGCTACTCACCCGAAAGCCGCCTTACCATAAAACATCTTTTTTTCTGCTGCTGCGATCGATACAATAGTCAGTAAACCCCCGTATAGCTTGAGTAATGACACCTCCAATAGAAGCAGAAACCGTAGCCGAGCAATCTTTCGATGCTCCTCCAAATCAAGACGAATTTCTCAACGAACTCCCTGATGAAGCTGAGATGTCACTATTCGACCACTTGGAGGAGTTAAGACAGCGAATTTTTTATGCGTTGATTGCTGTTGTTATAGGTGTAATTGGCTGTTTTATTGCAGTTAAACCGATTGTTCAATTATTAGAAGTACCTGCTCAAGGAGTGAAATTTCTACAACTCGCTCCGGGAGAGTTCTTTTTTGTTTCAATTAAAGTTGCGGGTTATAGCGGATTAGTTGTAGCTAGTCCTTTTATACTTTATCAAATCATTCAATTTGTTCTCCCTGGTTTAACTCGTCGCGAACGCCGTTTAATTGGCCCTGTTGTTATTGGCTCTACTTTTTTGTTTGCCGCAGGATTAATATTTTCCTACTTACTATTGATTCCGGCGGCGCTCAATTTCTTTATCAACTATGGCGAGGGTGTAGTCGAACAAATATGGTCTATTGATAAGTATTTTGAATTTGTATTATTACTATTATTTAGTACTGGGTTAGCTTTTCAAATTCCGATTATTCAAGTTTTACTCGGCTTTTTGGGGATAGTATCTTCAAATCAAATGTTACAGGGTTGGCGGTTTGTAATTGTTGCGGCGGTAGTTTTAGGCGCAGTTTTGACCCCTTCAACCGACCCTTTAACTCAAAGCTTATTAGCGGGTGCGGTATTAGGGCTTTATTTTGGTGGAATTGGTTTAGTTAAGTTATTAGGCAAATGACATTAATTAGCTACGCTGATTTTGAAAAAGTAGAAATTAGGGTAGGAAAAATTATTGAAGTAAAAGATTTCCCTAAAGCTCGAAAACCAGCTTATAAGCTATGGATAGATTTCGGTGAATTGGGTATCAAAAAATCTAGCGCTCGAATTACAAAGCTCTATACCCCTATAGAATTAATAGAACGACAAATTTTAGCCGTTACTAATTTTCCCCCTCGGCAAATTGCTGACTTTTTATCGGAAGTGCTGGTTTTAGGCGTAGTTCTTGACAACGAGGAAGTAGCTTTAATTCAATGCGATCGCCCTGTACCATTAGGCAATAGAATCTTTTAAAGTATCCATTCAGAAGCGCGATCGCCCAAATCTAAAGGAATGCTCACTGCTTTACCTAGGCGCGGGCGTTCTTTGGTATCTAAAATATACCTTTGTACCTGTAACGTTCCCCCAAACCCATTTAAGTAATTAGCGACTTGCTCCAAGTGCAAATCGTACTCCGCTTCGCTCAATGGAAACGAAGCTTGTTCTAAATACTTCCACATTACCTGTAAAAATACCTTTCCCTGGGTACGCCGCAACTGCACGTCATAAGACCGTCCCCATTTATTTATTAATAGCTGGTGCAACTCTTGTCCTGTCATGGCTTTTGCCAATATTTACATTTCTTTACAAATGAAAAATAGGTAACTCAAGTATGATACCAATATAAAGAAATGTAATATACCTCCCATCGATGAGAAACTTCGCACGGGCGAGGAATTTTTATATTTTTTTAGTAGGGGAAGTCTGACGCGAAACAAGTGCGCGACTGCACTCTTGAAATAAACTCAAAGAAGTTAACACTGGTCTAAGAGAGAACACTATGGCGCAGATGTCAGAATCAATGGATGTCCCAAACATGGGTCGTCGTCAATTTATGAATTTGCTGGCTTTTGGTACAGTTGGTGGTACAGCAGCCGGGGCGTTGTATCCGGTTGTAAAGTTTTTTATTCCGCCATCAAGCGGCGGATCTAGCGGCGGAACGACAGCAAAAGACGCGCTAGGAAATGATTTTAGCGTCAGTAAATTTTTAGAAAATCGCAGTGCAGGCGATCGCACTTTAGCCCAAGGACTCAAAGGCGACCCAACTTATATTGTGGCAGAAAGTAAAGATGCGATCGCCGATTACGGTATTAATGCTGTTTGTACCCATTTAGGTTGTGTCGTGCCTTGGAATGGCAACGAAAATAAATTTATGTGTCCGTGTCACGGTTCTCAGTATGACAATACAGGTAAAGTAGTACGCGGGCCTGCACCTCGCTCTTTAGCTTTAGCTCATGCTAAAGCAGAAGACGATAAAATCACCCTAACTCCTTGGACTGAAACTGATTTCCGCACGGGCGAAGAGCCTTGGTGGGCTTAAAAGAAATTTGCGTTTTGAACTTATGAGTTGCAGATAATAACTCATACACCATTAATTGAGTCCTTGTCACAGAAATTGTTACAGATGAAAAAAGCATTATTTGCCGCAAAATCGCCTCGTAAAGTAGGGGCGATCTTTAAAACAGCGCTCCTCGCCTTAGTAACGGTTGCCTTCTTTTTAGTTAGCGACGTTACTATGCCTCAATCGGCTGCTGCTTATCCATTTTGGGCGCAGCAAACCTATCCTGAAACTCCCCGCGAACCTACAGGACGAATTGTTTGCGCCAACTGTCACTTAGCGGCGAAGCCATCGGAAGTAGAAATACCCCAATCAGTTTTACCCGATACTGTATTTGAAGCAGTAGTCAAAATTCCTTACGATACAAATGTCCAGCAGGTAGTCAGCGACGGGACAAAAGGCGGACTGCAAGTTGGAGCAGTATTAATGTTACCGGAAGGTTTTAAAATTGCTCCTGCTGAAAGAATCCCAGAGGAAATGAAAGAAAAAGTAGGCGATCTTTATTTCCAACCTTACAGTGAAACTCAAGAGAATATTGTTTTAGTTGGGCCATTACCTGGCGAACAGTATCAGGAAATTGTTTTCCCGGTGCTTTCTCCCAATCCAGCAAGCGACAAAAATATTCACTTTGGTAAATACGCCGTTCACTTAGGCGCAAATCGCGGACGCGGACAAGTTTATCCGACCGGTGAAAAGAGTAATAATACGGTTTACAACGCTTCTGTAGCTGGAACTATTAGTAAAATTAGCCCCGTTGCAGAAGGTGGGTATCAAGTTATAATTACAGGCAATGATGGCGATACTGTAGAGACGATTCCCGCCGGGCCTGAATTACTTGTTGCTCAAGGACAAACGGTAGCTGTAGGCGATGCTTTAACTAATAACCCAAATGTGGGTGGATTTGGTCAAGCTGATGGCGAAATAGTGTTGCAAAGTTCAACCCGCGTCAGATGGCTGATAGTATTTATATCTGGCATCATGTTATCGCAAGTTATGTTGGTACTGAAGAAAAAGCAAGTAGAGAAAGTTCAAGCTGTAGAAATGAACTTTTAACATCTAGTTGATTATTCTTTTTAGAGGACAGGCTTGGAAGCCTGTCTTTTTTTGTGTCTCAAAGTCAACTTTGGTAAAGCTTGTTTTAGAAAGCGATGGAAACTTTCTACTTTTTTCTTGGTAAAATTTGTTGTTCTAGTCAACTTGAGCCGACTAAAAAACCTCTGCTTTTCAAAATTTTTTGTAAGTGTTTTAGTAGAGTAACTAGAGCAAACAAAAATATTTATGAAATTAGAACAGCGCCAAAAATCGCTCAAAGCGTTTCAAGACTTTTTAACTATCCCTGTAGAAACAAAGCTCCAACAACATTTGCATACATCCCCGCAAGCTCATGTTTTGGAGTTGTTTAAAGAAGTAGCAGCGACAGTTCCAGCTTATAAGGCTTTTTTAACGGCAAATAATATCAATCCTGACTCTATTCAAACTTACGCAGATTTCCAAAAACTACCCCTAATAACTAAAGAGAATTACTTACAGCTTAATTCCTTACCTGACTTGTGCCGTCAAGGACAACTATCAATATGCGATGCGATCGCAGTTTCATCGGGTTCTACGGGTAAACCTACCTTTTGGTCGCGTTTTATTACGGATGAGTTGCAAGTTGCTACGCGCTTCGAGCAGATATTTAAGGATAGTTTTGGCGCAGATGATAAAACTACTCTAGCGGTAATTTGTTTTACCTTGGGTACTTGGGTAGGGGGAATGTATAGCGCAAATTGCTGTCGCTACTTGGCGAGTAAAGGCTATCCCATAACCGTTGTCACGCCTGGAAATAATCAAGCAGAGATATTTCGAGTAGTCAAAGAACTAGGCACTATGTACGAGCAAGTTGCACTGCTTGGTTATCCTCCATTTCTCAAAGATGCGATCGATAATGGCATTCGTCAAGGTATGGAGTGGCAAAAGTATTCGATTAAATTAGTCATGGCTGGGGAAGTTTTCAGCGAAGAATGGCGCGCGCTGGTAGAAGAAAGAGTCGGAGCGAAAAATATCTGTTATGACAGCGCTTCGCTTTATGGTACGGCGGATGCTGGCGTGCTTGGCAATGAAACACCTTTAAGTATCTGCATTCGCCGCTTTTTAGCAAACAATCCCGATGCAGCTAACGAATTATTTGGCGAATCGCGTTTACCAACGTTAGTACAGTACGATCCTCTCAGTCGCTTTTTTGAAACAACGGGCGGGACGCTGCTTTTTTCTGGCGACAACGGTATTCCCTTGCTGCGGTATCACATCGCCGATACGGGAGGAATTATTACTTATGAGGAAATGCAAGAATTTTTGGCAAAATGGGGCTTCAATCCTTTAATAGAATTACAAAGTCAGAAAGTACACCAGTTACCCTTTGTCTATGTATTTGGGCGTAACTTTACAGTTTCTTACTTTGGCGCAAATATTTACCCGGAAAACGTGACGGTAGGATTAGAGCAAAGAGAAATTAAAGAATGGGTGACAGGGAAATTTGTCTTGCAAACGTTAGAAGATGCGGACAAAAACCGATTTTTGTCAATTGTAGTAGAGTTAGCGCCGGGAGTAGAAGCAAAGGAAGAAATGAAAAATGCGATCGCTCTTTCAATTACTGCTCAACTACTACGCCTCAATAGCGAGTTTGCTAACTACGTTCCCTCGTCTTACCAAAAGCCGCACGTTACTTTAAAACCAACGGGAAATCCAGAATATTTCCCCCTCGGCGTTAAACATCGTTATACGCGCCCCCCAGAGAAATAAATTATTTTTTATCAAACTAATCAGCACTTAATCCCTGCTTAGTTTAACGTTGTAATGGAGCAGGGTTGAGTAAAGTTTATGGCGCTAATAGTTCAAAAATACGGCGGGACATCAGTTGGTTCGGTAGAACGGATTATGGCAGTAGCAAAAAGAGCAAAGTCTTGTGCTAAGGCGGGAAACTCTTTAGTTGTGGTAGTTTCTGCTATGGGTAAAACCACTGATGGACTGGTGAAATTAGCTCAAGAAATTTCTGCTAATCCCAGCCGCCGGGAAATGGATATGTTACTTTCTACGGGAGAACAGGTAACAATTGCCTTACTATCAATGGCTTTACAAGAATTGGGACAACCAGCAATCTCCCTAACTGGAGCGCAAGTAGGTATTGTTACAGAAGCCGAACATAGCCGCGCCCGCATTTTGCATATTAAGCCCGAACGAATCACTGGCCAACTGCAAGAAGGTAAAGTTGTTGTGGTGGCAGGTTTTCAAGGCATTAGCAATACCTCAGACCTAGAAATTACAACTTTAGGGCGGGGTGGAAGCGATACTTCCGCCGTTGCTTTAGCCGCCGCTTTAAAAGCTGATTATTGCGAAATTTATACTGACGTACCGGGAATTTTAACAACCGATCCGCGTTTAGTCCCTCAAGCGCAGTTAATGGCAGAAATTACCTGCGATGAAATGCTAGAACTTGCGAGTTTAGGTGCAAAAGTTTTACATCCCCGCGCTGTAGAAA
>JAPJOW010000313.1 GCA_030826005.1 Aliterella sp. RAGGC_92
GAAATTTACTGGGATCTGACTACAGAAAAAATTATGGTCATGGGCCATCTAACCACTCCATGACCATAATTTTTTCTGTAGTCAGATCCCAGTAAATTTCTGCTACAACTAAGCGTTTAGAGTCAAACCAGCGACTATCTGCCAAGTTTTGTCGCAATTGATCGGTAAAACTTGCTTCGCGTTTAAAATCTAATTCTGCTTGCAATGCTGTGGCAAATTCTTCTGCTAAGGAATCAACCTCGTAACTTTGCCCAAATTCAGTCCGCGCCACTAAGTCCGCAATACCGCGAATGAGCGAAATATCTTGAGCAACAGTTAGATCGATACCCGGACGCTGAACTTTAACTGCAACTTCACGCCCATCGGCTAAAGTAGCGCGATGAGTTTGAGCAATAGAACCCGCCGCCACCGGAATCGCGCTAAAGCTAGAAAAAGTTTCGTCCATTGGCTGACTTAATTGTTGGCGCAATAGCACTTCAATGTCTGCCCAAGGGACGGGGGGTACTTCGTCTTGCAACGTTGAGAGTTCTTCAATGTAGGCAGAAGGCAGTAAATCCGGGCGCGTGCTTAACAATTGACCTAGCTTGACATAAACAGGCCCCAAATCTACCAAAATATTCCGCAATACCGCCGGGGTGGGTAACTGGGGTTCGTCGGCTTTGCCACCAGTTAAGATGCGGCGCATATAGTCCCAGCCATTACGGAGGACAACTTCAATAATTTCGCGTTGACGAGAAGTAGTTTGAGTTAAAAACACAAGTTGAATTAAATAAAGGAAACAATAGTTTGAAGCAAAAAAGCAAGATTATGCCAGCCTCTATTAAGCTGCGCGATCGCACGTCAAGATTGTTTGGTTGTACCGCAAAAAGTTGCTTTATTACCTCTATCAAGAGTTGACATTTGACGGATTTACAATAAATCTCTAAATTTTGGACGATCTTGCAGCATTTTTAAAACTTGTTTAATTTCCTGGGTACGGTCTTTTTTGACAATTAAAGTCACATTGCGATCGCGCACGACCACAACATCCTCTAAACCAATCGTCACTATTACTTCCTCGTCATCGGTCGCGTACAGCAACGATCCAGTAGTATCGAGTCCCACATGATGAGCTACTTCTACATTCGGCGCATCGGTTTTTAACAAGCGTTCAATAGCATTCCAATCGCCCAAATCGTCCCAAGCAAAGTCTACAGGTAATACATAAGCTAGTTTTGTTTTTTCCATCAAGGCGTAGTCGATACTAATTTTAGGTAAGTTGGCATAAGCCGCTACGCCTAGCTGGGCGAGTGGTTGGATAATTTCGGGGGCGTGGTTATAAAGTTCTTGGAGAACTACGCCAGCTTTAAAAATAAACATCCCGCTATTCCAGCTAAATCGCCCAGTAGCAATAAATGCTTCGGCGCTTTGGCGATCGGGTTTTTCGGTAAATCGATTGACGCGATAAGTAGGTAAGCCGCCAAACGTCCCGGTTTGTTCTCCTTGCTCGATGTAACCGTAGCCTGTAGACGGGTAAGTTGGTTTTACGCCTAAAGTTGCGATCGCATTTTCCGTTGCGGCTAATTGCGCCGCCGCCTGTAAAGTTTGCTGAAAACTAAGCGGATCTTCAATCCAAGGATCGGCGGGAAAAAAGCCGACAATTGCATCCTCTCCGTAGCGTTTGGCAATTTCTAACGTACTCCAAGTAACGGCGGGGGCGGTGTCTTTCCCTTCGGGTTCGGCGAGGAGGTTTTGTTTGGGTAGTTGGGGTAGTTGTTCGCTTACGCCTGCTGCTAAAGCGCTAGAAGTTACGACAAGCAAGTTATTCCAATCACCAGCAAGGGGTAGCAAGCGCTCGGCGGTGGCTTGCAGTAAACTTTTGCCACTACCATCTAAACTTAAAAATTGTTTGGGGCGATGCTTGCGGCTGAGAGGCCAAAAACGTTCGCCTTTACCACCAGCTAAAATTACGGGTATCAAAGAGCTACGGGTCATAGTTAATTTAAAGCCACGATTTGCAAGGATAGTTTACTTTACCAGTGGCAATATTAACAGCTTGCATTACCATACCTGTAGAGCGATTAAATTTAGGGACAATAGTTGTGGTTAAGGGAGTCCAAAGAACGTATAATTCGTCCGTCCGCCGCCTCGATCGCCAAGTAGTTAAAGGCAGTTTGGAGACATTGCGCTATCGTTTTTTGGTAGCTTGGCACAAAAATCCTTTACTATCTTGGACGGGTTTAATTACCTTTTGGGTATTGCTCGGAGCTAATGTTGCTTTACTTACTCCTATATGGAGCGATCGCCCGCCGTTAACTCAAGAGCAACAATTAGCAGAATTATTAAAAAAACAAGGCAATAAAGCCGTACCGTTTGCTAATTCTCAATACCAAATAGCACGACCTGTTAATATTTTAATTTTGGGTATCGACCCAGTAGGGCAGGGCGATATCGTGCCGTCAGACATGACTGCGAGTAGTGACACCATTTTATTATTGCGAGTCAATCCTAATTCCCAATTAATTAAAGTTTTATCGATTCCTCGCTCTAGCATGGTAGTCTTGCCAGAAATTGGACTGGAAAAAATATCTTTGGCAAATGCTAGTGGTGCAGCGATCGCAACGCGGGTAGTAAGTAAAAGTTTAAACGATGTACCCATCGATCGCTATATTCGTCTCCGCGTTGAGGGATTACGAGAATTAGTCAATGCTATTGGCGGCGTGGAGGTATTTGTCCCGCGCTCGATGTCTTATCGCGATGTTACCCAAAATCTAACTATCGATCTTGAAAGTGGATGGCAAACTTTAAATGGCGACGAGGCGCAACAATTTGCTAGGTTTCTTGGCGAAGCTGGCGACTTGGGTAGGGTGCAAAGGCAGCAGTTATTAGTTAAAGCTTTAAAAAATCGCCTGACAAATCCAGCGATCGTCGCTCGTTTGCCGCAAATAGTTAGTATTATGCAAAATTATGTAGATACTAATCTCAGTCCAGAGGAAATGCTTACCCTAGCAAATTTTGGCGCTAACTTAGATGCTCAAAATCTGCAAATGGTCATGCTACCAGGCTTTCTTAGCTCCCTAAGTTTAGATCCTAGTAGTTATTGGCTCGATCCTAACGGGCAAGATCGAGTAATGAGCGAGTATTTTGGCACAAAAGTATTTAGTACCCCAAAAAAGCGATCGCTTGCTAGTTTGAAAATTGCCGTGCAAAATGCTTCCGGTCAACCTAGTTTAAGCCGTCAAGTTGCAAGTTCGCTCAAAGCTCAAGGATTAGAAAATGTCTATGTAAGTGCTGATTGGCAAGATAAATTGTCACAAACAGAAATTGTCGTGCAGCGCGGAGACTTGCAGGCGGCTACCGAGCTACAAAAAGTTTTAGGCTTAGGTAAGGTGGAAGTAGAAGCAACCGGGGATCTTGACTCTTATTTAACCTTGCGTCTAGGTAAAGATTGGCGCGATAAATAGTATGTTTTCAACTCAAAAACAAATTTTTGGATTTTCTCCCGATGTCTTAAAAAAAGCTGTAGGGCGTTTGCTGCTGCTTCTAAGTCTTGCAGCGCTATGGATCTTATTAGCGGCAAAACCAGCCTTAGCCCAAGATAATACTATTAATTACAACAATACTAATTTACAAAACCGCGATTTTTCCCAGACTAATTTAGTTGGGGGGGTATTTGTCGCCGCCGAGATGCGGGGGGCAAATTTTCAAGGCGCAGACTTAACCAATGCCATCATGACAAAAGGCGTTTTACTAGGAGCAAACTTAGAAGGCGCAAACCTTTCTGGAGCTTTGGTCGATCGCGCAACTTTAGATAATGCCAACTTAAAAAATGCTATTTTTACCGATGCAACTCTAACTCGTTCCCGGTTTTTTGATGCTGATATTACGGGCGCAGACTTTAGCGATGCGTTAATCGACAGGTATCAAGTAAATTTATTATGCGATCGCGCTACAGGAACTAATCCAGTTACGGGAAT
>JAPJOW010000314.1 GCA_030826005.1 Aliterella sp. RAGGC_92
GAATAAATATAATAAAAAATATCTGCTAAATCATTGTGTTCTAAAAATGCTACGATATTACTTTTTGAATTTGAACTAATAATTACTAGCTTATGACCTAGATTGTTTAGTTCGATTAAAGCTTCTTTCATGCCTGGAAATAAAGACAAAGTTTTAATTTCCAAACTCAACTCAGCTTTAACTTTTTTGAGTAAAAAAGGAACTTTAAAAATAGAAATACCCGATTGCTTAATAATTTCTCTAGAAGTCAAATTTTGAATTTGAGCAAGTTCGGCAAGGCTAGTTTGTTTGTAGCCAAATTGCACAGCCAAACGATTGCTAATATTAACTAACGTCTCTAAAGAGTCAGCAATAGTACCATCAAAATCAAAAATAATTACTTTTGGATTCATGGTTGTTGAAAAAATTGTTAATTGCTCTCTTGAGTCGCTGTTGATAAATTTGCTTTGGCATTTCGTCGTAACATTTGGGGCTTAATTCGTCGCAGCGCTGAAGCTGTAAAACGTCTATTCCATTCCTCGTTAGAGATTTCGGCTAACCGATCTAATCTAGGTGCAACATTCTCTGGGTAAGGTTGAAACTCGACTATATCAGTTTCTTTAGCAAAACGCTGATTCCAAGGACAAACATCTTGACAGATATCGCAGCCTGCAACCCACCCTTGGAGATGAGGTGAAATTGTCTCTGGTAACTTTTCGGCACGGTTTTCAATTGTATGATAGGCAATGCAGCGATTGGCATCAACAACAAAAGGCTGGGCGATCGCACTTGTCGGACAAGCATCTAGGCAACGAGTACAACTACCACAGTGTTCAGTATGGGGGATATCGGGCGTTAAGTCTAGGTTTAAAAGAATTTCTCCTAAAAATACCCAAGATCCATACTTTCTCGTAATAACATTACCATTTTTAGCAATCCAACCAATTCCAGCTTTTTGCGCCCATACTTTATCTTGAATTGGGGCAGTGTCGCAAGCATAACGCGATCGCACATCTGGATAAGTTTGCAACCAGTTAGTTAAAGCTTTGAGCTTTTTGTCCATTACCTTATGATAGTCTCGTCCCCAACCATAACGGGAAATTTTGGCATATTCGGGGCTACTTGGGCGTTGGTGCGGGGTGTAGTAGTTTAACGCTACGCAAATAATACTTTGCGCTTCTGGCATCAGCGAGCGAATATCTTGGCGTTTGGGGTTACTCATCCATGCCATATCTGCTTGATAACCTTTGTTTAGCCACGCTTGCAAGTGCTGAACTTCTACATTAGTATTGTCTACTTTAGCAATGCCTACTTGATGAAATCCAATTTCTAAAGCTTTTTGCTTGACTTGTTGGCTGGTAGGAAGGTGAGGCTGAGAAATCATAGGCGTTAGGAAGGGAGACGGGGAGACAAGGCGCTCGCTTTTTCTAGTATTGGTTATCCAATGTGCGATCGTAAGTATGGAATCGTCACTTCTCACTATCCATCTCTACCCCATTTTACTGAAAGGAGGAATTACAATACCGTTAAATTAGCCCGTCATGCACTCCACTCTAACCGCAGATAGGCATAAGTTAATATTCGCATATCTCAATTAATAGCTCCAAACGTATGATTGACCATGACCGTCTATTCAAAGAGCTACTGACGACTTTCTTTTTAGAATTTATAGATTTATTTTTTCCTGATGTCAGTACATACATAGAACCTAATTCGCTGACGTTTTTAGATAAAGAACTTTTTACCGATGTTACCTCTGGGGAGCAGTATGAAGCCGATCTAGTCGCTAAAGTCCAGTTCCGGGGTCAAGAATCGTTTTTTTTGATTCACGTTGAAAATCAAGCAAATGCTCAGAGTGATTTTAGTCAAAGAATGTTTCGTTATTTTGCCCGATTGTACGAAAAATTTGCGCTTTCCATTTATCCCATCGCCATATTTTCCTACCATGTCCCCCATCGTCTAGAACCAAATTTTCATCAAGTGAGTTTCCCCGATTTGGATGTCCTCAAGTTTAATTACCGAGTTATTCAGCTAAATCGTCTCAATTGGCGCGATTTTTTAGCTCGACCGAATCCAGTAGCTAGTGCGTTAATGGCTAAAATGAAGATTGCTGAACCTGAACGCGTCCAAGTCAAAGTTGAATGTTTGCGTTTAATGACTACTTTAAAATTAGATGCAGCAAGAATGCAGTTAATTTCGGGATTCATTGACACTTACTTACGCTTGAGTGCTGAGGAGGAGCGGCGATTTTTAACTCAAGTGAGTACAATCAAACCAGATAATCGGCGAGAGGAAGTTATGGAAATTGTTACCAGTTGGATGGAGCAAGGACTCCAGCAAGGAGAAATAGCCCTGATTTTACGTCAACTTAACCGTCGTTTTGGTAGCGTTGCTCCTGAAGACGAGGCCCAAATTCGCAATTTATCAATTGAGCAGTTAGGGAATTTGGGTGAGGCTTTGTTGGATTTTTCTACTAATTCTGATTTGGTTACTTGGTTGAGAGTGCAAACGACCATGTAAAAACGCCTTAAGCTTTTAATCTCTCTTTAGGCACTAGGTTTAGATCGAAGTTTATAGATAGTCTAAAGCCTATATATGTTTTTGCTGTCCTAGAGAAGATTTTATGCAATCTAATACGATTACTCAAACGATCGCAGGCATCGACAATGCTACTATCTCTCAATACTTTGAATCTTTAAATGCTGGTGACTTTGCTGCCGTAGCAGCTTTATTTGCCCCCGATGGCGTGATGCACGCACCTTTTGAATCGGGTATTGTTGGTGGCGACGCGATCGCATCTTACCTCCAGCAAGAAGCCCTAGGACTAAAAGCCGAACCTCATCAAGGAATTATCGAAAGCCAAATCAACGATTTAGTTCTTTTTCGCGTCAACGGTAAAGTGCAAATGCCTTTATTTGGCGTAAACGTCTCTTGGCTATTTAGCCTTAATTCTCAGCAAGAAATTGTCTCTGTAACTGTAAAACTCCTCGCTTCTCCCCAAGAATTATTAAATCTCCGCCGTTAAATATTTTCTCCTTTTAAAGCGTGTAGGGGGCGGCATTAAGAATTTTTCCTTTAAAGATGCCTTCGCCATGCTGCCCCTACTAAACTACCCTACCAAACCAGAACGCAAAGCCCTTACCGCCGCTTGGGTGCGGTCATCAGCACATAACTTATTTAGAATATTTCTAACGTGAGTTTTCACCGTGCCAACAGTAATATAGAGCTTTTCGGCAATTATGGCATTACTACAGCCTTCGACAATTAGTTGTAAAACTTCTAATTCTCTCTCTGTGAGCGGGTAAGCAGCAATCATTTGATCGTATTCCGCATCGGCGGCATTAATAGAAACAGTTTTGCTGTCAATTACCACGTTTTCCGTACTTCCTTCTGGGGTTTGCTGGGCTTGTTGTAAGACAATTCGGGCGATCGCCGGATCTATCCACGCATTACCCCCATGCGTGACGCGCAATGCTTCTAGCAAATTATCAAAACTAATATCCTTCATGCAGTAAGAATCAGCCCCCGCCGCAAAAGCAGCCAGCACCGCCTCTTTGTTGTCTCGAAGGGTTAAAATCAAAACCTTAGTTCTCGATTCATCTGCGGGGTCTTGACTAGCTTTTAACTGCCGCGTTAGTTCAATGCCATCTTTATCGGGTAAACCAATATCAACAATGGCAATATCTGGGTGTTCTGCTTCTAGCAGTTTTAGCCCGTCATTAGCATTAGCTGCTTCCCCTACCACTTCAATCTCTTGACGCTGCTGCAATGCAGTTCTAATTCCTACACGGGTGAGATCGTGGTCTTCAATTAATGCAACGCGAATCTTACTCATTATCAACGTCCGCCGTTTACTGTGCTTTACTTTAAACTAATTGAATTTATGGATCGATTGGCGATCTATTTTCTAATCAAAGCGATACAACTTGCTTGCACTAATCTTATTAATACTTTAAT
>JAPJOW010000048.1 GCA_030826005.1 Aliterella sp. RAGGC_92
AGAGGATGCCATAGCCCTTAAAGTTTGAGCGATCGCTTTTGGCGAAGCTAAATTATGCCGCGATAATCCCGAACCATCGGCTAAAACATATCCTTTGGGATCTACCCCAAGAATTGTCAAAGCTTGTTTAGCGGCAACTATTCCTTTAAGAGCGTTGCTATCAAGAGAATTTATTTTACTACCTAACGTGCGTAACAACGCTTCGGCATATAAGTTATTGCTGTTTTGATTTGTCTCTACTAATAACTGGGATAGAGGCGGCGAATCTATGGCGGCGAGTTCCGGCGCGTTGGCTAGTTGCTTTTCAACTTCTACAAGATTTAGTCGGACTCGATTAGTATTATCTTGAATCCCCCCAACTATTAATGCTTGGCGCAAGTGTTGGATAAAGTTTTCTTGTGGATCGATAACTGCTAGAAATACTGATTCTGGCGGAGAATCAACGCTTAACTGTCCGCTAATTTTCAAAGTACCGCTTAAATCCCGAATTACTTCAACTTCTGCGGGTTCTTTTGAGGCGGTTAGCGATTGATTGTCAACTTTTTGCCACTGTCTAGCAGTAATTGGATCTTGCCACTTAAGGCGCAATGGTTGACCTATTTGTTGCGGTAATAACTGCAATCTAACGGCATTTTGATTGAGAATTAAGCTGCCAATCGGTGCGCCATAATCTGCCTGAATGTCTCCCCATTCCCAGTCTGGACTGATAATATCATCAGCAAAGCGATCGCTTTTCACGGCTAAATAGGTCAACTGGCGAACTCCTGTCAGCTTTAGCTGCCTAGCTAAGGCTGTAAGTTGAACATCTGTCAAACTAGGATCGAAGCGCCCGACTAGGCGTAATAAACCGCTATCTGTACCGTAAATAGAAGTACGAAAGCGAAAATTTGCTCCTAGCTGCTGTAACGCCGCCGCCGTTGTTAGAAGTTTGAGATTTGAAGCGGGAATAAAGTATTTATCGGCATCGCGGCTGTAGAGATTTTGAGCATTATTTAACTTTTGAACGACTATTCCCCAACGAGCTTGACTAAATTGCGGGCGATCGATAATTGTCTCTATTGCCCTACCTAATTGCGCTTGGCAAACCGAATTGCTAGGTAATGTAGACTGGGCGTAAGTTCCTTGAATATTTTTTTTTGCTGCAACTGTTTGGGGGCGCGGATTTTGCAGGTCTTCTCTAGAATTAGGTAGCGCCGCCACAGACTGACTAATACTCAACTGGGCATTGAGTAAAATTATGACTAATCCAGTTTGTTTAGCAATGCCTGAAAGGAATTTTGCTGACTTATTTTTAACTAATTGCAACATTATTGATTCAATTACTTTGCGATCGCAATTTTAGATTTTAAGCATTTTTCAGAGACAAATTCATTCGCTACCAGCCTTTACTTTGTTGAAGGGCTGGTTTCTACATCCAGTTGATTTTTGACGCTTCAATTGACTCAGTGGCTTTATGTGTTAACTAAAAAATCGGCGGGATAAATATTTATCCCGCCGATCGCATAATTAACTTACTAGCGATTACAACTTAGTACCGCATTCAGGACAGAAGTTGTTACTGACATTTTTAGCGCCGCAACTGCTGCAATAAACTGGGTCTTTTTGTTCCGTTTGAGGACGTTCCGGCAAGCCAATCATTTGAGCATTGCTCTTACCTGGCGCTACCATTGGATAGCAATTTTCGTCTCTAGTCACGTGCGCGTCAATTAATACCGGGCCGTTGTGCGCCAACGCTTGAGCAATCGCATCGCTTAATTCTTCTCGACGCTCGATTTTAATGCCTTTAATCCCGTAAGCTGCGGCCAGCATTTCAAAGTTTGGCATCGCTGGCTCCATATTTGAGGACGAATAACGCTCCCCATAAAATGTTTGCTGCCATTGGCGTACCATTCCTTGCCAACCATTATTTACAATTACAATCTTGACATTTATGCCATAATGTGCCAGAGTTCCCAGTTCTTGTAAATTCATTTGGAAACTAGCATCGCCACTAATACAAATGACTTCTTCAGTAGGTAGTGCGACTTTTGCACCCATTGCGGCGGGCAATCCATAGCCCATAGTCCCCAACCCAGCGCTAGAAATCCACCGCCGGGGGCCATTTTTGAGAAACTGAGCCGACCACATTTGATGCTGTCCCACATCCGTTGTGTAGTAAGCATCCGGCGCTTGGGTGGCAAGCTCGACGATTACCTCTTGGGGCGACATACTATCGGTATGGTGAGGCACAACTAAAGGATAATCTTGCCGCCAAGTACCGATCCGATGCAACCATTCTTGAGTTTGATTTGGGGTACTTGCGCGATCGCCATTCGCTTGACATAGTGCCAATAGTTCAATTAATACTTGCTTGACATCGCCTACGATTGGCACTTCGGGGACGCGGTTTTTGCCTACTTCCGCCGGATCGATATCGATGTGAATTACTTTAGCGCGGGAGGCAAATTCGTCTAATTTTCCAGTAACGCGATCGTCAAATCTCGCCCCTACACAAATAAGTAAATCGCACTCGCTAACCGAGAAATTTGCATAAGCCGTACCGTGCATTCCCAGCATTCCCAATGCTAAAGGATGATTTTCATCAAAAGCACCCTTACCCATTAACGTAGTTGTGACGGGAATATCAAATAACTCGGCAAGTTGCTTAATTTCACTATGAGCGCTGGCAGCAATTGCGCCGCCACCTACATATAGCAATGGACGGCGGGCTTGCTGCATTAATTGCCAAGCTGCATTTATTTGCCGGGGGTTGCCTTTAACCGTCGGACGATACCCTGGCAACTTCACGCTATTTGGCTCTACAGGCACGTAGTCAAATTCTTCTAAACCTACATCTTTAGGTACGTCAATTAAAACAGGCCCCGGTCGTCCGGTACTGGCAATATAAAAAGCCTCTGCTACAATTCGCGCCATATCTTTGACATCGCGCACTACATAAGAGTGCTTGACAATGGGCAGAGTAATACCGTAAATATCCGTCTCTTGAAAAGCATCCGTCCCAATCGCCGAGCGAGCAACTTGCCCGGTGACAATTACCATCGGGATCGAGTCCATTTGCGCTGTAGCAATACCTGTAACTAAATTCGTTGCCCCCGGCCCGGACGTTGCAAAGCACACGCCTACCTTGCCTGTAGCCCGCGCATAACCGTCCGCCGCATGAGCCGCGCCTTGTTCGTGTCTAACCAAAATGTGCTGAATACCTCCGGCGGCTTCAGCTTTATAAAGCTCGTCATACAGGGGCAAAATTGCGCCACCAGGATAGCCAAAAATATGCTCGACACCATGACGCTTCAGCGAGTCTATCAAAGCAAACCCACCACTAGCCCGCCTAGCGCTGATTATCGGCGCTCCTGAGACTTCTACGCTTAAGAGTTCTGGAGTTATAGAATTAATTTTAGAACGCGATTCCCCTGGGGGGATATTTCGTGAACGCACTAGGTAAACCTCACGCAATAGTTAATTTAATAGTAAGGATTTTTTGTATTCAAAGATTCATTTTAATTGAAAATCTTACTTTAGTAGCGAACTTTGTCAGAGTTAGATTACATTTCGCAAAACGCGGCGAGTATTCTGCCAAGCCCAAATACCTACCCCACAAACGATCGCACTCATCCCCACTAATACTATCCGCAAACCCACCGCCTCGGAACCTACGGCGTTACTAACCGCATCAGTAATGGGGCCTGTAATTGCCAAAGGCGCACTTAGAGCAATATTTATCAAGTTATTTTGAAATCCAAAAACCTTACCGTGCATATCCGTAGGGGTTTCTCTTTGAATTAAAGTTTGCATCGGTACGCCTACTAAAGCACACCCTAACCCCAACAAAGCACTTAGCCCTAAACCCAGCCATAAATTGCTCGCAAAGCTAAAAGCAGCTAAAGCAAACGCCATAGTCAAAAAACCAAACAAAGGTAGTGGCTGATGACGAAAGACATCGCCCCAATGCCCTAAAAGTCCCGCGCCTAATATAATGCCAATTCCCGCCGCCGCCAATATAAAGCCGTATTGTTTCTCTGACTGCAAGCCAATTTGCGGAGCCAAGCTAAAAGTTAGCACCATTAGCGCCGCGATCGTACAATACAAAGTTGTCAGTTGCAACATCGCATTCCAAACCATGCGGTTTTGCTTGAGATACCAGAACCCTGCTTTGATTTCTTGCCAGGGATCTACCATCAGGCTGCTGCTACTACCAACAGCTTCTTTTAAAGCCACAGCTTGCAACGTCGCTGCGGCCAAAAAATACAAACCACCAACTAAAAACTCTTGCCCATAATTTCCTCCCCAAGCTTGACTAAGACTTAAAAGCGGTTCTCCGATCGCAAAGCCCACAATAAAACCCCCCATCGTGGTTGTAGTAAATAGGGCATTGGCTGCTAACAAGTTTTCGTGGCGGATTAGTAGCGGGATTGCAGCTTGTTCTGCGGGAGCAAAAAACTGAGTAATTGTTGAAACAATAAATGTTATCAATAATAAAATTACAAATTCCCTTGGCAAAAAAGGAATACTGATGATCAGTAGCCCTCGAATCAAATTGGAAACTACAAGAATTGTCTTCTTACCTAACCTGTCTACAAAAATTCCTGCCGCCGAACCAAATAAAATCGCTGGTAATGTAAAAGTAAGCAGTAAAACCGAGCGCATAGAGTTTTCTGCCCCCGTAGGTGTGGGGTAAACCGCTAGTAATGCAATCAGTAAAGTTAAAAGAATTTTATCTGCTATTTGGGAAATTAATTGTCCCAGCCACAACACCATAAAGGAGCGATTTTTGAGCAAAGCGCGAAACCCAACTTGCGTTGCGGTTGGTTCTTCTACAGGAAACATAAAATATCTTAAAAATTTAAGTATCGTCCCCAATCTACTCAATTTCTTGATAGCGCTTCAATAGCATTAAAATAAATTCGCTGGCGTTGAGGTACGATCGCGCTTGGGGATGAATAGAACTTGTCGCCCATCCTCTTACGGTAGAAGGCGATCGCCACATTTGCAAATGCTCTACGGCGGGATCGGCATAAAAACTATCTGCTTGGCGATTTAAAACTATTGATGTTGCGTCAGTAAAATAATCGTGACTGAGCCGATGAATGGGAAAATTACCTCCTAGGGGTACTCCCCAACCATCGATCGCGATCGCCGCCTTAACACTTCCTCCCATTAGTTCCCACCCCCAAGCGGCACCCATAGCACCAACTACTCCGGCGCTAAAACTAATAAATACTATTGGTGGGGATTTGGGGGGTTGCCCATAAATATTAATCAAATTTTGTAAGATATGTAATGCTGATAAAGTTGTATAGCTTTGTGCCGGGAATATCCGTATTTTTTCTGCCAAATCTAAGCTCGAACTTCTAGATGATAATTCTTGCAAAAAGCATTGTGTAAATTGGGATGAGTGAAATCCAGGACAAATAAAAATACTCATGACGATAATCAAAATAAAGATTTAAAATCGAAAATATAGCTTTAAGTTTTGGTAGCTTTTGTGCTTGCGGTGAGAAAGTCCCAGCGTAAAATAATTTGTAATAGAGCGAACACATTGTCGCCTGTTAGAAAGTTGATGTAGCTACATATAGTGATGTCGTCAGCTAGGTACGGTAAGTAAACTTTCCCACTGGGTAATTGGTTAATAATGAACAAAAAAATTACAACGCCAATACCAGAACCAGAAAATGAAGCTGCAAGGCTAAAAAACCTCTGCCAGTATAAGATTGTTGATACTCCGGCGGAAAAAGCCTATGACGATATTACTCGCTTGGCCGCAGCTATTTGCGGTACTCCTATTGCCATAATTAGTCTGATAGATACCAATCGCCAGTGGTTCAAATCAAAATTTGGCTTACAAATAACACAAACGCCCCGCGAAGTAGCGTTTTGCGCTCATACAATTTTACAAGCAGATATATTTATTGTTCCCGACGCAACAAAAGACGAACGTTTTGCCCATAATACCCTTGTAACTGACGATCCTCATATTCGCTTCTACGCTGGCGTGCCGCTAATTACATCTCAAAACCACGCTTTAGGCAGTTTGGCGGCGATCGATTATGTACCAAGAGAACTTCAGGCGCAACAAATTGAATCGCTCAAGGTTCTAGCAAGTCAAGTTGTTAAACTAATTGAGCTACGCAGCAACCTAGCTAAATTAGAAAGTAACCAATTAAAGCGTCAGCAAAAACATATCGAGCGCAAACAATTTTTCCGCAAAGTAGCGTTGGGACTAGGACTAGCTTCAGTAATTTTAGCTGGTGCAGGATTTATTACCCATCGCAGCCTAAACGATAAAGTAAAAAATACTGAAGGGCAAATTGAGCGCTATAAAATAATTGACAACTTGGAAGATATAAACTTACAAATGCAAAATATAGCGATCGCCACTCATCGCTACATCAATAGCCCTCAGTTAAACTATTTAGAGCCTTACTACCAGGTAAAAACATCGGTCAAGCAAGAAATTACCCAATTAAGGGCGCAAGTTGCTAATGACCCCCCTCAACAAAAACGTTTAGCAACTCTCGAACAGCTAATTAGTCAGAAATTAATAGAAGTAGAAAATGCTGTTAATCTCCGCAAACAAAGCTTTGAACTAGCCGCGCAATCGTTAAGAACCGAGCAAAGTAAATATACTTCCGATAGACTCGATGCCACAATTCAAGAGATGGAAGCTGCCGAAAATCAATTAATCCAAAAAAATTCGCAATCAATCCAAGTAAATACCAATAACTTTGCGTGGGTGTTTTCAATTGGTGTTTTGGTGAATTTGTTGGTGCTGATGATTGTTTATTACTTTGTCGAACGAGAAATTAAAGAACGCCAGCAAGTAGAAATCAATTTAGAACAAGAGCGGGACTTTACTTTTGCGGTTTTAGACACGATCGCATCTTTAGTAGTAGTTTGCGACCCAACAGGAAAAATTGTCCGCTTTAACCGCGCCTGCGAGCAAACATCCGGTTATTACAGCGATGAAGTTAAAGATCGCAACTTGTGGGATTTATTTGTGCCATCTGAGGAAGTTCCCCTAGTAAAAAACACTATAGAGAACTTGCAATTGGATGCGGTCGATAACTACGAAACTCACTGGATTACCCGCAAAGGCGATCGCCGTTTGATTGCTTGGTCAAATACTCAACTGCGCGACCAAACGGGCGCAGTAGAATATGTAATTGCCAGTGGTAGCGACATCACCGAACGCGCCGAAGTAGCACAAGCTTTGCAAGAAAGCCAAGAGCGTTATTACGATCTGTTTGAAAACGCCAACGACTTAATTCAAAGCGTCGCTCTAGATGGGCATTTTATTTATGTAAATCGTGCTTGGCGAGAAGCTTTGGGTTATAGCGAAGCTGAGATTAATCATCTTTCTTTATTTGATGTAATTTCTCCTAACTTTCAAGCTCATTGCCAAGAATTGTTTGAGCGCGTAATAAATGGAGAAAAACTAAACAGCGTCCAAGCAGAATTTGTGACTAAAGATGGCAAAAGCATCTTAGTTGAAGGCAGCGCTAGTTGTAAAATTGTTAATGGCAAACCTGTTGCGACTCAAAGCATTTTCCGCGATATTACCCAGCGCAAACAAACCGAAGCTCAACTCAAGCAAACAAATGAGCGCCTAAATCGGTCGGTAAAGGAATTAGAGCAGCGCAATCATGAAATTACTCTACTGAGCGAAATCAGCGATGTTCTCCAAGCTTGTCGCACGATTGAGGAAGCTTATACGGCAATTTCAACTTTTTTAAAGCTGATGTTTCCCGATGTTCCCGGCGGGATCTTTTTAATTAATGCTTCTAAAAATATTGTTGAAGCTGTAGTAACTTGGGGAGCGCCACCAATGACTAGCCACGCATTCTTTTTGCCAAACGACTGTTGGGCATTGCGGCGGGGGCGATCGCATTTTGCTGGCGCTTTACACGGTAACTTGCAATGTCAACATCTAGATCATCCTTTACCTGCCGCTTCTTTGTGCGTACCGATGATTGCCCAAGGGGAAGCATTGGGAATGCTTTATCTTAGTTCCTTAGAATCGGGGACGGCAATTGAAGCCAAGCAGCAACTAGCGGTTACTGTCGCCGAACATATTTCTTTAGCTTTGGCAAATATTAAACTGCGAGAAAAACTAGAAAATCAAAGCATCCGCGATCCGCTCACGGGTTTATTTAATCGCCGCTACATGGAAGAATCCCTAGAAAGAGAAATTCAAAGGTGCGATCGCAAGCAGCAATCGTTAGGAATCATTATGCTGGACGTTGACCACTTTAAGCGCTTTAACGACACTTTCGGTCATGAAGCTGGCGACAGCGTACTTAAAGAATTAGGGCAGTTTCTCCAAAAATACGTCCGAGGCTCGGATATTGCCTGTCGTTATGGTGGTGAAGAATTTACTCTCATATTACCAGAAGGAAATTTAGAAGTTACGACCAAGCGAGCCGAGCAACTTCGAGAAGGAATCAAGCACCTACATCTCAAGTATCGTCACGAGGCTCTAGGTCAAATTACCCTTTCATTGGGTGTAGCAAGTTTTCCCGAACATGGCATGACAGGACAAGCCGTAATTCGCGAAGCCGATGCTGCATTGTATAGAGCTAAAAGAGAAGGGCGAGACGCGGTTAGGCTTGCGACTTAAATATATATTCTTTACTATGAGTTAAAACTTAAAACGACTTCGCCAATCCCCCAGTAGGGGATGTTACCCTAATGGTATGAGGGATTTACTATCTAGCTCAACAATCTAAAATTTATCTAGCCGAGGATCTTTATAGTGGTAGCTACCCCCGAAAAATATCAGTCAACTACACCCGAATCAACAGGCATTGACCGAGTTGCCGTATTGCTCATGGGTTATGGTGAAGTTGAAAGCTACGAAGACTTTGCCAACTACAACGAACAAGCTTTAAATCTGCTGACAGCTAAATTTGCTCCCGTACCAACGTGGATTTATCCGCCGCTTGCCAAGCTGTTAGCCATGTTCGATCGCCACGAATGGGATCACCAGCACGATCATTTTGTCTCGCCTCACAATGCCATTTTTGAGGCGCAACGGGCGGGAATTGAAAAGTGTCTGCAAGCAAAATGGGGCGATCGCATTCAAGTATTTAAAGCTTTTAACTTTTGCGCTCCTTTTCTCCCCGAACAAGTGCTTGAAGAAATCAAAGCTCAAGGTTTTGAAAAGCTACTCATTTACCCATTGTTAGTTGTAGATTCAATTTTTACGAGCGGGATTGCGGTAGAGCAAGTCAACCAAGCTTTAACTAAACTAGCCGATAATGGCGAACACTGGGTCAAAGGGCAGCGTTATATTCCTTCTTTTTACAATGAAGATGCTTACATTAAATTGATGGCGCAGATGGTTGAGGAGAAAATCGCTACAGATTTAGCCTCGGCTTATTTACCTTCCCAAATTGGCATCGTGTTAATGAATCACGGTTGTCCGCATAAAGCTAAAGGTTTTACGTCAGGAATTGTCGAAAGTCAAGCATTGTACGATCGCGTTCGAGATGAATTAATCAACCGTTATGCGTTAATCTCTGTAGGCTGGCTGAATCACGACACGCCTTTAATTGACTGGACGCAGCCCAACGCCTTTGTTGCTGCCAAAAATTTAATCGATTTGGGGGCAAAAGCGATCGTGTTTATGCCGATTGGGTTTGCGACCGAAAACCACGAAACTTTGCTAGATGTCGATCACATCATTCATGCCTTACAGCGCAAGCATTCTGAGGTTAATTACGTTCAAATGCCTTGTGTAAACGATCGCACCGAATTTGTAGAAATGGCAGCTTCTTGGGCAGATCCTCATATTGCCGACTTACTAACCGAACAAGCAGTGTCTGTCAGTCCCCAGATGGCTGTAGCGCACGCTCACGACCAGCATCACCATCATGATGGCAGTCATCACCACCATCATTAAATTAACTTAGGGCGCGGGGCGCAATGCTTTGCGCCCCTACATAATGCCTCTTAATTTCCGGGTATTATCAACTAAGCTTTGGGCAAACTCGTCAAAACGTTGCGATACTTTTTCATCTAAAATCTTACCTTCTGGGGAAAAAGCTTTCCAAGCTTGAGCAATACCAATTTGTTCGGGAATTACCCAAGCGTGTACCCAACGCAAAATTACTCTCAGGTCATTTAAGGCGTTACTATTAGCTTGACCGCCCAAAACGCTAATTAATCCAGCAACTTTACCGTCTAATTGTTCAAAACTCATCAAGTCTAGGGCATTTTTAAGTACGCCGCTAACACTGCCGTGATATTCTGGGGTGGCTAAAATTAACCCATCGGCTGCTTTTACCGCCTGTTGCAGTTTTTCTACGTCGGGGTAGCCGGAATAATCGTTTCCCCCATCGCAAAACGGTAGATTCATTTGCCTTAAGTCCAATATTTCTACTTCTGCTCCCAATACTTCAGCGCGTTTTGCAGCTATATTTAAGGCAATTTGGCTGTAAGAATTAGCCCGCAAACTTCCGCCAATACCAACAAGTTTAACCATAGTTTTTTAACCAATTCTCTAGGTGAGTTTCAACAACTCATACTCGGTATGACTACATTTAGTATAACAAGTTTAGTTGTAGGTTTGTAGGTAACGGGTAAGTTATATCTTTGGGAATAAAACCGCAATTAATCGTCTGGTTGCTAATCTCAACAACTTTAGCGATCGCCCCAATTTCTATGTAGCCAATTTATGCGCTCAATTTAGTCTCTAATTCAAGGAGATTGTTGGGCGATCGCCAATAGGCAAAAAAACAGTACAGGGGCGACATGGGTTAGACAAGATTTCTTGTAGATTCACCAGACACAGCGATCGCCGAATAGTCTCCTCGTCTAACTTTGGTGTATCGCTCAAGCAGGAGTTATGGCAAGAAAGTTAGACTAGATTGGAGAATAGATATATTTTTGAATTAAACGATGGTTGTTCGTCAAAAGACAGAGGGCAATTGAATATGAGTAGTTACCGGAAAAAAGCATTGATAAGTCAGCAACCAGTAGAAAGGGTAGCCAAACATAAGGGTATAACCAAGCAACGTTTAGGACATTTAGCGGCAGGATCGTTGCTAATAGTGCAATCAATGCTGATAGGTGCATTTCCGGCGATCGCCCAAAAGTCAGAGTCGGGAACTTTAACTTATGGCAAACTGTTAGAAAAAATCGATAGCGGCGAAGTGACAAGAGTAGAGCTAGATCCAGAGCAGCCAATCGCTAAAGTCAAGCTACGAGGACAAAAGCCCGATGCGCCATTACAAGAAGTCAGAATCTTCGATCAAAACCCAGAGTTAATCAAAAAAATCCGTAGTAATAAAAACATCGAATTAGAAGTCAATTCTACAGCTAATAGCAAAGCTGCGATGTGGTTTTTACTGCATTTAATGTGGATCGTGCCATTATTTGCGATCGCGCTGCTATTTTTGCGCCGCTCTGCTAACGCAGGTAGTCAAGCTATGAATTTTGGCAAGTCAAAAGCCCGATTTCAAATGGAAGCAAAAACCGGGATAACTTTTAGCGATGTCGCCGGAATTGATGAAGCTAAAGAAGAATTACAAGAAGTAGTTACTTTTTTAAAGCAGCCCGAACGCTTTACAGCAATTGGGGCAAAAATTCCCAAGGGAGTATTGTTAGTTGGTTCGCCTGGAACAGGTAAAACTTTGCTGGCAAAAGCGATTTCTGGCGAAGCTGGAGTACCATTTTTTAGCATTTCTGGCTCGGAATTTGTGGAAATGTTTGTTGGCGTTGGTGCTTCTCGCGTCCGCGACTTATTCAAAAAAGCTAAAGAAAATGCTCCTTGTCTAATTTTTATCGATGAAATCGACGCAGTAGGACGACAACGAGGGACAGGAATCGGTGGCGGAAACGACGAGCGAGAACAAACCTTAAACCAGCTACTTACTGAAATGGACGGGTTTGAGGCAAATACAGGGATTATTATCATTGCTGCTACTAACCGCCCAGATGTATTAGATGTTGCCTTACTGCGTCCGGGACGTTTCGATCGCCAAGTAATTGTAGATACTCCCGACTTAAAAGGCAGACTAGAAATATTACAAGTCCACGCGCGAAATAAAAAAGTCGATCCCTCCGTATCAATAGAAGAAATCGCCCGCCGCACTCCCGGCTTTACGGGAGCGGATTTAGCCAACTTACTAAATGAAGCGGCAATTCTTACCGCCAGACGGCGTAAAGATGCGATTACAGTGCTAGAAATCGATAATGCTGTAGATCGAGTAGTAGCGGGAATGGAAGGTACGCCTTTAGTTGACAGCAAGAGCAAGCGTTTGATTGCGTATCACGAAGTTGGACACGCTTTAATTGCCACTATGCTCAAAAACCACGATCCGGTACAAAAAGTTACGCTCATTCCACGCGGACAAGCCCAAGGATTGACTTGGTTTACGCCTAATGAAGAACAAGGCTTGATCTCTAGAGCGCAGATCCTCGCTAGAATCACGGCTACTCTAGGAGGTAGAGCCGCCGAAGAAGTTGTATTTGGTAGAAGCGAAATTACGACCGGCGCAGGTCAAGATATCCAACAGTTGACCAATATAGCGCGACAAATGGTGACAAAGTTTGGGATGAGCGATCTGGGGCTAGTTTTGTTAGAAGAACAAAGTAATGATGTGTTTCTCGGTCGCGATTTAGGAAAAAAATCGGAGTCTTCTGAAGAAATCGCCAGTCAAATTGATGCTCAAGTTAGAGAAATTATTGGCAGGTGTTACGCTCAAGCTCTAGAGATACTCCAAGAGCATCGCTCTTTAATGGATTTACTCGTGGAGCAATTAATTGAGGAGGAAACTATAGATGGCGAAGTTTTTCGGCAAATTGTGACTCAAAATACTCAGCCTGCCGAACAAAAACTATCTCTTGCTAAAACATAAACCTGAGAGACGTTGCGGTGCAACGTCTCTACCACCACCACAATTTAAAATTCGGAAACTTTTTTATTAACTAACTGCTGCTGGCTAACGGCGGATTGTTGAATATTCGTTGGCTGTTGAGCGTACATAGCTCTGAGTACAAGGGCTGGATCTACATAATTACTGGCATATTTAAGCCCCCAGTGTAAGTGAGGGCCTGTTGTCCTTCCCGTCATCCCTACGCGCCCAATGCGAGTACCTGCGCCTAGCTGCTGACCTTCCCAAATTTGTACGCCACCTTCGCGATCGATTAAGTATTTATTGCCCCCGGCGGTTTCTACGTGACCCTTCATGTGGCAATACTTGTGTTCCCACTGCCCGGATTGAATAATTATATGAGTTCCGCAAGCGTTGCGATCGGCAACTTTGACAACTTTACCTGCCCACCAATTGCGAATATAACTTCCTTGGGGTGCAGCCAAGTCTAAACCGCCATGAAATTCCCAGTTAGAACCACCCGTCGCCGAACGACGATAACCAAAAGGCGAACTGTAACCGCGAAAATTCTCAACTGGAAAAGATGCACCCCGCCAAGTATTTCTACTTGCTACTTGCTCTCCCTCGGTTTCTAATGCTTTGACGCTTTGCTGCTCAGATATAAAAGCTGGTACAGTAATTATACTTATAAAAACTAAGAGCAAACTTTGCAGGCAACGGGCATTCAATAACAGGTGGTGGGGTTTAGATAGTTGACTCATACTTGACACTCCTCAACAAAAAATACAAACACTGATATTTTTTAGTCAGCAACGCCTGACATTCCCATAATCAGCCAAGGCTTTAGTACTGGTAACTTCTTAGCAGGAGTTTTTTAGATGCAGCTACTCGTTCTCAAATAGCTACAAATAAAACTCAATTTTTTAAGAAACAATATAAGCAATCAAGGTTAAATATTAATTGCTCTAATTGCCAAAATCTTAATAAAACTACTAATAAATTAATAATTTTACTTAAATTAGAAACAATTTTGAGCAAATGTCCTATTTTTCCTAACGTTAGTCAAGGACACATCTTACTCGATAGAGATGTGATGTCAAGAGTAGAACGAAAATTGCCAAAGCAAGAATTAGGTAGCCTAAAGCACAGTTATTAGCACAAATTTATAGTGCCGCTATTTTGGAGAACAAAACAGCAAGGTTTTGTGCATGGCGTTTTTTATCGTTAAAATTCTTTAAGCAATACTTGTAAATTTAACAATTAGTTAACCTAATTATGTTGAGCGATATTTTTCCTTTTAGGTTCGATATAAGTGCCAGTGCGATCGCCGGGGCGAGTTTGTGGTCTTTGGCATTATATTTAGGATTTTCGCCTTTTAGCGACTGGTTGACATGGCAACTGCAACGCTGGTTCAACTTTGCCGAGCGCAGTTTGTACGCCAGCGAACAAGAATTTGAAAAAACTCGCAAGGCTAGAGAATCGCAAAATGCTTTTTATGCTTCAATTTTTAGCATTTTGCCATTTTTAGGTTTGGGCGCGCTATGTAATTACGGCGTGGAATTAGGTTTAGGCGGTAGCTGGGCGATTAGCATGGGAGTTATTGCCTGTATGGGTTGTGGTGTATACGAGCTAGGACGTAGAGATGGGCAATCTTCTTCTAAGTAGTATTTAATCTAATTGGGCTTTGACTAAAGTAGCTAACTTCTCAGCCGCTCCAGATTCACCTCGGATACTCCGCAAAACTTCGCCGATCTGCTGGAGTTTTTCAGGATGAGCTAAATAGTCAAGCACCATCGCCGCTACTTCCCCAGGTTGGAGGTTGCCCATAAGTTCCGGTACTACCTCTGACTTTGCCCAAATATTGGGCCAAGCGTACAAACGCTTAGGTAGGTGTAGAATCGTCCAATTGATTGCTTTTGCCATAGATGTACCGAGTACAGGTAAGTTGGCAAGTAAACCTAATAGCCCATCCCAAGAGCGCATTGCGTCTAATTGTTGAGTGGGAAGCAATACAATCATCGGTACAGCCAAAGCTCCCAACTCTGCCGTATTTGCGCCTACAGTCGTTAGACAAAGGTGGCATTGGGATAATAAATCGTAAGCTGGCGACTTTAGCCATAAATCTACCTCTAATCCCCCAGAGGTTTTTAGACGGGGAGGAGCTAAACCAAGTGTTGCACTAACTCCCCCAACACGCTCAATTACGGGATTAAAATCGGGATTAGCGTAGTTCGCTAAAGTCTCTAAATCAACAGTGGGAGCTAAGGGAATTACAAAACGAGTCTGCGGACGACTAGCCGCCACAATTTGGGCGATCGCTAATAATAAAGGTACTCCTTGGGCAAGTTTCGATGCCTTAGAGCCTGGTAATAAGCCAATTAGTTCGGTTTTAACGTTACTTCTAGTTTGCTCCTGGGCTGCCTCTAGCATCAAATCTCCAACTACCGTACACTTATGAGCGTACTTAGGCGCAATAGCTTGGGTTTGCATCACGCCAAAATGGTCAATCCAGCGATGCCAGCGAGTTTCCCACTCGGCATAAACTACTGTTTTGTAACCTAAGCGTTTGCCAATAACTACGGGAAAAAAACTATCTCCCCCTAAAAAAAGCACCACACCGCGATCGCGCCATTCCCAAGCATCCGCCGTTTTTCCCCACAACAAAAACTGCCAAAAATACTTAGCTTCCTGTACTCTGTCTACTTCCTCGTAACTGCGGCAAATTTGTGCTTCTTTGCCCGTAGCGTGGGGACAAGGAGATAAAATTATCGAAATACGACTTTGACTTAATTGTTCTCGCAAAGCCTGGACAACCGGGCGCACCCAAGTTGTAACTTCTCCCGGCCCGTTGGCAAGAATCAAAATATCAACGACGGATGAAGATTTTGTAATAAATGGTTGAGTCACTACTACTTTTTTTGTCAACTAACGCAAAGAATTGTTGCTGTATATTTATACAAATTGTGTCATAAATGCGCTTAACCCGCATTTGGTAAGCATTTTTTGATAAAAACTACTGTAGAAGTCATCCATTAATAACGTTTTTGAATCCCAGGGGCAATAGATCCCGAATCACAGGAGAAACGGTTTATGTTCACTCACGTCAAGTCCACCATCAGACATATCGCACCAGACAACTTACAGGGGCGATCGCTCATTAAAGTGGTCTATGTCGTGTTAGAGTCCCAGTATCAAAGCGCCCTATCGCAGGCGGTGCGGTCAATTAATGATAAGCACCCATCGATTGCGATTGAAATTTCTGGCTATTTGATTGAAGAATTGCGCTCTAGCGAAAATTACGAAGAATTTAAAAAAGATGTTGCCAAAGCTAATGTATTTATTGGTTCGCTAATTTTCATTGAAGACTTAGCAGATAAGGTAGTCGCCGCCGTAGAACCCCATCGGGATAACTTAGATGTGGCGGTGGTTTTTCCTTCTATGCCCCAAGTAATGCGTCTCAATAAAATGGGTAGCTTCTCGATGGCGCAGCTAGGGCAATCAAAAAGTGCGATCGCGCAATTTATGCGTAATCGTAAAGAAAAATCGGGCGCGTCTTTTCAAGATGGAATGCTCAAGCTATTGCAAACTCTGCCCAAAGTGCTGAAGTATTTGCCCATAGATAAAGCCCAAGATGCCCGGAATTTCATGCTGAGTTTTCAATACTGGCTGGGGGGTTCTTCGGAAAACTTAGAGAATTTTCTGTTGATGCTGGCGGATAAATATATTTTCCCAGGCGCGTCCAAGGAAGCAGCGTTAAAGTACCATGATCCCGTAACTTATCCTGATATGGGGATCTGGCATCCTTTATCTACGCGGATGTTTGAGGATGTCAAAGAATACCTCAACTGGTACAACAGTCGTAAAGATATTAGCGCCGACTTAAAAGACCCTTTAGCGCCCTGTGTAGGGTTAGTGTTGCAGCGCACCCACCTAGTAACGGGGGATGATGCCCATTATGTGGCAATGGTGCAAGAATTTGAAGCTATGGGAGCGAAAGTAATTCCCGTTTTTGCTGGCGGCTTGGACTTTTCTAAACCCGTAGAGGCTTATTTTTGGGATAGTAAGGGACAAGAAGGCAATTGTTTAGTTGATGTAGTTATATCGCTAACTGGATTTGCTTTAGTAGGCGGGCCAGCAAGGCAAGATCATCCTAAAGCCATTGAAACTCTTAAACGCTTGAATCGCCCTTATATGGTGGCATTGCCATTAGTATTTCAAACAACCCAAGAATGGCAAGATAGCGATTTGGGATTGCACCCGATTCAAGTAGCATTACAAATTGCGATTCCTGAATTAGATGGAGCAATTGAGCCGATAATTTTATCAGGACGCGATGCCAATACCGGAAAAGCGATCGCCTTGCAAGATCGAATTGAAACAGTAGTTAGACGGGCAATGAAGTGGGCAAACTTACGCCGTCAGCCCAAATTACAAAAAAGAGTAGCAATCACCGTTTTTAGTTTCCCTCCCGATAAAGGCAATGTGGGAACGGCGGCTTATTTAGATGTATTTGGCTCAATTTACGAAGTCATGCAAGCGCTTAAGCGCAACGGTTACGACTTGCCCGAATTGCCAGAATCCGCCACCGCTTTGATGCAGGAAGTTATCCACGATGCCCAGGCGCAGTACAATAGCCCCGAATTAAATATTGCTTACAAAATGTCCGTACCAGAGTACGAGGAATTAACCCCTTACTCTCACCGCTTAGAAGAAAACTGGGGAGCGCCTCCCGGACACCTCAACAGCGACGGACAAAACTTGCTAATTTATGGCAAGCAATTTGGCAATGTATTTATTGGCGTACAACCAACCTTTGGCTACGAAGGCGATCCGATGCGGCTATTGTTTTCTCGTTCGGCGAGTCCTCATCATGGTTTTGCCGCTTACTATACTTATTTAGAGCAAATCTGGAAAGCCGACGCAGTATTGCATTTTGGTACGCATGGTTCGTTAGAATTTATGCCCGGTAAGCAAATGGGAATGTCCGGGGACTGTTACCCAGATAATTTAATTGGTTCAATTCCTAACCTTTACTACTACGCTGCTAATAATCCCAGCGAAGCCACGATCGCTAAACGACGCGGTTATGCGGAAACAATTAGCTATTTAACCCCACCTGCGGAAAATGCTGGGTTGTACAAAGGTTTAAAGGAACTCAGCGAATTAATCGCCTCTTATCAAACCCTCAAAGACAGTGGTAGAGGCATTCCCATTGTCAATACGATTATGGACAAGTGCCGGATTGTCAATTTAGACAAAGATATTACGCTCCCCGAAACCGATGCTAAAGATATGTCTGCCGAGGAGCGAGATAATATTGTGGGCATGGTTTATAGACGGTTGATGGAAATAGAATCGCGCCTATTACCTTGCGGTTTGCACGTGATTGGGAAACCACCAACGGCGGAAGAAGCGATCGCAACTCTCGTAAATATTGCCAGTCTCGATCGCAATGAACAAGAAACTAAAAGCCTACCCCGCATTATTGCCACCAGCATCGGGCGAGACATTAACGAAATATACCGCCGTAACGACCAGGGTATTTTAGAAGACGTTGAATTGCTGCAAAACATTACTCTTGCTACAAGAAGCGCCGTTTCTGCCCTCGTAAAAGCCCAAACTGATGCTGATGGTAGGGTTGCCAAGGTTGCCAAACTCAACTTTTTCAACATGGGTAAAAAAGAGCCTTGGATCGAAGCACTGAATCAAGCAGGATATCCAAAAGTAGATTCTCAAGACCTAAAACCATTATTTGAGTATTTAGAATTTTGCTTGCAACAAGTATGCGCTGATAACGAACTAGGCGCGTTACTCAAAGCTTTAGAAGGCGAATATGTATTACCTGGACCCGGAGGCGATCCGATCCGCAACCCAGATGTATTACCTACAGGGAAAAATATTCACGCTCTCGATCCTCAATCAATCCCCACAACGGCGGCGGTAACATCTGCCAAAATTGTTGTCGATAGATTATTAGAGCGGCAAAAAGCCGAAAATGGCGGACAATACCCCGAAACGATCGCTTGCGTACTTTGGGGAACAGATAACATTAAAACCTACGGCGAATCTTTAGCTCAAGTAATGTGGATGGTAGGAGTTCGCCCCGTACCCGATGCTTTGGGGAGAGTGAATAAGTTAGAACTAATTTCTTTAGCTGAATTAGGACGACCTCGCATTGATGTAGTTATCAACTGTTCTGGTGTATTTCGCGACTTGTTTATCAACCAAATGAACTTGCTCGATCAAGCCGTGAAAATGGCAGCCGAAGCTGACGAACCGCTATCTATGAACTTCGTCCGCAAACACGCCTTAACGCAAGCAGAAGAAATGGGAATTAATGTGCGTCAAGCTGCAACGCGCGTATTCTCTAATGCTTCCGGTTCTTATTCTTCTAACGTCAACTTAGCGGTGGAAAATAGCACCTGGGATAGCGAAGCTGAGTTACAAGATATGTACTTAAGTCGCAAATCTTACGCTTTTAGCGCCGACGATCCGGGGATGATGGATAAGTCCCAGCAGATTTTTGAAACGGCTTTAAAAACTGTTGATGTCACTTTCCAAAATCTTGATTCATCAGAAATTAGCTTGACAGATGTCAGCCATTATTTCGACTCCGATCCCACAAAGCTAGTTGCGAGTTTACGCGCTGATGGTAAAACTCCATCGTCATTTATTGCCGATACAACTACTGCTAACGCCCAAGTTCGCAGCCTATCGGAAACCGTGCGTTTAGATGCCCGTACTAAGCTGCTTAACCCCAAGTGGTACGAAGGAATGCTAAATCATGGCTACGAGGGAGTAAGGGAACTTTCCAAGCGCCTAGTAAACACGATGGGTTGGAGTGCAACGGCGGGGGCTGTAGATAATTGGATTTACGAAGATACTAATACAACGTTTATTCAAGACGAAGCCATGCGCCAACGCTTGCTAAACCTCAATCCTCATTCTTTCCGCAAAGTAGTTTCAACTTTATTGGAAGTAAATGGGCGCGGTTACTGGGAAACTAGCGAAAGCAACTTACAAATGTTGCGCGAATTGTACCAAGAGGTAGAAGACCGGATCGAAGGCATCGAGTAAATTAATAAAATTGCGTGGAGAGATGATAAATTAAATCTCTCCACGTTAAAGCTCCAAAAAGCCGCTTGTAAATAAATAACTTCGGCGCGATCGCGCCCAGCTAAGTATCTACCAAAATAAACACTATCCTTCAACACCCAGCGCTGACTAAGGAAGTTTTTTAGTGTCTTCTGTCACCTCTAATAATCTAGAAAAATAACTAATGCAAACCGCACCAACCCCAGCACTCAGCACAATGGAGGCTAAAAAAAAAGTTTTTGGCATGATTCAAGCTTTTTGGGAAAGCCAATGCGTTTATGTAGCAACCCGCTTAGGTATATTTAACCTCCTCCAAGAGGAGGCGCAAAGTATTGAAACTATCGCCGCAACTACCTCTACTAACGTAGAGAAGCTTTATGTTGTTTTGCGGGCTTTGGGTCATTTGGGAGTATTGCAAGAAAGCCCAGGACGTATTTTTGGGGCAACAGAATTGTCCGCCCTTCTCGTCACTAATGCCGGGCCTTCGATGGGTCATTTTGCAATGCACATTACCGAACCCTGTCAGTGGGACGCATGGAAAGAGCTTGAAAATTGTCTGCATACTGGCGTTGTGCCTTTTGAACAAGCAAACGGTAAAAGCGTTTACGAGTTCACCAGAGACAATCCTTGGAGTGGCGATACATTTATCAATGCCATGAGTTTTTTAACCAATCATGCTGTTGAGGCGCTTTTAGAAGTCTACGACTTTAGCCAATTTGCAACTGTCATGGATGTTGGCGGCGGTCAAGGGGGGCTAATTGGTAGCATTGTCAAAAAATCTGGCTGTAAAGGGATATTGTTTGACGTACCTTACGTGACAGAAACAGCCCCAGCATATTTAGAACAGCAAGGACTGCAACCAAACGCCGTGCAAATCATCTCTGGTGATGTATTTGCCGAAGTTCCAAGCGGCGCTGATGCGATCGTGATGAAGTATTTTATCTCCGCGTGGAATGACGAAGACGCGATCAAAATACTAAATAATTGTAAAAAAGCTTTGCCTAAGCACGGAAAAATCATACTTTTACAAGCTTTTGTTCCCGATTTGGGCGAACCGCCAGAAAGTCCCGATGGCATTTTGCCGGGACTATTTGCCGTACAAATTATGGTGGCAGTTCCCGGCGGTGCGTGGCGCACTCAAAAACAATTTAAAGATTTGTTTGCTAAGTGCGGTTTTAAGTTAGATCGGGTAGTGCATACAGGAACTAACCTTTCGGCAATGGAATTTAGCCTTGCAACTTAAAAATAAAAAATTTGCTGGCAAAGGACACGAATCTCAAGGAAACTTTAATTGAAATTAAATTCATTACAGCAAAAAATCCTGACTCGCCTTGAATCCTTACCTACAGGCAGCCAGGATTGGGCAAATACTAGCATTATCGAGCGCGGTAAATTTGGGATTAGCCAAACAGTTACAGGAATTTTGCGATCGCTACGCCGTAGCGAACCGATGATTTGGGATCCTTGGATTTTAAAAGACGACAATGTTTACCGGATGTTTTACCTAAAAGGGTTAGAAAGACAAAACCCTTGGTGGACAGTTAGTAATATTTGCAGTGCGATTTCGACAGATATGGAGCATTGGCAAGATTTTGGAACTATTCTTGAGCCTGAACCTGCCAATAATTGGGAGTCTGGTCGAGTATCTGCTGGGTGTACTTACAAAGAAGATGGTATTTATTATCTGTTTTATTCTGCGGGTGGCAAGCAAGAACCAGACCTGAAAAATGAAGCTATTGGTTTAGCAACATCTGAAGATGGCTGGCACTTTTCGCGGACTTCTAATAACTATTTATTAAAGCCAGAAGATACCGATCCTTGGTACGGGCGCAGTCAATGGACGGGACATTTTCACTGGCGCGATCCGTATATTTTTAAGGATGCTAAAACTAGCAAGTATTATATGTTTATTTGCGCTAGTTCTAGAGCGGTGGGAAACTTTCAAGGATGTATTGGTTTGGCAGTAGCAGACAATATTGCTGGCCCTTACAAGCTATTACCGCCAGCTATTGAAGCCCCAAACAATGCAGTAGATTGGCCTTACTATCACATGGAGCGACCGCAAGTTATTTACAAAGATGGAAAATATCATTTATTTTTCTCTTGCTTTAAAATGCTCATGAATCAAAATTGGCTGCAAAAATCGCCTGATAAAAAAATTACTAATTCGTCGTTATATTGGTATATTTCCGACAGCGTTACCGGGCCATATC
>JAPJOW010000049.1 GCA_030826005.1 Aliterella sp. RAGGC_92
AGAAGTAGATCCAACTAACTTTGTAAATAAATTAGGTTAAATTTATTGCTTAAAAGTATTTAAAAAATACAATTTATAATAAATACGCAAATTAGCTAAGTATTAAAAATACAACGCTTGCCGATTTTATACTTATTATGTGCTGCTATGACAGACAATCAAAATTCTCAATTAAGTATCAAAATAGTTAGACCGACGGAAGATATCGAGCAAGCGCAAGAGAAAATATATTCATTTTTAATGAGTATTATTAAAAGTTGGTCGCCGGAAGCCGTTTTACAAGAATTTAATAGTTTATTTATTCAGCATTTAGGCTCTATTAATTCTGGGGCGGTTGAAGGTTTGTATGAACTCGTGGTGAATAATGAAGAAGAAGTATTTTATGCCACTCTCAAACGGTGCTGCTACATTTTAATCAATAATTGGAAAACAACTAAACAAATTAAACATATCCACGATTTAGTTGAATTATTTAAAAATCCAAATCTTGAAAAAACTTCTCTTTCACCAATTAGTAATTGTTTAAGACTTTGGCTAAAAAAGTTTATAAATAGCCAAGATTACCAAGAGATTAAACTATTTGCTGATAAGATTATCGATCAACAAAATCAGCAAACCCAAAAATCGCGTCATTGGAGCGAACGTTATAGTTCTCATATTTTTGTAGCCCAATCTGTTAATCCTAAAAACTCTTTAGAACATAGAGAAGCTGCAAAAGAACGAGCAAAGCATTTAAGATATCGCTTCAAATTCGATTTGACAATGTATCTAGCTCGCTCGGAAAATGACGGACAAAACAATTTGGCAAAAAACCCAACAGGCGTAAGCGATGAGGTTCTAAGGCTAATTAAAACGATAGTAGCAAAACGCGAACCAACTACTTATAAGAAATTTGCCAAGATTTTTACAGAACAGTCTAAAGGACAAAAGTATAAGCATTTTAAACAAAATCTTCATAAGTACTTAAGTATTTTTATTGACCATGAAGAATTGCTAGATACTTTAGATTTAAAAATTTTATCGTTATATGAAAAACACAACGAAGAAATTTTAACTGATTCACTATTAATCATTACCTGCAATCGTTTGATTGAAAGCTTAACAACAGAAAATCATCGTCAACCTTCGCCATTATTTTTATTGCTGATTTCTCAAAATAACACTTTAACTTTAGTAACGGTACTCCTCAAAATCGTACTTATTTGCAAACCCGCTCACTCTCACTTAGAAACTTGTATTGCGGAACTAATCCGTTACTATGAAAACTTTAAAGAAGAAGAATGCGATTCAATAATCAACTTCTTAGAAATGTACAATATTATACTTGCTATTTATGGAGATAGTACAACTTTACTGTAACGAGTTTGGGTATGCAGATTGGTAAATACTTTACTTTGGAAGACTTTTGCATTTGTACAACTACCTATCAAAAGTACGCTGAAAAAATTAATTGCTATCCAACAAACTTAAAAGCGACAGTTTCAGCATTACAAGCTTTGAGCCAGTTTATTTTAGAGCCAATAATTGACTATTTTGGCAAAGATAAATTTCAGCTAACTTATGGATTTTGTTCTCCAGACTTAAAGAAGTATTTAAGTAAAAAAGATCCAATTACTGGCATTAAAAATGGTCGTGTAGATCCCACACGGGATCAGCACATGGCTTATGAACTCAAAAAAAATGGAAAATATTACTGCGAAAGATTAGGCGCTGCTTGTGACTTTTTAATTATTGGTGTAGAGAGCGATCGCATTGTAGACTGGATATTGCGATCGCATTTACCTTTTGACTCTATTTATTATTACGGCGCAAATCGACCAATTCATATTAGTTACGGACTCCAGCATAAACGCGATGTGTGGACGTTTACAACTACTGGAACGCCTACAAAAAAAGGTATAGAGCATTGGCGAAAATTGGCTAAATATTAATAAAAGTTTTTGCTATTTGCTCTTTTTTGCCTTAACGCCGCTTGGATTAATTTTAACTTGTAAGGATCGGCATCTTTGCGCCAGCGTAACTGATAGTTTTCAATTGTAGCGCAATGCTCCTCCAAACATTTTTGCCAACCGTGCAATCGCTTGATTTCATGCCAATTATCTAACAAACCCCAATCTTGTTCGCGATCGCTTAATTTAACAAATTTTGAGTATAGCGGATAGTCAGAAGTTACCAAGGTATCTTTTTGATGCAATATTGGCGGATTGAAATCGTCCTCATAATCTGTATAAGTTACGTGCAAGTCTCGTAAATCTATCTGCATACTAGCGGACAAAGTAGGATGAGGTTCGAGATCGAAATTTGGGTAAAAGTAGTAAGAAATTTTTGGCGTTTTAGTATGAAATTTAATTATATTAGCCGCATCCAAGCGTCCAATAGTGCGACTAGCACAGCCTTCGTAAAGGCGTAGTAAAGGATCGAGAGCTTCTAAAGTTGAAACATGAATTGTCAAAGAATTAGGCAACTTTTGACCAAATTCGGACTTTTGACAGCATTGAGCAATAACATTTAAGTTCCCAATACTAAACAGCATCTCATCCGCGCTGAGAATTGCTTGCTTGTAACTACCAAATAAAGCTTTGATATCTTCTTGAACTTGGGGTTTTAAGTCGGCTAGTTTTGGACGGCGGTTAAACTTACTTAAAGCAAGATAAACTAACAAGTCTTGGCGGCGTTTTTGAGAAATAGCTTCCCATTCTTGAACGTCAGTAGCTTGGAGAATTACTTGAAAAGCACGTTTAAAAGTGCCAAATTCCGCCAATAATTCCAATTGTTGTTCAATTTCGCCCTTAACAGGCAATCGTCCGCGATCGCTAATAAAATTCATCAAAGGAGTGAGTAACTCTTGATAATCTTCAAACCGCTTGCTAGGTACGCAAATTTTAGGCGTAGTGGCGCGAGAACGATACCGAGAAGCGCGGAAACTTTGCGATCGCATGGGATCTTGAAATACAAAATAAATCCCCAAAGCTATGGGGATTGCTTCAACTCCTAGCACCTGTTCGATATAAATTTTTAGTTCTTCTTGTTCGTAGTACTTTTGAAAAGTATTGCGTCGAGTCACTACACCATCGCCGTAAGCTATTTGTCCTCTAGTGCGATCGTTAATTAATACTTGCGCCGATACAATCAAAACTTGGCGCGTAAGTTCCCAAGCTTTAATCAAAGCTTCTTGGCGTTCTTTCGTGTCTTCAATAACATTAATTACATAGCCCAGATTAACGATATCGGCGGCGGTGCGGGGAGTATCAGGAGAGTAGTACGGATCCCACCCCGCACTGCTGTAACCTAGATTAGCAATGCAATTAATATCGCCACCGTAGCCGCAACCGTAATCAAAAAAAGTCGTTTCGGGAGTAAATAAGTTCGCATCTACAGCAAGACGTACCGGGCGGGATAGTTCATTACGAGGAATTGCTGCTTTATGGCGATCGATGCGGCGAGCGGTGCTAAACGAGCCTTTTGGACGCGCGATTAAGTTATGCCCTTGTAGCTCAAATCCATGCAAATCCAAGCGTTGCTCCCATAAAACTCTCGTTCCAATTGGCGTAGAATTATTCAGCAATCCGTTAGCTTGTTCGAGGCGAGTTAAAGCTGCAAATTGCTCGTAAAGCGGGTAACTTGGCGTGACAAAAGTTTCTTTACGGTGCAATATCGGCGGATTATCCGCAGTCCGGTAATCTCGGTAGCTCGTTGCTAGAGTTTGCAGATCGACTACAATGCTTGCTTGTAAAGCCGGATGAGGATCGGTGTCAAAATCGGGATAATACAAGTAAGATATTTTAAGTTTATCCGTACTGAATTTAATAATATTTACAGTTTGTTGCGCTCTAGCAAATTTGGCACTTTCCTCGTAGCTTTGCAGTCGAGGATCGAGACTTGGTAAAGCTGAAATGTGGACGTATAAAGCCGAAGGTAGACGCTTACCAACTTCGCTTTGTTGGCAAATTTCCGAAATAACGCCAAGTTGGTTAAGAGTGTACATGACAAACTTAGGCTATAAATTTCAACGAGAAACAATTAGTCTTTAATTAAATTTAGTATGGAATGCGTGTCTTGTTTTTAGATTTTGAATTTATGGCGATCGCATTAACTACGGCAGCCTGCTAGTTTTCGATCAAAAATTAACAAAACTCCTTAATACTTTTTGTTAGCCAACACTGAATAAATAAACCTATCAATGGGAAAGGTTGTAAATCTCTCTCCAGTTAGACAACCGCCGCTAAATCGCGCAAATAAGAATGTGACCTTGGCTAGAGGTAGCGATCGCCCCTCGGTTGCTATTGTTAGCGATTGTTGGTTAATTATCAGCTAATTTAAGCTCCTAGCGCCAAAACTGCTGTTTTTTGCTCGCGCAATTAAAAACTAAAGTCTGGCGTAATATTGCTTAATTTAATCTCTAAGGAGGAATTTGTGAACAAATTAACTGCTTTTTTCAAAAAACTACGGTTGCGTCAAGTTTTAACAGTATTTTTAGCAGGTGTATTGCTAGTAGTTAGCACTGCTTGTAATTCAGACCTTGCTCAAGGCGCAAATCCAAATAATCCGCCCGTACAAGCTGGTGGCGCAAATAATCCTTATAAAGGTGGTGGTGACAAATATACTAATTTAAAAATGTCAACCGATCCTAAAGTTAGTAAGACCGATGCTAAAGGTCAACAATCTAATCTATTAGACAACTCAACACTTATAGCTGCAAGCGATATTCTTTACCCTGGCGCGGAGACACCCGCAGGTAGAGCCGAAAAAGAGACTGAGTTACCAATAAAAACTAACAAAGACTTTGTAGAACCCACCGTAGGCGGACTTAATCAACGCAATCCAGACCTAGGTGAACGAGTCGAAAATCGCGTAGAAGCTGCAACCGATGCTTTTAAAGAAGCGGCGGGTTTTGTTAAAGATAAAGCTGATGAAGCTGGAAGAAGACCAGAACTTCAAAGCAACCCTGCCTTACACAAATAACTACAAAGCATATATTGCCCCAATTGATTCAAAGTTAATAAATATTATTGGGGCAATAGCTAACTAAAAACTTAATTGTGCAAAAAACAATCGGAGTATGACTATGAACAAAATAATCAGTTGGGTAAAAAAAGCTAAATTGAGTCAAATAATCTTGACTTTTTTAGTTGGAGCTTTATTAATCTTTAATACCGCTTGTAACAGCGCTCAAGCTACCGCCCCAAATACACCAAACACTAGACCAAACGTTCCTTCTGGCGTACAACCAGATAAAGAACTAACCTCCGGTAGAAATCCTAGACCAGATGTTCCCAACGAAGCAACAACTAACAGCTTTGAAAAAGGAACGATGAACGATTTTAGCGATTTAGATCCTAGAGCCGAAAACACTAAAGCTATATCAGACAAAGCCGCAGCATTGAAAGAAAATGCCGAGCGCAACGTCATCGATCAAACTGGTAGTTTGGCAGGTAATACCAAGCGGATTTTAGATAAAAAAGGCGAAAATGCTGAAGATTTTGGCAAAAATCTCAAAGATAACGCCGAAGGTGCTAGAGAAAAAATTCAAGGTACGGCGGACGATTTGGCAAGAGGTACAAAGCGCGGTTCGGAAAATGTTAAAGATAACACTTTAGATGCAACTAAAGGCGTTAACCGAGCAGCAGAAAATGCCAAAGAAAGCATCAAGGCAAATACTCCAGATACTAGAGAGTTAACTAGAGACGCACGCAGAAATATCGATAAAGCCGCCGATAACACTAAGTCCGCCGGGAAAAATTTAGTTGACGATACTCAAACAAACGTAGAAAAAACTGGTAACTTCCTGCAAAATAAATTAAATCAAGCAGCAAGAGGGACAAAGCAGAATTTAGATAAAGCTGGTAATGCAGTTAAAGATGCTGTTGATTAGATTAATCAGCAGTTGAATTAGGCGAAAATTGTTATAGCCCTAGGCTAATAGCTAAAGTAGACATAATAAAAGTCAGGAGATATCCTGGCTTTTTATTATGTATAACTAGGTGCTGTTTTTTTTGTAAATACCAGTTTTGCAAAGCTATTCATTAGACCTCTAGCTTAAGTCTAAATTTTTTCTTCAGTTGGCTTAAGCCGAGTTTAGCTATTAGCCTGGGGCTTCAGCCCTAGGCGGGCTAGGTAGGCTTTTGCAAGAAGTTTCCGGGAGTACATTAAATGCTGTTTTAACCCTAGGCGGATTAGGTGTGCTTTTGCGAGTACCTGGGGTAGTGACAGGATTGAAAAGCACAATTTGACGTGTTTTAATCCACCAATGCGGACTAGGTGTGCTTTTGCGAGTTTTAGCCCTAGGCGGGCTAAACCCCTAGGCTAATAGCTAAAGTCGGCTCAAGCCGACTAAATAAAAGTCAGGAGATATCCTGGCTTTTTATTATGTATAACTAGGTGCTATTTTTTTGTGTATACCAGTTTTGCAAAGCTATGCGATGAATTTCTCGCCAAGAAACTTCATGCTTTCTAGCTAATTCGGCGCAATCTTCATACTCTGGTTGGATGTTAGAAATTGTCCCTTTTTCTGCCCGCGCAACTTTAACGCGCACTAAACCATAAATAGTATCAACTTGTTGAATCTCTCGCGCCAAAATTGTCCGTTGCTGCTTAGAGTGCCGAATACCTAAAGTAGTAGTTTCTCTAAAAATAATTGCTTCGCAATCTGCTACTTTTTCCGGGTGGCAAATCACTGTAAGTAAAGTTCCCAAACGAGACTTTTTCATATTTATAGGCTGAGTAAAAACATCCGCAGCACCCACTGCAAACAAAGCCTCAAAGACGTAACCGATCGCTTGGGGACTGAGATCGTCAATTTGGGTTTCTAGTACCGTAATAGCTTCTACAACCGGCGGAAAATCGATATTTGCCGTTGCTTCCCCTACCCACAAACGCAAAATATTAGGAATAGGTAAATCTCTAGAACCTGCACCTAATCCCACTTTTTGCAGCGTCATAGTCGGTGGCGAACCAAAATCTGTAGCCAAAGTAGTCGCGATCGCTGCCCCTGTAGGCGTAACTAATTCTTTTTCAATCTCATTACTATAAATCGGACACTGGCGCATTTCCCATAGCTTCAAAACGGCGGGAACGGGGACTTTTAGCTGTCCGTGAGCGGCGCGGACGCTGCCGCCTCCGGTAGGCATGGGCGAACAGTATAATTGTTCGATTCCCAACCAATCTAAGCCCAAGCAAGTCCCGACAATATCAACAATCGCATCTACCGCCCCGACTTCATGAAAGTGGACGCGATCGCGGCTTGTTCCGTGTACTGCCCCTTCTGCCTCTGCCAAACGCCGAAATACTGCCAAACTCCAAGCTTCTGCTTGGGGGGGGAGTTGGGCATTGATAATCTGCTGTTCAATTTCTGGTAGATGCCGCTCGTGGTGATGATGGTGGGTAGTTAAATCTACATGAACTTTAGTTGCCCTTTGTCCTTGGCGATGGACGCTCTCAACTCTTAACTGGTACTCTTGGGCAATCCCTAACCCATTAAGCTTTGCACTCAAGTAGTCTAAAGAAACCCCCAAGTCTGCGATCGCACCCAAGCACATATCGCCAGCAATCCCTGTTGGACATTCTAAATAGGCTATTTTCATACAGTTAGGGGCATTTTTAACATTCACCACATTTATTATGGCGACTTTCTTTAATATTCATCCCGATAATCCCCAAAAGCGCAGCATCGAACAAATTATTAGCCAACTAAGATCGGGCGCAGTCATGCTTTATCCTAGCGATACTGTCTACGCGATCGGTTGCGATCTTAGCGTCAAATCCGCCGTAGAAAGAGTCAGGCAAATTAAGCAGCTATCAAACGATAAACCGCTCACTTTTTTATGTCCCTCTCTTTCGCAAGTTGCAACTTATGCCGTAGTTAGCGATCGCGCTTATCGCATTATGAAACACCTAGTTCCCGGCCCTTATACCTTTTTGCTACCAGCAACAAAATTAGTCCCCCGCTTAGTCCTCAATCCCAAACGCAAAACTACAGGCATTCGCGTACCCAATAATAAAGTATGTTTGGCTTTATTACAGGCATTGGAAAATCCGATTATTTCAACTTCTGCTCATTTAACTGCACGAGAAGATGAAGTTACACCGATTGCCGAAACAAATATTTCCCGGTTTGAACTATTCGATCGTTTAGAAAAGCTAGTAGATGTAATTGTCGATGATGATTCGGAAAAAATTAGCGATCGCGTTTCTACAATTATCGATCTGACAAGCGATACTCCGGCGATCGTTCGTAAGGGCTTAGGATGGGAGCAAGCCGTAACTTGGGCAAGTTGATCTGCTAAACAACTTACTTTTTTTTCTTCAACCGCTCGTGCTGGTGATACTTACTTGCGGCCATCCCTACACCTAAAAAACTCCAAAAAACTACTCCCGAAAGTGCCAGCAGCACGTTACTAGATAGCATCTGAATTAAAATGCCTAAAGTAATCGCACGAGCCGCACTAGCAAAGGCATCAAAGCGCCCTTCGGGACTTGTAAGGAGATTAAACATTGCGATCGCAATCCCGCTAAGATAAGGGATTGCCCCAAACCATCCTAAAGTAAAAAATACATCCAAAATGCCGCTATCTAGCGTCAATTCTTGGAGCAGCCCTTTTTCATTCACAAAATATTTACTACCGATCCCGTTACCTAAGCCACTAGAAAAGGCAAGATTGACATTTCTCTCGTAAAGTGCTGCTCTTTCGTTAAAGCTAGTATCTTTTTTGAGATTAGTAAAAGATTCTAAACGAGTATTAATAATTTCTGCAAATGGCTCAATAGTTGTTAATGGCACTACGCACAAAGCCATAACAATAATAGTTATAAACAACTGCATCTGCAATCGCGGTTTTAAGGCACTTAAAAGGCTAATTATGCCAAGAAACCAGCCGATCCAAGCCGAGCGAATTAACGATAATAAAAAAGATAAGTAGGCTACTGCCGAAGCTGGAACGCGCAGAAAATTATCGTTAGTAAGTAACAATAATAATCCTGCTAATAGCACGTTAGCAAAAGGTCCCGGAGAATTCATTGTACTAAATACCCGAATACCTAATGGTTCGGGCGTGCCATTAGTCAACAACTTAGTTTGAATAATCCAGAACTTATCCCATTCTGGCGCTACTAAGTACTGCACAATGCCGTAACTTCCTGTAACGAGCAATCCCCACATAAAAGTATTTTGTAAGTTCTGCTGATATTTGGGATAGTCTCGCCAGTTTACAAATAGGTGAAAACCAAAAACAATTGGAGTTAGCCAATCTAAAAGCGCTCTTAAAGATACGGCAAGGGGATTTTTGATTATTCCAATCATAAATCCGTAAATTACGCCCAAACACGCGATCGCTAGAGGGAATCCTCCCATACGATAAGACCGAGGGAGATATTGAACAAAGGTAATTAGGGTAATTAATGTAACTAAAAATGGCGCAGTTAAAATTAGCCCGCTACCATCCCAACCATTGCGATAATCAATCACGCGACGCAGCCAGGGGGTAACAAACCACAGCCACCAAGTAAAACCTATATAAATGGTGGGATATTTACCAAACAAAAATAAGCCAACAATTAAAGATCCCAAAGGAAAGAGCAAACGTAAAATCCCGCCTGCTCCTGCTAAAACAGCTACAGCAGAAAAAATTGTTAGCCCCAAAATTGCTATCCAAGCGTAAAGTTGCGGCGCACTTGGATTGGTGCTAACGGAAGAACTACTGACACTCATATATATACGGTTTAAAAAATATTGGTAGATGCAGTCACAAACTATGACAAATAGGTCAAAACTCTTTAATTACAGAGTTTTATTGAAGGTGTAAGTTTTTAGGAGCAGGATTTTTTAACTTTAACATCAAGTCTTTTGGAAGGGTCTAATTTTGATATCCGTTACTTCCGCAGTTCTGGGCATACTTAAAGCATTAACTACAACACCTGCAACATCTTGCGCCTGTAGCAAGCGATCGCTTTGATATACTTTACCCTCCATTGCATGAATATTTGCTTGTCTTGGAGTCGCCGTTCGTCCTGGGTATACGCTTAAAACGCGCACTTGCTCGGCATTTACTTCTTCTCTGAGGCTATCGGCGATCGCTTTTAAGGCGTGCTGAGTGGCGGCAAATTGCCCGGCGTTGCCTGCCGGACGCATAATCACGCTAGAGTTTATAAATACTACTTGTCCTTGCTGGGATAGCAGCATCGGTAACAATACTTGAGTTAATAAGTAAGGAGCGCGGACGTTAGCGCGGTACTGCAAATCGAGATCGGCAATATTGGCTGTTGCCATTTTTCCCGGCACATACGCGCCCGCACAGTGAACTAAAATATCTATATCACTGCCAAAGTCTTTTTGAATGCGAGTTTTTAGCGCTGTTATTTCTGCATCCTCTGTCAAGTCTGTACTGTAGCTCAGGACGCAGGAGCTAGTTTTTTGGGCAATACTAGCGGTTTCCTCTAAATTGACTAAATTTCGTCCTACGAGTCCTAGTTTTGCGCCTTCTGCTGCCAAACCAAGCGCGATCGCTCTGCCAATTCCGCTACTTGCGCCGGTAACAACTGCAATCTTTTCTTTTAAACTTGTTGCCGTCATTACGCTGTTATTTCCTTTAATAAATCGTGTTTTAACAAAGCTTTAGCTGCTTTATCAATGACATTAAAAGCCATGCCCGATCTTTGTGCCATATCTAATAAAGTATGTTCGCCATCCGCCAAATTTAGCACCCAAAGAATTGCTAATTCATCTAATGCTTCCTCTGCTTGTCCGCCTACGGCTCGATACAAACCTCTTTTTCCTAATCTGGGTTCGCATTTAGGATTTTGGTTTAAGTAGGTTTGATTATTTTCTAATATCTGTAAAATCGATAAGCATTGAGCGTAAGAATCGTATACATACTCTGGTTTTACAAATTCTAAGTTATCGGCGGAGGTGTGATATTGAGGAAAACTTCCATGCGGCGATTTCATAAAACAACCTACTGCCAAATTGAACCCCGGCGAACAATATTGCCTTTCGTCGTAGCCGTAGGGAAAGAAATCAATTACTTCGTATTCTTTACCCGAACACGCCAGTACATATTCCGAAATCTTGTCAATATCTGCCTTAGCTTGGCGACTCCGCTTATAAGTAAATTTTCCCCCGTCACCTACACAAGTTAGAACTAGACCATGTTTAATATTACTAACTTGGGCTTCGTTGCGACACAGCCAAGTAATCGAGCCAATTGTCCCCGGAATAAATAGAAATCTGTAAGAATAACGCAGAGATAACTTGCTCAATTCTTGAGCCAAAAATACTGCTACAGAGATTCCTGACAAATTATCATTACATAAAGAAGGATGACAGCTATGGCAAGATATCAAAACTTCTTCTGTCGTTTCTCCGGCAATAAAATACTCTCCATAGGTTAAATGACCCGCTTCTAAAGAAGAATCAATAACTACTTCGTATTCTCCTGCTGGCAATTCCAAGAATTGTTTGTGAGTTAAACAAAAACCCCAGTTTTCTTTATAATAAGTCGTGCGATAAGGAATCCAATCTGGATAATCGGGCAACGTATATAAATGTCCCTTTAATTCATCCAAAGACATCTTTTGACGCACCGGGACGCTATAGTTAACAACGTGCAGATTAGAATTTTTGAAGTCTACAATCTTTTCACCTTGAGAATTTTTAATGTAAGCATCTTTAATATTCCATTCCTTCGGCACAGTCCAGTCATATACCTCTGTTCCTGTAGGCACTTCATGAATTTCTAGAGGAATATAATCTTTAATAATATTTAAAGTCTCTCGAAATCCATCCCCCGTAATACTGCGGCAAATTGGGTACAATTTTGTTATCAATTGATACATACTCTGCCCGATAGATTCGGCTTTGTTACTCTCAAGCTCTGAAGTTTTTACACTATCTACAATCATTTTTATCCTAATTAAAAATTAATAGGTTCTTTTATACTTTTTTTACCGCATCGCGCACCGCACGAACTAAATCTTCAGGAGTACCAATATCAAGAAAACTGCCATTTTCAAACACTTCCACCTCTACCTTTAAGCCGCGATCGATCGCGGCTTGAATCACATCGTTAATTAAAACTTCCTGCGTTGGCACAATTGGCAAATTAGTTAAATATTGATGTAAAAACTCTGTAAAACTCGGTATCCAAGCTGCCGTACACCAGCTATAACGCAGCGTGCTTTGCTGCGGCTTATCTACTACAAGGTTAACGCAGCCATTAGCATCAAAATCAACCATCCCGCCTTTATAAGGCTTGTCAAAAGGCACAACCCCCAAAACCAAATCTGCCTCGCTATCGCTAAGATGGGCTAGTAGACGTACAAAAGCATCCTGGGGTTGGAAAATAATATCAGGAAAACCTAAAGTAACTACCGCATCTTGCACGAACTCATAAGCGCGATCCAAAGTATACGGAACGCCATAGAGCGATTCCACAATCAAATAGCCCAAATTCATATCTACAAGCGCGCCATCGCCCAAATAAGCAGGAATATCCCACTTACCCCTCCGCAATAAAGTGTAAGCCCGACGAATACCCGCAAGGCGCATACTTTCTAGTAAATAATGACAAACTACTTTCGGGCGCAAGCTACCATCTGGTGCTACGCGAAAGCCAATCGGATACAACTCTTTGCTACCAGGCAATGGAGCAATGCGCGTTCCCTCGCCCGCCGCAGGAATCAAGCCGATCGCACTTTGAATATTGTAGTTTTTCATTGTCATGAGTTACCAAAAAGTATTAATGCGATCGCCTATAAACTAGCTTAACTATTTAAAACTGGCGGTTGAAAAATCAACACGTCGTCGGCAATTGGTGGTTTGCCATCGTAGAGCGCAACTATTTCCTCTGGGATATGAGTCAAATCCTCACCGCGCAAGTAATCTCTCATCGTCGTTCCCGTACAGGCAGAATCAACGTTTGGCGCACCGCGTTTAGCTACTACATCATCAAGATGCACGGTACGAAAATCGATGCTAAAGCGCGTACTCCCGGAAGTATTGGGTACTGTAGAGTGCATCTGCGCGGCAGAAAAAATCATCACTCCCCCAGGTTGAGCAACTATTCTTACCTGCGGATCGATATCCATTGGTTCTTCCGGGCGGGGTTGCTTGCGCGTATCTTTTTTGATGTGTTGAGCGGCGTTTTTGCGGTTTTCTTTGTTCCATTCATAATAGTTGTAGTCGCTAGAGCCATTTTTTACAGGCTGACTCCAATAGCGGGGATGAAACGCCATGACGTTATCTGGCTCAACATCGTAAATAGGAAACCACCAATTTAACTGACAAGCAGGCGCAGAGTACCAAGTATCGCGATGGGGATGAAAAGCATAAGCAATACCTGACGTGAGGTAATTGTCGCTGGTTGACGTTCTCATGCGCGGTACGTCAAAGTAAGTTTTAGTCAAATCGCAACCTAGTTCGCGTAATATTCCTTGCAAAAATTGCTTTGACTTGGGATGATGGATAAAAGCTGGCTTTAATGTTGCCAAAATTGCCGCATATTCCTCTACAGATAGACTATATTGAGCTTTTCTGGGATCTAAAGGTGCAAAAGCTTCCGCAATCATCTCGCGGGCAAATTCAACCATTGCGATCGCACTTGGACACGCCGAATACACAAACAATTGTCCGTTATATAGTTGCTCTCTACGCGCTTCGTCGCTAAGTTTGGCATCAAAAAAAATAGAGTTCATTGTGTTTTTACCTCCTAACAATTAAAACTTGCACCCTGCAACTAAAATAAATATTCTATGCAGCCTTGAATTTCACCGACTTTTCCACCCAAACGCCGCATCCAGATTACCCAGTCTTCTTTAGTGCGAGTTTTGAATAAAAGTATCAATAAGTGTTTCCAACCGCCTAAAATTAACTTTAGTTTGACAAATTTACCTTTTAGCAATCCGTACCTTTTACTTACTTCTACCCCAGCCTTTGCCCAATTACGCGACTGGATGTAGTTGGCAATTAAACCGTGACGCAAACGGTAATGAACCGTAGCCTGGGGAATAAAGTGAAGTTCAAAACCTGCTTGTTGCGATCGCCAACTAAATTCAATATCTTCGGCAAAAGTCAGCGACTCATCAAATCTACCAATAGTATCGATAACTTTGCGCGTGAAGCCAAAGTTACAACCACTTCCCCAAGGAAAAAAGGGGACTTCTTGGTGCGAACCTGGTGGTTCTTTTTGTTTATCTTCATGCTTCTGCACGCGCCAAGGTTCGTTGAGTTTTGTAAATTCTAAGGGGCCAGTCACAAAGTCGTACTGGCTCAAAGCATCCCCCATAGCTGCTAACCAGCCGGGAGCAACTTCGTCATCCGCATCGCAAATTACAAAAGCATCGCTACAAGCCGCTTCTAGCCCCACATTGCGGACGTAGGCAACTCCGCGTTTAGCTGAAGCATCAACAATCCGCAGGTTAGGTAATTTAGCTTTGTATTGTTCGACAACAGCTACCGAGTTGTCCGTTGAACCATTGTTGCAAACAATTATCTCCCACGAGCCATACCATTGCTGGAGTGAGAGCGCTTCTAATTGCAGAGCGATCGTAGCTGCCCCATTAAAGCAGGGAATAATGACGCTTAACTGAGTTTTTTGATTAAAGTTACTATTCATTTGGGCAAAATTGCACAGATGCAGGCTATTTTTCTGCAAAAACTATCTTTCCATTCCTACTAGCATTGATTCTAATAAAGACCAACTAGAGTCTTTATCAGCAATTTCACTCACTGGCAGTTGCCATTGAATTCCTAAAATTGGATCGTCATAACGCAAACCGCGCTCGTACCCAGGCTTGTATAACTTATTCATTTGATAGATAACTTCTGTATCATCTGTAAGTGTTTGGTAGCCGTGAGCAAACATTTCTGGGACGTACAAACTCCGTCTATTTTCGGCGCTCAACTCAACCCCAATATGAGCTAAGTAGGTAGGAGAAGTCGGGCGCATATCCACAATTACGTCATAAATAGCGCCAGAAGTGCAGCGCACTAACTTGGCTTCGGTTAGGGGCGCATCTTGATAGTGCATCCCTCGAATAGTTCCTTGTTTGTGATTAAAAGCGATGCTGCACTGGACGTTTGTGACTTCTAAGCCATGCTCGATAAATTCTTGTTCGCAGAAAGTGCGGGCAAAAAAACCGCGCTTATCCGCTCTTGGCTCGATGTCAATAATAAATGCACCCTGGAGTTCTGTTGTAGTAAAAATCATGAATAAACTTGCACCTCTGGAATTGGTACGACAAAGCTTCCCCCCCACTCCCGAATAAAGGAGGTTTGAGCGATAATTTCATCTTTAAGATTCCAAGGCAAAATTAACAAGTAATCTGGCTTAGTTTCTTTGATGCGATCGGGGTGCATAACTGGAATATGCGTACCTGGCAAAAGTAAGTTTTGTTTGTGAGGACTGCGATCGACGGTATAGTCAATAAAATCTGTCCTGACACCGCAGTAGTTTAATAGTGTATTACCTTTAGCTGGCGCGCCGTAAGCGGCGATCGCTTTTCCTTGAGATTTGGCTTCAATCAAAAAGCTCAATAATTTGCGTTTTGTTTCTTTAACTTTTTCGCCAAAACTTAAGTAAGGTTCTAAAGTATTTAATCCGGCTTCAATTTCCTTCTCTTTTAATTTAGTTGCGCGAGTACTTATTTTGACTCCGCTAGATTCATGCTTGCCATAAATCCGTAACGAGCCGCCGTGAGTCGGCAATTCTTCCACGTCAAATAAGGTCAAACCATGCTGGGCAAAAACTTTGCTTGCAGTTAAAAATGAATAGTAAGAATAATGCTCGTGATAAATTGTATCAAACTGGTTTTGCTGCATCAGTTGCAACAAATGCGGAAATTCCATTGTAATAATGCCCTCTGGCTTCAAAACAATTTTCATTCCCGCGACAAAATCATTCAAATCGGGTACGTGAGCTAAAACATTATTGCCGAGTAATAAGTCTGCCTGTTTGCCCTCGGCTACTAATTCTTTTGCTGTTTCTACGCCAAAAAATTTGACTATACTAGGTATACCTTTCTCTTGGGCTACTTTAGCTGTATTTCCTGCGGGTTCTATCCCTAAAACCGGGATGCCTTTCTCCTTAAAGTATTGCAGCAAATAGCCGTCATTACTAGCAATTTCAATTACTTGGCTATTAGCATCAAAGCCAAATTTTTCTACCATCAAATCGGTATAATTTTTGGCGTGTTTTAACCAACTATCAGAGTAGGAAGAAAAATAAACGTATTCGCCATCTCCAAAAATATACTCGCGAGATTCAAAATCCTCTATTTGTACCAAAAAACATTTTTCGCAGACATAGGTGTGTAATGGATAAAACTTTTCCACTCCATGTAGCTGTTCTGGCTTTAAAAAAGCATTCGATATTGGTGACATTCCTAAATCAACAAAGGTATGATTTAAGGTGGTTTTACAAAAGCGACACTGAGTCATAATTTAGTAGTAAATTGATTAATTTGAGCTAGGGTTATATCTCTCATGGGTAGCGATCTTTGATAGGCTCTCGTCCAATCCACAACCCAAGCTAAGGCGTTTTTCAAATCTAATTTTGGCAACCATTTCAATTGATTGTGAGCCTTAGAGCAGTCTAGTTTTAAGTAGTTGGCTTCGTGAAGCTGGGGTACGGTTTCAACTGTCCAACCGCTATTGTCTTCCCATAGATTACTCATCTGGTGGACGATCCAACTTACGGGTTTGGCATCTTCTTCTTTAGGGCCGAAGTTCCACCCGCCGCTAAAAGAACTGCCATCATTGTAAAGATGCTCTGCTAGGGTGAGATAGCCATGCAAAGGTTCGAGGACGTGTTGCCAAGGGCGGGTAGCATTGGGATATCGAATCGTGACAGTTTCTCCGGCTAACCACGCTCTCAGGATATCGGGAATTAGGCGATCGCTTGCCCAATCTCCGCCACCAATCACATTCCCGGCTCTAGCTGTCGCAATTCCTACCGCTTTACGAGCATAATTGCTAAAAAAAGAATTTCTATAGGCAGCCGTTACTAACTCCGCACATCCTTTGCTACTACTATAAGGATCGTAGCCACCCATTGCTTCATTTTCGCGATAGCCCCACACCCACTCGCGGTTTTCATAACATTTATCTGAGGTTACATTTACAAAAGCTCTCACTCCCTCAACCTGTCGCACCGCTTCGAGGATGTTTACAGTCCCCATAACGTTTACTGAATAGGTTTCTACCGGATTGGCATAGGACTGACGCACTAATGCTTGTGCTGCCATGTGGATGACAATTTCCGGCTGAAAATCTTTGACTACTTGCTGCAACTGACCTAAATCTAGGATGTCTGCAAATATTGAGTCCATGCGATCGCCAACTTGAGCCAACTTAAACAAACTAGGCTCTGTAGCTGGAGGCAGACTATAACCTACTAATTGAACTCCTAGAGCTTGCAACCAAATTGAGAGCCAGCTTCCTTTAAATCCTGTATGTCCTGTTAATAAAACTCGTTTACCTTGCCAAAACTCTGGAGTCACTACCATACATCACCATACCTTCCAAGGCGCGTTACCGTTTTGCCATTGTTCTTCAAGATAAGTTTTATCTCGTAAAGTATCCATTGGCTGCCAAAAATCATTATGTTTGAAAGCGGATAATTGATCCATCTGCGCTAGTTTTTGGAGGGGTTCTTGTTCCCAAACTGTAGAATCATCAGGTATCAATTCAATAACCTCTGGCTCTAAAACAAAATAACCGCTATTCACCCACGCCCCATCTCCTTCAGGCTTCTCTCGAAAGCTAGTAATTTTACTTTGTTCTTCTCCTAAACAAATTGCTCCAAATCGTCCTGGGGGTTGACTCGCAGTTAAGGTTGCTAGAGTTTTTTGTCTTTTATGAAAAGCAATCAAATCTTTAATATTTACATTGCTGACACCATCACCATAAGTAAAGCAAAAAGTTTCACTGCCAATATGCTCTTTTACTCGCTTTAATCTCCCCCCAGTCATGGTTTGATCTCCGGTATCTACTAGCGTCACCCGCCAAGGTTCTGCATAGCCGCAATGAATATTCATTTGATTAAATCGCATATCAAATGTCACGTCAGACATATGTAAGAAATAATTAGCAAAATACTCTTTAATTACGTAGCCTTTATAGCCGCAGCAAATAATAAAATCATTTATGCCATAGGCAGAATAAATTTTCATGATATGCCACAAAACCGGACGACCGCCAATTTCTACCATTGGTTTAGGCTTAATGGTAGTTTCCTCACTCAATCGAGTACCTAAGCCACCAGCTAATATTACTGCTTTCATCGCATCACCTCAATATTTACTAAGAAAAGCATTTTGTACCTTTGATAGAGCGAATTTGCGCCCGGCAATAGTTAAGCAACCTGATAATATTCAACTTACTGACTAACCATCTTAAAACAGTAACCTGTAAAGAACCGTAAAGTCACGGTGAATCAACCTGTGTATATATGAAATTTTGGTGAAGGACAAGTAATTCAATAGTAGATTTACTGGCTTTTTCAGCTTAAATAGCAGCTTATTTGTAAAATAATTGCAATATTTGCCAAAAGTAGTTTCAGGAAAAAAACTAGAGCAAGTTTACTTGTTTGCTGAGTTTCAATTCCTAAGAAAGATTGCATCGCAGTTAACTATATAGGCAAGTATTTGGAAATGCCTAGGTATTTTTACATATCAAGTGTTAGCGATCGCGTTATGGACTAAGAAAAATTTTAAGCAATTGAGTAGTTTTAGATACAACTAAAATTTTCACATCGACTACAAATTATTCTCTTATCTCACCTAAAAATACTTACAATCTCTCCACAGATTAAAACGCCTTCCAGATTCCTACAAATATCAGCTTTGGCTCTAAAATCACCCAAACTCTCGTTTCTACATATTTTTAAGCCGATTCTATATCCCTAACAATACTTACGTACGCTCCTACAGGTCTAAGTAAATTCAGTGTTGATACGGATCTAGATTATTTAGAGGAATGTCATGATCGGGAGAACGTCAAGTCATGGGGTTTTAGCCTTTTTAAATGTTAATAAATTTTATTTTAGTTTGAAGACTTATTATTTTATCGAACGCGATCGCTCTTTCAATGAACTCAATAAATATTTTAAGTAGAATTATCGTTGCTAATTTTTACTGGCAAATATCACACTAATAACAATGGAGTAAGTATATCCAACTAACTAGAAAAAAAATCCTTTATTTGGAGCAAAAAAATAATTATGATTGCTGAAACTATGAACGCTAACGATTTAGTTAAAACACTTACAGGATTAAAACAAGAGCAATTCAGTGGCAACTTATTAGTAAAAAGTACAAGCAGCGAAGGGAATCCAGAGCAGGAATGGAATTTTTGCTTATTTTTAGGGCGAATTTTGTACGCAACCGGAGGCAGTCATCCGGTTAGACGTTGGCAAAGAAACTTATTAGTTCAATGCCCCCAACTTGATATTGGGCAATTAAAACAATTGTTAGTTAATATCTCAAATCCAGTAACTTTGTCTGCCGTCACAAGTTGGGAATATCAACTATTACATTTAGGAGTAGAACGCCAACAACTCAGCCGCGAACAAGTAGCAAAAACAATCGCCGGGATTGTTTGTGAGGTTCTGTTTGACATCTCCCAAGCAACTCAAGTTAGTTTTCAAGTCAAGCCAGAACATATATCCGTTCCCTTGCAACTCGCCTTATTAGATCCAGGGCTAGTCCTGGCGGAAGTCCAACAGCAAAAACAGCTATGGCAAAAAGTCAACGCCAGCGATCGCAATGCAAATTTTGCGCCGACAATTAAACAAAAAGAGCAACTACAACAACAAGTATCTGCTCCGGTTTTTCAAAACCTCGTCAAACTATTAGACGGACATCGGACGCTGCGCGAACTTGGCGTAGTTATGAAGCGAGATGCGGCCCAAGTTACTAGCTCTTTACTCCCATTTTTAAAATCGGGAATAGTAGAGCTTATCGAGCTACCAGATTTTCCCGCGCCAACTATTCCATCTTCGCCAAAGCTTGCCGTTGCTAGTACCCATGCACCGCTAATTGCTTGCGTCGATGACAGCCCGCTCGTTTGTCAAAGTATGGAAAAAATTCTCACAACAGGAGGTTATCGGTTCTTAGGTGTGCAAGACTCATTACGGGCGATCGCAACTTTACTTAGTCGCAAGCCCGATCTAATTTTTTTGGATCTAATCATGCCCAATACCAATGGATATGAAATTTGTACTCAACTGCGTAAAGTATCAGCATTCCGCGATACGCCGATTGTCATCTTGACGGGCAATGACGGCATTATCGACCGAGTACGCGCCAAAATCGTCGGCGCTTCTGGTTTTTTAAGCAAACCAGCTAACGCCGAAACCGTGCTGGAAACTACCCGCCAGCACCTCAGCGAATTAGTAGAAGACTAAAAATATTTAGTCAAGTAAATCGCTTTATTAGCCCAATTTTTCATTTCAATACCCACCTTTTTTTTAACAGGACAACACCATGAGTACAGTTTTAGTCGTTGAAGATTCTCCTACCCAAATGGACGTAATTACAAGCTGCTTGCAAAAAGGCGGATTGACCGTACTTACAGCCACCGATGGTAAAGAAGCTATGACCAAAATTAGCAGCCAAAAACCAGACTTGATTGTATTAGATGTAGTATTGCCCGATCGCAGTGGTTTTGAACTATGCCGCGATCTCAAAGCAGAAAGCGCTACCAGTGCTATTCCCGTAGTAATCTGCTCTACCAAATCAACGGATATGGATAAATTCTGGGGCAAAAAACAAGGAGCCGATGCCTACATTACTAAGCCCGTAGACCAAGAAGAACTGCTAAAAACAGTCAAGCAACTGATCAAATAAGGCGTTTATATTAACGCATTGCAGCAGGAGACAGCAATGATATCTGAGTTTTTGTCTAAAGGCATTTCATTAGGCTCGGCAACCGCCGAAGAAGCAGCAAAAGAGCAACAGCAGTTTTTGCGCTTTCACCTAGCCCCCGATCTCAATGCCGCTTTGCCCGTAGAGCAAATGACCGAAGTATTCACCGTTTCGACTACCAAAGTTGTACCTATTCCCCATATGCCCCCTTGGGTAATTGGCGTATACAACTGGCGGGGTGAAATTTTGTGGCTGGTCGATTTGGGTTATTTACTGGGGGGTACGCCTTTGTACCAACAAGCAGGTAGCCGATCGCTTTACACGGCAATTGTTGTTAGCTCCCAACAATCCGGCGGGCGACAAAAAGACCGCAATATGGCAGGAAAAAAAATGCTAGGACTTGCCGTTAACCGAGTAGAAGATATGGAATGGTTTAATTCTGACTTAATTCAATCGCCCCCAGAATCGGCGGTAAATGCAGCATTAGTACCATTTTTACGCGGCTACTGGTTAAAAACCAATGGTGAAATTGTCGTTGTTTTAGACGGAAACTCGATCGTTGCTGGAATGCCCAAGTAAAGAGCTTTAATGCAGCGTCTCTACTCGCTGCATTAAAAGCAAAATATCAATTTTTTATGCCTTAGCTTTATAGCTTTTTGTATTTCTATTGCTCAGTTTTTGTAAATTAACCATACATCCCAAGTTTTAAGGTTCTTCCCATGACTCAAACTTCTCCCAAGCCCTCCGATCGCAATATCACCAACGGTCACAATGAAACCAATGGCGATAGCGGTTTTTTTAAGTCGGCAGTTTCTCCTACTACCGAAATCGTAACTCCTACTGCTCCTGCGACTCCTCTAAATAAATCCACCCCTCCGCAAATGCCCCAAGAGATGAAAAAGCTTTCTAGGTGGAAGCGTACCAGTTTGAGAACGAAGGTAACTTTAGGCGCAATCGCTCTTGGTATTGTTCCCGTAGCTTTGCTGGGTACTATTGCATACAACTTAGCCGATAGCGCGATCGTTAAACAAATTTCTGCATTTAAGGAGTCTAGAGCCGTTGGACTAGCTGGGCGGGTAGAAATTCTCTTACGCGAACGCCTCGCCGACGTTCAAACCCTAGCCGACTTAAGGATTCTTGCCAATCCTCAAGGA
>JAPJOW010000050.1 GCA_030826005.1 Aliterella sp. RAGGC_92
GGGTACATTAGGTTTAACTTTTGGAATTTGATTAAACCCTAACAAAATTGCAGCTTTAGTAAAGTAGTTAGTCCACGATTGAATTGTGGGTTGAGCTTGCCAGTTTAAGCGGGAAACTTTAGTAGATAACAAAGGTACTTCTTGCCCGTTGCGTTCGCCACTAATTGTTACTCCTACTTCTCTAACTGTTGATAAACGATTAAATTCTCGATCTATTGATTCAGTTGCTATTAATTCAGCTTGCTGCATCAAATTAATAAAACTTTGATTCTTTTCGGTTTTAATACTAATGTTTACTGTTTTGGTTTCACTCAAAGCTGGAAAACTTAATAGTAGCAATCCGGCAATAGAAACACAGCTTACTAGCCAAAACTTAGCCCGTTTATTTAGATGCCCGCTCATTTTCAATACCTACTAATATTCTGCAAAAACTCTTTAAAAGTTATTGAATTGCCTAATGCAGATTTAGCTTAGATTAGCAGTTGCTAAATTAACAAGTAAGTAAGCATTAGTTAATCTTGGGTAAAGAAAAATGTATCAACCTGAAACTAGAAGGAAATTTTTTCCTATTGCTAACGAGGACGAAACTCAACTACATCGCGTTTAATTGTGACATCGTAGTTACTAAAAAAATCTTGTCCTAGTAAACCCATGTCTAAGTTATCTAGAGGGGCGATCGCTACAGGTACATTGCTAATTACCGCACCGCCGACTTCAATTGAATTAACTCTACCAATGGCAAACTCTACATTGCGATCGCTGGCGGTATTTGCTCTCGCTTTACCTATGGGTACAACTCCCAAAATTGAAGCCATTTGTTGAGTAATTACTGTCCCACTCGCTCCCGTATCTACAATCATTTCAAAGCGTTCGCCATTATTAAAAGTCACATCAACCACTGGTGTCCCCCCATGACGGCTTTTAATCGCCGCTTGAAATACTCCTGTTGGTGGGATTACAAGCGGTGGCGGTGCTTGAACGGGAATACGAGCAATTTCAACGCGAGACGGCGTTTGGATAGTACGGTTATTAGTAATAATCGGAAACGGGGCTTCAGGAATAACAGCTACTACTGGTTCTGGGCGCGGTTGTTGAGGACGATTTGCTTGCTGTTGGGCATAGCTGAGATTTTTTTGGTACTGAATAATCTTTTTTTGAGCGATCGCTTTATGAGGACTGCGGGCGGGTACGCTTTTCATTAATGAAATTGCTTGACTCCACTGCATTGCTATTAATCGCCAGTCTTCTGCACCACGAGCAGATTGACTGATAGTTAAAGCCCCATAAGCCTTATCTAATGCCATTTCATAGCGATCGACTTCTGCTTGTGGCGCTGGCAAATTTGTCTTTTGGGGTAGTGGTGACCCTATAACTCCTTGAGTTGTTGGCTTACTAGGTAACTGTGTCGAACGCAAATTACTACAAGCAGTCCCAGTTAATCCTATTATTCCCGCAAACAAAATTAACTTTAAATTCCTACATAAAAATAAGTTCATACTTACGTGAAATTACTTAAAAATATTTATACAAATTGACGAATAACACCTCAGTATACAAAATTCTTGAAGCGATGTCAGGCTTTAAATTCATAAAAATTATATTTATTAAAATTATTAGGGAGGCAATGCTTTGCGCCCCTATAAAATTATTTACATTTATCATATACATTCCTTGCTATCGCCCCTTGCAAACAGCAAAATAATATAAACGCAGAAATATTGACTTGCTAAACGAGCTAAACAAAAAGGTAATCTAACTCAAGAGCAAAATTCAATTGATAAAATCTCTCAGCATCCAGGTACTTCAACTTATGAGTCAAAGTAGCACCCACTACTTAAAACCTAGTCTAGTAGCAATGGCGATCGCTATTCCCACTATGTTGGCAACTTCCGTAAAAGCGTTGCAAGTTCAAGTTAGTCCAACTAAACCGCGCTTGGGCGATACATTAACAGTGGTCGTAACTCCCGATAATCCGAGCGCCCCAAATATAAGTCCGTCGGTAACAGTTAACCAAAAAACTTATCCTACTTTTGAAGTCGCCCCCAATAAATACCGCACTTTTTTACCAACAACCCCCTTACAAAAGCCAGGTAATAGAGTGCTGCAAATTAAAGCGGGAGAACAAACTAAGCAAATGGCAGTGCAGGTAAGCGATCGCAAATTTCCCGTTCAACGGATTAGACTTTCACCAGGAAAAGCTGGATTAGAAGCTACAGAACTCGAACTAAGCCGCGTAGCCGCCCTCAAAGCGCTAAAAACACCCCAAAAATTCTGGAATGGAGCTTTTCTTAAACCAAATAAAGGTAGAATTACTACAATTTATGGAGTTCGTCGCTACTATAATGGTAAATTCGCTCAAGATTACTATCATCGTGGCGTAGATTATGCTGGTGCTACAGGTTCGCCAGTGATGGCCCCCGCCGATGGTCGCATTGCCTTAGTTGGCAGAGTTTCCCAAGGGTTTCGCGTTCACGGAAATATCATCGGCATCGATCACGGACAAGGAGTAATTACTACTTATTTGCATCTCAGCCGGATTAATGTCAAAGAAGGCGATTTTGTGAAAGCAGGTCAAGTAATTGGCGCTGTAGGCTCGACCGGAGCAGTAACAGGGCCTCATCTCCACTGGGGATTATACGTCCAAGGAGAATCGGTAGATCCTACTCCTTGGCGCAATAGTAAATTTAATTAGGTTTATTTTGCCACTTTTGCTTAAGAGTAAGGCAAAATTGTTGAGGAATACAGAAATCACCAGCAAGTGCCATAGAGTTTAGAGGCGTTATGGGTATTGAAAAAATAGTTGAACAAGCCCTTCACACTGGTTATCTTACACCAGCAATGGAAGCGGAGGTAGGGTCTATTTGCGATGCTGCCTCAGAGCTTTCTGTCGCTGAGTATATGGCGCTAGACAAGCTCATGGGATCGCTGCTAACAGGGGAAGTAGTAGCAGTACAACGCAAGCAGTTTATCAATGTTATGGAAGAATTGGTTTTGAGCGAAGCATTGGCGAGAGTAGCAGAAATAGAAGTCACGAGCGATCGCCATTTAGATGTAGGAGATATAGCAGCTTATGCCCTAAATCGCTTGCCTCCACTGTATGCCACTACCGAAGAAGGCGGCAACTACCAACGCCAACGCGCTAAAGAAGACCTAGAACAATTAATCGTTCAACAAGTAAACGAAGCGATCGCTCGTAACTTAGATCGTCCTGATTTTTTCCCCGAAAGGCAAGCTTTGGGCAAAAATTCCGGCGAGGAAGTTTTAAAACAAGTCAGCACCCTGCTCCAAGCTTATGCTCCGTCCTTCGAGCAAGCTCCAGAGTAAACAACATCTAACACTTCTTTACTTAACAAAGATTTATCTGCTTTCTCATGCTTTTTTAGCAAAGAGTGGGCAAACTAAGGTTAAGAGGAAAAAAGTGGTCGCAGTTATTAATTTTTTTCAAAAAAATAACTATAACCACAACAATTATAGGTGTGGGAGGCGATTCGCGTGTTAGAAAAACTATTGTTAGCCTCAATCGTGACGTTGTGCCTAAACTTGCTCGTGGTAGTCAGTTTATCGAATAATCAAAACAATACTAAGAGTTCGTCCATAGCAGAACAAATCACTACTGGGAAAAAATGGCTTGCGCCTATAGGTAGCAACTGGCAGCAGTACCAACTGTTGCCCTTAACTGCCAAATAGAGCCTCAGACAAATACACGCCGGTCATCAGGAACTTACTATTACAAATAATGTCTTAATAGACAGGGACGTTCTATTTTTATCGGCGTGTATGAATCAAGCTATTTCTATACCCTGGTCATCAGTTGAGGCAAAATTTCCTCAAGCGCCAGTGCAAATAGACAAATTGTCAAACTACGATTTAATTTTGCGTTGTCAATCCGAACGCAATCCAGATCGCGCCGCTTTTTCCGAATTGCTGCGGCGCTACCAATCCCACGTGGATAGGGTGCTATATCACCTAGCTCCCGATTGGCAAGATCGCGCGGATCTGGCTCAAGAAGTGTGGATTCGAGTTTATCGCAATATCAAACGCTTGCAAGAACCAGTCAAGTTTCGCGGTTGGTTGAGCCGAATTGCCACTAACTTGTTTTACGACGAGTTACGCAAGCGCAAGCGCGTTTCCAGTCCCTTGTCTTTAGACGCACCCCGTTTTATGGAAGATGGCGAAATGGATTGGGAAATTGCTGGGGAAAATCCCTCTCCAGAGGAGGAGTTAACAACACGAGAATTTTACGAACAATTACAAGAGGCGATCGCGGACTTACCCGAAGTCTTCCGCACGACGATAGTTTTAAGAGAAATTGAAGGCATGGCTTACGAAGACATTGCCGAAATTACTAAAGTTTCTCTGGGAACGGTGAAGTCAAGAATAGCTAGAGCTAGAACTAGACTTCAATCTCAACTGCAAAACTACTTAGATGGTTAAGACTAACAATATATTTAGTACCTTTAACCTCTCGTATAATTTGGTAAAAATGTTAAGATAATCTGTGATTTTTAATTAATTCACTGGTTTATCCCAACAACTGCCAAGTAACTTATCCGCGTTTAATCCTGGTAATAAAATAATTGATAAATGCTATGAATACACAGAAGCGCGATCGCTTCGAGTTACTAAGTGCCTACCTAGATGGTGAAGTTACAGCCTCAGAAAGGCGACAGGTAGAAGAATGGTTAAATAATGATGCTGAAACCCAAAAGCTATACGCAAGACTTTTAGCTCTGCGCCAAAACTTTCAAAATTTGCCCGCGCCAAGCAATCCTCAAAGCGTAGAGCAAACAATTCAGCAAGTTTTTGGCAAAATCGAAAAGCGCCGCCAGCGTCGTTCTTTGAAGTGGGGAGGCGCAGCCGTTGCCGCCGTAGTGATTGCGGCGCTATCTAGCGTTGTTCCCGGTCGTCAGGTGCTACAAATGGCAGAAGTAAACAATCCGGCAAGTACGGAGAAAGTATTAGTTGCTCTAAATACTCCTTTAGTTGAGCTTCCAGAGTCTACGATTGAAACTCCAAAGGTAATTGAAAAGTCAGTGCCGAGTAAACCATAGTAGAAAAATTTATAACAAATTTGTAAGCTGTTAGCAATAGTTAACAGCTTATTTTTCTGTCCACCAGCCTTTGTCAAGCAAAGTTCCACCATAGTTATCAATTTGTTGTTGATTCATGGAATAAGTCCATGCTTTGCCTAGAGACTTTTTATGTAAATCATAAACTTCTATTTGCTGTCTTTGATAAAGGTTACGGCTAATTGGTTGGTGGGGATAATAATCTTCTAGTTCGTCAAGAGCTTGTAAAATGGCAGCATCAATAAAAGTCAGTAAATAACCGCGTACAAGAGAAGTTTCCGGGAAAATTGCTGCGGGATAACCCATTGGTAAGTCGTATAATTTTCCATAAGCGATCGCTTTTTGTACGGCTACCGCTTGAATGCAGTATAACTGATAATTTCTTTCTCCTGGCTTTAGAGTCCCGTATACAAAAACTTTTAACAAACTTAAATAACCTTACTATTAAAATTAAGTGTTAGTTGGTGGAGGCAATCTAATTTATTTGGAGTGTAGTTTGTAATTATTAATTCTTTACCAATAGCCGCATTTTTTTGTTTGTAATTATTCATTCCATACTGTACTTGGAATTCTATTATATTTGCAAAGCTAAATAATTCTCTAATTTCTAAACAGTCGTCGTAAGTTAGCAACCATTTGTGTTTGCATTGTTTTACGTTTTCAGCAAATCTTTGATGATCGAAGCTTGTATGCAGGTTTCCTTTAACTCCATAAAGCTTTGATTTAGTTGGTTGGTAGTAGGGCGGATCTAAGAATAAAAATACTTCTTTACCATCTTTGCCTAACAGTTCTTCATAATCACCACAAGTAATTAAAACTTCTTCTAAGTAAGGCGAAATATTTTTTAATCTTTCAATAGATGAATTAGTAAATCTTTTCTCAAATGCTTGCTGAGAATAACCGCCAGAATCCATAATCCCTGAAAAAGTGATGCGGTTCATAATAAAAAATCTAACTGCTCTATTAAATTCCGAATCTATAAAGCTATCGTTATTCAAATACTTGTATAAATCTCTACCAGTTTGATAGTTTTGCTTTAAAGTATTGATGCTACTTACGAGCGTAGTTATATCATCTTTTGCATATTTCCAAAATGTATATAAATCGATATTTAGCTCGTTAATCCAATAATGTTTTATTTTATCGCCAACGGTACTTTTAAGAGTAATAAAAACTGAGCCGCCACCTATAAAAAGTTCTCTAAACTCATTTATGTCTGAGGAAAAATATGGTAATAAGTATTTAACGACTTTAGATTTGCCTCCTGGATATCTTAAAGGGCTTTTAGTTGAGTTATTCATTGGAAGTAATTAAAACATTTAATTTAGAATTTTGCTTAGTTTCTTCATCTAAGGAGTAGATTACTTGCGTTTGCATTTTATTAAAAATATTATCTTGACAAAATGCCGATATTGTAAAATTGTCGCTTGGCAAACGAAGGCTTCCCCGAATTTTGCCAGTTATTTTTAAACAGGTAGTAAAGTCTATCATTTGTCCATCTAAACATAAACATTCCAAATTACTAAAGAGTATTAGTTTGAATAAACCATCTTTGATATCATCTACCGACGGCATTTTTCCTTGACTAGAATTTTTTGATTCTTGCAAAATAAAAATATTATTTTGCTTATACACTTCATCTACAGTTAAATGATAGCTTCCACCTAAGTAGTTAGAAATAAAAAATATACCTTTATAACCGTCAGCTAAATGCTCTAATTTATGCGTAGTTACGGATTCTCTCTGTGCGGCAATTAACGATTTATTAAGAGTATGAGCTTTGAACTTTTCTAAACTAAATACTCTATTTAGCTGAAATCGAGCGAATACCTCAGTATGTTTAGCGCTTGAATGCAAACTTACCTGTTGTGTAGCTGCTATTTTTTCATAGCTATTAATAGCATTTAAGTAAACAGAATTAAAATTTCTTTCAAAGTGAGTTGTATTCCAATGTAAAGCTGATAACTGATAAATACTTACTTCTTCTATTTTTTGATTTATATAGTCAGGATTAAACTTTTGCTTAGTAATTTTGTTGCTTGTACCTATTACTACATCAGCTTGTTCGTACCAAGCTAAGATAATATATACATTTAACAAATTCATCCAAGATAAGGTAATAAAGTTAATTCTATCATTGTCTCCTCCAGCACCTTCATCTTTTATTACGGGAATTATGGTAATTTTTTTAGAGTTTAAATGATAGGTGTTATAAATTCTAGCAAAATGATAAGTTCTAGTTCTTTTAGGAGATTTCCATTGAGAAAAAGCAATATTATTTTGTGGAGAATCCAAATTAATTATGCCAAAAGGTTTTGACTGGTTGATATTGAAGTTGTCTAAGGCGTAGGTTTTAATTTGGGGAATAAGAACAGGCTTATAAATAATATCCCTAATAAAACCTTGAAGACAAAGTATAACCACAGTTATTAAAGTAATGAATTTTTAAAAGCGATCGCCCGGACATGGAAAGAAAAATTAGACTTTTACTATGACCATCAGCACCATCCGAGATTGTGTCACAATAACGAAACATAAATTGCGCGATCGCAACTAAGGTAGGAGTTTGTTTGTGGAGTCCCGTTATATCCCCGCCGCCGTAGAGGAAAAGTGGCAAAAAAGTTGGGCAAATCTTGGCTTAGACCGTACCTCTACAGATGAAAGTAAGCCAAAGTTTTACGCCCTCTCAATGTTTCCCTATCCATCGGGTAGCCTGCACATGGGTCACGTCCGTAACTATGTAATTACCGATGTAATTGCTAGACTCAAGCGGATGCAAGGCTATCGCGTCCTGCACCCGATGGGTTGGGATGCTTTTGGCTTACCCGCCGAAAACGCGGCAATCGAGCGGGGTATTCCTCCGGCAAAGTGGACTTATCAAAATATTGCTCAGATGCGGAGTCAATTGCAACGCTTGGGATTGTCTATTGACTGGGAAAAAGAAATCGCTACTTGTTCGCCGGAGTATTACAAATGGACGCAGTGGATTTTCTTGCAATTTTTTCAAGCTGGACTTGCTTATCAAAAAGAAGCCGCCGTCAATTGGGACCCGATTGACCAAACAGTCCTTGCTAACGAACAAGTAGATAATGAAGGCAAGTCGTGGCGCAGTGGCGCTATAGTCGAACGCAAACTATTACGTCAGTGGTTTTTAAAAATTACCGACTACGCCGAACAACTGTTAAATGATTTAGATAAGCTGACCGGATGGCCGGAGCGAGTTAAAATCATGCAGGCAAACTGGATTGGTAAATCGGTTGGTGCTTATCTAGAGTTTCCGATTGTCGGTTTAGAAGAAAAAATCGGCGTTTTTACCACTCGCCCCGATACTGTTTATGGAGTTACTTACGTTGTTTTAGCTCCCGAACACCCCTTGACCGCAAGTGTAACTACACCAGATCGAAAAGAAGCTGTAGAAGCATTTATTCAAGAAGTAGCAATTCAAAGCGAATTAGAACGCACGGCAGAAGATAAGCCCAAGCGGGGTATTCCTACCGGGGGCATAGCGGTTAATCCTTTTACGGGAGCAGAAATTCCCATTTGGATAGCCGATTACGTGCTGTACGAGTACGGTACGGGGGCGGTGATGGGCGTACCCGCCCATGACGTGCGAGACTTTAAGTTTGCCAAAGAAAAGCAATTGCCAATTCAAGTTGTAATTGTGCCACCAGGGACGGGGAGAACCGTATCTAAAACCTCTTTAAAACAGGCATATACTGAAGTTGGAACAGTAGTTAATTCTGGAGCTTTTGAGGGGATGGACTCTTTAAAAGCAAAAGAGGCGATCGTTCAGTATGCCGAACAAAAAGGCTACGGTAAAGCAAGAGTACAATATCGCCTGCGCGATTGGTTGATATCAAGGCAGCGCTACTGGGGCGCGCCAATTCCAATTATTCACTGTTTAAGTTGCGGTGCTGTCCCCGTACCAGAAGAAGATTTACCTGTTAAACTACCGGACGAGGTGGAGTTTACTGGGCGCGGTGCGTCTCCTTTGGCTCAACTAGAAAGCTGGGTAAACGTACCATGTCCTCATTGCGGGCAGCCTAGCTTGCGGGAAACGGATACGATGGATACTTTTATTGATTCTTCATGGTACTTTTTGCGTTTTCCCGATGCCAGAAACGAAACTGAAGTTTTTGCGAGTTTGAAAACTAATGATTGGATGCCTGTAGATCAGTATGTAGGCGGAATCGAACACGCAATTTTACACTTATTGTATTCGCGATTTTTTACTAAAGTACTGCGCGATCGCAAGCTTATTAACTTTGACGAGCCTTTCCAAAGTCTCTTAACTCAAGGCATGGTACAAGCGGTTACTTACAAAAATCCTGTCACCAATAAATACATTCCTTCGGCTCAAGTAAATGAAACTGAGCCAAAAGACCCGGAAACTGGGGAGGAATTGGAAGTTTTTTACGAGAAAATGTCTAAGTCAAAGTACAACGGCGTAGCACCAGAAGATGTAATTGCCGAATATGGCGTAGATACGGCGCGGATGTTTATTTTATTTAAAGCGCCGCCCGAAAAAGACTTGGAATGGGATAAGGCGGATGTAGAAGGACAATTTCGCTTTTTAAATCGGATTTGGCGCTTGGTAACAGAGTTTGATGGCTCGAAAGTGCGGACTCAAACCGCTACTTTAAGTTCCGTTGAAAAAGAGCTACGCCGAGCAATTCATCGCGCTATTAAAGAAATTACTGAAGACTTAGAGGGCGAATACCATCTAAATACGGCGGTTTCAGAGTTGATGAAGTTAAGTAACGCAATTTATGACTCTAAATCCTCTGATTCGCCTATATACGCGGAAGGCATCGAGACGTTAATGCAGCTACTTGCGCCCTTTGCTCCTCATATAGCTGAGGAATTGTGGCATTTGAGCGGTAAAACAGGTTCTATTCATCAACAAACTTGGCGTAGCTACGATCCTAATGCTTTAGTAGCCGACGAAATTACCTTAGTAATTCAAGTTATGGGCAAAACTAGAGGAACAATTCAAGTTCCCGCTCAAGCTGATAAACCAGCGCTAGAAAATTATGCCCGCGAGTCGGAAGCGGCGCAACGTCATCTTGAAGGTAAGACAATTAAAAAAGTAATTGTTATTCCAGGTAAATTAGTCAATTTTGTAATTTGACTTAAGATACTCCCTGGCTTGACAAGCTTCAAAGCGCAATAGCTGCGGATCGTTGGGAATGATTGTCATTTTTGGTAAGGTGGGAGTTACGCCTAAAGCGGTAATAATATTTGTTCCTACGGCTTGCGCTAATAAGGGAGGAACAGAATTGCCTACTTGTCTAAATCCATGCCATTTAGTTTGATGCAGGCAAAACCAGTCAGGAAAAGAATGCAATCTAGCCGCTTCTCTGACCGAAATTACTCGCGGTAAAGTTGGATGAATCGGGCGGGGGGATGTATAGCTACCGCGATCGCTTCCCGTACCCGCCCGCAAGGTGTGGCATAGTCCATTTAAGTCCAAACGGCGCAAATGACTAATTGGCTCTCTTTGATTGGCGCTAGTTGCCGCAAAACGGGCGATAGAAGTTTGGCTATGTTGAGTTTGCATGGAACTTGTGAGCAATTGCCTATTCCACAAGCGAGGATAGGCGTAATAGTTAGTATTACGGAGATTTTTGACGTAGGAGCTAGTTTTTTGCTCTATTTGGGCGAATTGTTCGGCACTTAATAGCACTCGATCGCTGGTTTTAAGTTCGGGAAAACTATCGAGATCGGGTAAGTCGGCGATCGCCTCTACAACTTTAACTAATTCTCCCCCTAGAGGCTTGGGGAAACTAATTTTAATTCCCGCCTGCGCGCCGCAAAAAAATAGTCTTTTGCGTCTTTGGGGTACGCCAAAATCTGCCGCATTTAAAATTTGCGCTTTACTGCGATAGCCATTGAGTTTAAATTTGTTTTTGAGTTTATTTAGCCAAGTTTTGTGTTTCCCCGCCACCATTCCCGGTACGTTTTCCATCACAAAACAACGGGGATTTAGTTCAATTACTAAGCGGCAAAACTCTAATACTAAGTGATTGCGATCGTCATTTATCAGGCGTTTGCCCATAATTGAGAAACCCTGACAAGGCGGACCCCCAAAAACTAAATCGATTTGTCCGTCCCAATGCTCTCCGGTGTGACAATAATGAGCAAACCAGCCTTTAAAAGCGGCTTTTCTAATCGTAGAAGCGCTTAGTTTGGTAACATCGCCGCAGATTACTTCCGTGAGGGGAAAATTGAACTTATAAACGCCCGCATGAACCGGATCGCTTTCTACCGCAACTAATACATCAAATCCAGCTTGCTCCATCCCTAGGGAAAATCCGCCTACACCTGCAAATAAATCGATCGCAACGGGACGTTTAGTTAAGGGCGCAAGTCCATTGTCGATGATTACTCACCTCTTGCCTCAAGTAGTTGGAAAATTTCTACTGCCGCGCGATCGCATACTCCGACTTCTCCTAAAGATAATCGCATCTGCGCGTATGCGTCTAGAGTTTTTTGGCGACGCTCGGCATTGAGCAATAATTCTAAAGCTATTTGGAAGATATTTTCGCTGGTAGCTTGTTCTTGGAGTAATTCTGGCACGATCGGCTTCATTTCTACCAAGTTGGGCGGCGACATAAATGGAATGGAAAACTTAAACAATCGCGCGATCGCAATTGTCAGGCGACTAACGCGGTAAATTACTACTTGCGGCACGTTTAAAAGGGCAATTTCTAAGTTTACCGTCCCCGACTTAGTTATTGCTAAATCGGCGGCGGAAATTGCTTCGGTTGTTTGTCCGCAGACTATCGTTGCTTGCAAACCGTAAAGGGCGATCGCTTTTTCAATAGGTTGGCGATAAATTTCTAAAGCTAAAGGAATCAAAAACTGGACGTTGGGTAACTGCGCTTGAATTTGCTTGGCGGCGGCAAACATCACCGGAAGCAGGTATTTTAACTCTTGGCGACGAGAAGCGGGAATTAAGGCGATCGCCGTTGTTTCTGGGGAAATATTTAGGATTTTTCTGGCAACTTCTCGGCTAGGAGCATTTTGCATTCTATCTACTAAAGGATGCCCTACCCAGCTAACTTTTGCGCCTCGGTTTTCAAAGTAACGCGCTTCTTCAGGAAAAATTGCCAAAATTTTATGACTAATTTCAATAATTCTTTTTGTCGCCCGTCCCGTTACCGACCAAACCCATACTTGGGGAGCAATATAGTAAACTACAGGCACTTGGGGAAGCGAGGAATGAATATAGCTGCCAATTTTCATATTGGGGCCCATATAGTCAATTAAAACGACTAAATCGGGCGGATTGGCTTGCAATGAAGCGATCGCTTGTTTTTGTAACTGCAAGGTAGGCAAAATAAAAGGTAGCGCTTCGAGTAGCCCCATAGAGCCAATACTGCTAGTATTGCCTAGCAAAATTGCTCCCGCATTCGCCATTTTAGCGCCGCCTAAAGCCACAATTTCTAACTCTACCCCGGTTTTAATCGCTTGACGCTGAAGGGCAGTTATGAGTAGCGCTCCTTGCAAGTCTCCCGATACTTCGCCCGTGCTAATAAAAATTCTTACTTTCTGCTTGGTAGCGTTTGCTTGAGCTAAAGGAGAAGTTAATTTATCTTCTTGCATCAATTCTTGCGCGGACTCCGACCGGGTATAGAACCTCGCCGCCCTTCCATTTGCGATAATTGCAAAAATTGGCGCAGGTGTTGGATGTACTCGTTATCTGGGAGTAATTCTAATTGTTCTAACGCCGCATTGACCGTTAAATTCGAGCGATAAAGACTGCGAAAAGCTTTTTTTAAACTTTGAAAAACCAAACCTCGGTCTAATTCCGATACGCCCGCGCGTTTAAGACCGATAAGATTGAGACTGCGGACTCTAGCGGGACTGCCTTCAACTAACATATAGGGCGGTACATCGCGGTCAATGCGGCTCATGCCACCAACCATTGCTAACTCGCCAATATGAACAAATTGGTGAATGCCTAAAACCCCGCCAATTGTAGCTTTTGACTCTATTTGGACGTGACCTGCTAAAGCAACGCTGTTGGCAATTACGACGGAATTTGCGATCGCGCAATTATGAGCTACATGAGTGTAAGCCATCAGTAAGTTATTATCGCCAATTACCGTTGCTTCTCCTTCTCCCGTAGCGCGGTTAATCGTCACGTATTCGCGGATGCGGTTATTGTTGCCAATTTTTACCCAACTTAAAGAGCCATCATACTTCAGGTCTTGGGGTTCTAACCCAATTGCTGCACCCGGAAAAATCTGATTTCCCGATCCTATTTCGGTCGGCCCTTCTAAGACTACATGAGCGCCAATGATAGTTTCTGCACCAACTTTAACTTGTTTGCCAATTACTGCATAAGCACCAACCTGCACGGTAGGATGCAGTTCTGCGTCGGGATGAATTACAGAAGTCGGATGAATTAGAGTCTTCAAAGATAGGTCTCCAACAGAAGGCAGAGGTTAGTTGTAGTGGGTGCAGTTTTAGGATAATTTTTAGCTGGAAAATGTTTTGAGCATTTTCTCATTGGGGGTAACTCAATCAACCAAAGAAAACATCAATTCTCCTTCACTAACTAGCTGACCATCAACAACGGTGCGAGCTTGCATTTTTCCAAAACGACGGCGTTTGACGCATAACAGTTCCACCGTCATAATTAAGCGATCGCCGGGTACGACAGGGCGGCGAAAACGAACTTTATCAATGCCTGCAAATAAAAATAGTCCGCCTTCTAATTCTGGCAATTGCGTTAATACTATACCGCCTACTTGTGCCATTGCTTCAACAATTAGCACTCCAGGCATCATCGGTCGTCCGGGGAAATGTCCTTGAAAATGCGGTTCGTTGAACGTAACGTTTTTGATGCCAACAGCGCGTTTTCCTGGTACGTACTCAATAATTCGGTCTACAAGCGCAAAAGGGTAGCGGTGGGGTAGTAGCTTTTGGATTTCTTCAACCGAAAAGACTGTTGGGACTGGATTTGAATCGACAACATGGATTGCCGATTCTTCGATTGAATTTAAGTTGGTAAGGGCGGTGTTCATGGGAGTCAAAGACTTAGTGCAGGACTAGAAGTGTTATTTTATCGAAAGCGGGGCGTTATGCCTGAACCTAAGCATATGCTTTAAAGATGAAATAGCTCATGTGGGAATAGGATATTCTGTTTCCCAATTTTTTTCAGCTTTTATCGTCTGCTCTAGTAACTGAGCAAGTTGAATATGTAGGTTGTGGCTGGCTTTGTATGCCAAAAAATGAGCAACAGGCAAATTTTTTACCAAGCTCAAATCTCCCACTAAGTCTAAAATTTTATGACGTACTGGTTCATTTGCAAATCGTAAGGGCGGATTTAACCACCCCAGCGCGCGATCGCAAACTAAAGCATTATCCAAGTTTCCGCCCTTAATTAAACCTTGTTGCCGTAATGCTTCAATTTGGTGAGCTAACCCAAAAGTTCGAGCCGGGGCAATTTCTTGGGCAAAAGAATGTTCGTTTAGCGCCCCAACAGCCCAGCTATGCCACTGATTGCCGATTTCTGGTACGTCAAAGTCGATTCCGTAAGTAAAGCGCGTTGCTGGGGCTGGCAAGGCGGCGACAAAGGCATCTTGGTGACGTACCCAAATTGGTTGAGTTAGAAATGGAGGCGATCGCTTTAGCGACGATGAGACTAAGCCGACTTTGGCAATTTCGTCTACCCAATTTTGGGCAGATCCATCTAATAGAGGCATTTCGGGGCCATTTATTTCAATTCGGGCATCATCTACGCCCATGCCTGATAAGGCGGCGAGGATATGTTCTACCGTACGGATGCCAGCCTCTTTTGCACCTAATTGAGTTGATAAAACTGTATCAGTTACGGCGGCAACTTGGGCGGGGATCGCAGGCATTTGGGGCAAATCTACCCGCACGAAGTAGCGTCCTTCTCCGGGCGCAGGTAAAACACGTACTGTTGTATTTACACCGCTATGCAACCCTACTCCCGACAAGCTAAATTGGTTAGCTAAAGTCTGCCTAGCCGTTTGTTGCCCCTCACTCATTAGAATCTTTCTCCTATACCAAAGTGCAAGCGGCTGTCGCCTTCATCGGTGAACCCGTAATCGATCCGAATTGGACCTAAAGGTGATTGTACTCTTACGCCTAAACCGTAGCCAAAGCCACTTCCCGATTTGCCGCGTATTCCTGCCGGGTCGCCAGGGACTTCGCTACCACTACCTAAATCTGTACCAACATCAAAAAATAGCGCTCCGCCGACAATTGAAAATACGGGAAAGCGGTATTCGGCAGTAGCTTGTACAAAACTCCGTCCGCTACCCAAATCCCCTTCATCGTAACCCCGCACCGAGTTACTACCGCCTAACAAGAAAGCTTCATAAGGTGGCAAATCTCCTAGTACCGTACCGCCTTGAATGTTAAAAGCCAGAGTTTGCGGCCCGTCACTAAAGTTAATTAAACTCACAGGGAAGTATTGACTGTAGCTACCTCTAACGCGATTAAGCAAAATATTACCCGAACCTACGGGGATGGATTGCTCGACCCCAAACCGGACTAGAGAGCCACTTGTAGGTCGCAGGGCATCGTTACGGCGATCGCGTACTGCCCCAGCTTGCAATGTTAGTAAGTCATCCGTGCCACTGCCACTAAAACTTAAATCGTTGCCGAATTCATCTTCTGGGCTAAGATCGCCGTCGCTATCGCGGATAGATACTCGTTGATACTCTAAACCCGCCGAAGCTGTCCATTCAGATTTTTGCAGGGGGTTTTTGGACAAGGGACGGGTAAAGTTTACGCCGCCGCCCAGTCGCAGAATGCGGGGGCGATCTCCATCTCCATCTTCATCGGGTAAGGTAACTTCAGTTTCGCCACCGTCAAAAATTAGCGAAGTTGTCCGCCGTCTAAAGGTATTAACCGTGTACGATGTCCGATAAGGATCGCCAGCAATCCAAGGATCGGTAAAGCGCAAGTCAAATAATAGTTCTCGTTCGCCGATTTGAAATTCTGCGCCTAAGTCTTGATTATTACCGCCTAAGTTCTGCTCTTGATAGCTCAAACTACCAAATAAGCCACTTGACGTACTAAAACCCGCCCCTGCGCCTACTGAACCACTATTTTTCTCATCAACGTTGACAACTACTATTACTTTTCGGGGATCTTCACCGGGGTTGAGGGAGACATTTACGTCTTCAAACAAACCTAACCCAAATACTCTTTGTAAATCTCTTTGGACGGTAGTGCGGTTAAATATTTGTCCGGGCTTTAATTCTAGTTCGCGGGTAACAATAAATTCACGAGTGCGCCCTTTAATCGGGTTGCCTTCATCGTCGGTAGCATCTCCTTCTTTATTGCGGAAGCTAACTTGAATATCTTCAATTACGCCTTCTGCTACCGCTAGAGTTACCGTACCATCGGCGGCTACTTCTGGGGCTTCGTTTACCTGGGCTAAAACATAGCCGTTGTCTTGATACCATTTATTTAATCGTTTGATGCCTTCTTGAAAGCGGCGCAAATTAAGAATGCTGCCGTATTGTTCCTTAAATATGTCATCGACGATTTTTTCAGGTAGCACCGAAGGCACGTTTGTGCCAGTATTTGCCTGGACTCTGACGGCGCGTAAAATTGGATTGGGTTGAACGATAAATGTCACTCGCACTCCCAAAGGCGTGTCTGTAGGTTCGGCGCGGACGTTGGCAAAAAATCCCGTCGCAAAAATGGCATTGATATCTTCTTGTAATTGCGATCGCGTGGCGGTACGTCCGGGCTGGGTTCTAATTGCTTGATAAACTTCGTTTTCCAATTCTGGCGTTAGCTGTCCTTCTTGAGCTTGGACTGCTACTTCTCCAACTAGCACTTCTGGGTTGGCTTGGGAGTCAGCTTCTGGGGTAGTACTATCTGGCGTGGGGGTAGCCGGAGGCGCTGGATTGCCGGGCGTTTGGGGGTTTGGTTGAGGAGTATTATTTTCAATTGTCGGCGCGCGATCGCCTGGGGTAATATCAAACTCTAGTTGATTTGGCGTTTCTTGTTGGGGAGTTCCTTCTGTTCCGGGTGCGGGTGTAATTGGTACGGGCGGATTTACGGGCGTATTTGTATCGGTTGTTGATTGATTGGGTGTAGTTGAGGGGGTGCCGGGCGCTGGGGTTTGGGCTATTTCTTGCACAGAAAAAATTGTTTCTACTACTACACTATTGCTAGGAATTGATTTACTTTTTAATTCCTGGTTTGAACGATCAACTTTTTTCAGCACCGATTGCGGTGTTTTGGCGCTCGGCGGTTGGGCTTGGGCAATTTTTGGGCTAAAAATTGAACTAGCAGAAATTGCCACGATTAACCATACAGCATTTATTGGGCGCAATTTTAGTACCCAATGAGGAAAAATTATTGGCATTTTATTGAAATTATTAATCACGTCCACACACCATAAATTAGAGCTACAGGCTTTCAAGTTACCGAACTGAAGTAAGAATTAAACGCATAATTTTTTCATTTTTCTTGCTTGTTACTAGCACGATCGCGAGCTAAAACTCTTTCTAAAACTTGCTGATAAGCGTTTTCTACTTTACCTAAATCTTGACGAAAGCGGTCTTTATCCATAACGCGATTTTTAGAATCTGATTCTAAGTTATCCCAAAGACGGCAAGTATCTGGGCTAATTTCATCAGCTAAAAGTAGTTTGCCGTTGCTATCTGTACCAAACTCTAGTTTGAAATCAACTAAAGTCAAGTTACAGGCTAAGAAAAACTCCTGGAGGTAGCGATCGCACGCTTTGGCAAGCTCTTGGAGTTGGTCAATTTGACTTTCCGTTGCGAGTTTTAGTAATAATAGGCGATCGCGGGTCAATAAAGGATCTCCCAAAGCATCATTTTTATAGTAAAACTCTACCAGTGGTCGCTCTAAAACTGTCCCCAAAGGCAATCCTGTTTGTTGACATAAACTACCCGCAGCAATGTTCCTGACAACTACTTCTAAGGGTAAAATTTTTACTTTTTTGACCCGCATTTGGTTCAAACTTGGGCAGTCGATGGCGTGAGTAGCAATACCATACTGTTCTAAATATTGAAACAATACCTGAGATATTTGGCAATTAATTTTGCCTTTACCGCTAATACTGCCGCGCTTGAGGGCATTAAAAGCGGTAGCATCGTCTTTAAATTCAGCAATAACAATTTCTGGATCTTCTGTAGCGTAAATAATTTTCGCTTTGCCTTCGTAAAGTAGTGTGCGGGACATGATAGTTTAGGTGATGGCAATAAGCCTACAAAAAGCAGGCTTAACTATTCTACCTGTCGCGTGCAGTCGAAGTAATTTTACCTAAGTTGCCCAAAATTCTAGTCCTTCACCTTTTTCGGTACTGCTAAAATACTCTCTTTCTCTAGCAATCAAAGCTTCGGCAGACATCGCATCTAGAGGTCTAGAAAAATAATAGCCTTGAGCGTAGTTACATTTAAGCGATTTAAGTTGGTACATTTGGGTTTTTGTCTCAATACCTTCAGCGACGGTATCCATACCCAAATTCCAAGCAAGTCCAACTACTGTACGAATAATTTCTATCTTACCTAGTTCCGTATCAACGCCCGTAACAAACGAGCGGTCAATTTTTAATGTATCGATCGGGAAACTGTGCATATAGTTTAAAGATGAGTAGCCCGTGCCAAAGTCATCTAAAGATAAGCGCACGCCCAATTTTTGCATTTGTACAAGCATGGCGGCTACGCGCTCGGCATTTTCTACCAGTACGCTTTCAGTAATTTCTAGTTTCAAAAAGCGACTTTCTAGCCCAGTTAGCTGTAAAACTTTTTCTATTTGATCGAGCAAATCTGCTTGGGCAAATTGTTTTGTTGATAAGTTAACGCTGATAACTAACGAGGGTTTGCCAGAAAATTGCTCTTGCCACAATCTTAACTGGCGGCACGCTTCGCGTAGCGTCCAATAGCCAATAGCGTTGATTAAGCCTGTTTCTTCAGCCATTGGAATAAATTGGGTGGGAGGAATTAAACCGCGCTCTGGGTGCTGCCAGCGAATTAGAGCTTCAAAGCCAGCAATACGAAAGTTTTTGAGCGATATAATTGGCTGATAGCATAAAACAAATTCTTCTCGTCCAACGGCACCGCGCAGATCGTTTTCTAACTGCAACATCGCCATTGCTTTAGAGTGGATAGAGCGATCGAAAATTTGATAGCATTCTCTGCCATTTCCTTGAGTTTTAATGCGATACATAGTCATATCTGCATCGCGTAAAATATCTTCCGCTTGCTGGTAATTTGCGCTACTTAAAGCAATCCCAATACTAACAGTGCTAAATACCTCATTGCCTTTAATATTGAAGGGCAGTGCTAGTTGTTCTTGAATGCGTTGGGCAACTTGAGTCGCGTTATCGATGCCTTTAATGTTGTCAAGTAAAATTGTAAATTCGTCGCCCCCCAAGCGGGCAACTGTATCTTCAGGGCGCACGCAAGCTTCTAAAGTGCGGGCGATTTCTATTAACAAGCGATCGCCTATATTATGCCCCAAGCTATCGTTGACGACTTTAAAGCGATCTAAGTCTAAAAACAGTACGGCAAATAAATATGCTTGGTTTTGGGCGACGCGGGCAATTACGTCTTCTAAGCGCTCCATAAATAAGCGCCGATTGACTAACCCTGTCAAGCTATCGCGCTCGGATTCGTATCGCAACTGAGCTTCGGCGGCTTTCTTTTGAGTAATATCTGTTTGAGAACCTGCTAGGCGGTAACGCTTACCTTCCTTGTCGCTAACGGCTAGTCCTCGTACTAACATCCAGCGCTCTTGTCCGTCTTGGTGCTGAATGCGATACTCGTTTTCTAAGTACGGCGATTTTCCAGCTAAATGATTTGCGATCGCGCTTGTTAAGCGTTCGATGTCATCAGGATGGACGCGGCTAAACCAACTTTCTTTGTTATTGCCTATTTCTCCTGGGGTTAAGCCGAGCATTTCTTGCCAGCGAGGAGAAAAATAAATTTCCTCCGTTAATAAATTCCAATCCCATAATCCATCGTTAGCGCCTTGCGCCGCTAAAGCGTATCTTTCTTCACTTGCTTGTAAGGCTTGTTGAGTAATTCTCCGTTCTTCTTCTACACTAATAGCTGCGGCTATAATTCCGAGTATTTTGCGATCGGCATGGCTGGGAATAAAGTTTTTTTGGTAAAGGGCGCATACCGTGCCTATAGTCGTGCCTCCACACTTGACAATCTGACCGATATAAGTTTGCAATTTGTATTGCTTTACGTTTGGTTCGGTCTGAGCGTATTTAGAATTAAGCAAATCGTTAACTACGAATACTTCATCGCGCCCAATAGCGATCGCGTCATTACAAATGCTACCCTCAAGGCTATGTACCAGTTTGTAGTCTTCTGGAGTCTGCCATTGTCCTACGGCGTACAAGATTCCTTCATCTAGGCGGTTATACAAAGCACAGCTTGCTTCTAATAGTTCTCCACACAAGGCAGTAAGTTGATTGATATTGGCACTTGGTTCAGTTTTAAAACTTAAAAAGCATTGATTAATTTTTTCTAGTCTTTCTTCTGCTTTTTTGCGTTCGGTAATATCTCTTTTTACGGCAACATGGTGAGTAATTAATCCAGCTAAGTTAAATACTGGCGAAATAGTTACGTCTTGATGGTAAAGCCTACCATCTTTGCGTTTGCCAATATAACTACCACTCCATACTTTACCGTCACTTAAAGTACTTGCTATTTCTCGATAAAAGGCTAAGTCGTGCTTTCCGCTTCTTAATAATGCCGCAGAGGTTTTGCCAATTGCTTCCGCAGGTTTGTAGCCAGTGATTGTCTCAAAAGCCGGGTTAACATATATAAACCTTGCTTCTGTATCGGTAATTTCTATGGCTTCGGCAGCGTGAGCGATTGCTGTAGCTAGAAGATTTTTTTCTTCCTCAGCTTGCTGGCGATCGCGTAAATGCGCTTGTCGGGGACTAATATCTTCGGCGACGCAAACTATACCTTGAATTTGCCCTCTTTCGTCTCGCATTGTATAAATTGATAAAGATATAGGTAGGAAGTCACCATTTCTTTTTAAATAAGTAGTTTCAATATTTTTTACTTCTTGTTTATCTAAAGCCTCGATTATTTCTAATTGGGAAAATATTTTTGTAAATGGTTGGGCAATTAATTCTTTGTTTTCATAATTTAAGTAATTTAAAGTTGCTTGATTAACTTTGATAATTATTTTATTTTCATCTAACACTACTAAACTGTTAATTATTGTATTAATGATGTTGTCGATGTAAGTATTAGATGCTGTTGTATTTAAAGTTTCATCTGTTTGATTAAAAGCTTTTGCTAAACTGCCAAGTTCATCTTTATTTTTTATTTCTATTTTTGTTTGCCAATCTCCTTGAGCAATTCTTGCGGCTGCTTTTTTTAGCTGAATTATTGGCTGAGAAATAGCGCGAGATAGTAATAAAATTACCATGATACTCGTTGTAAATATTAACCCTATTAAAACGCTTATTAATGTATTGTTACGCGCAATAGCTTGTGCAATATTTGTGGTTTTATCGATTAGTTCTGTTTGGGCGTTTACAGTTGCTTTTTCAACTAAAGGAGTTAATGTATTTTCAAAATATGGTTCTAAAGATCGATTTAAAAAAAGTTTGGCTTTATTAGCATCTACATTAG
>JAPJOW010000315.1 GCA_030826005.1 Aliterella sp. RAGGC_92
TAGAACGATTGTGGCAGGAGATAAAAAGGCATTTAAGTTGGGAATCCTTTCATACCTTGGATGAACTAAGAGATTTTGTCAAGCAACGTCTAGAGAAATTAAACACATCAATCGTTGCGTCTATTACAGGTTTTGATTTTATTTTAGATGCTTTATTTGTATCAAAAATTTCGTGAATTGGTATAACGCAGTCAAAACTGGATTACCGACAAAAGATAACGGTAATACACAGGCGATCGTCAGCACCATTACAAACGACAACAGGCGCTTGCGTAAGAAGTTGAATAGTTGCTGTTTGGGTGAGGACAAATAGCTGCTGCCATTCAGTAGCTATTTGTCCTGTACTAAAGTCTCATCTCCATAATTTTGGTATGGATAAAACCTAGCGCAATTACATCTTTGTGCACGCCACCCATAATAATGCGATCGCGGCGATCGCATTTTGCAGAGCAAAACCTACCCCTGCTGTAACTAAACCGATGGCAGTAGCAAGTCGATTGGGATTATCAAACCAAATTTCTAGCAGCCCCAAGATCAAAAGTACGGCGGTCAATAAATTTAACCCTTGCCCCGCCCAAAACCAGATTTGTCCGTTGTAACGATCGCGGATTGATTCTCTGATAAAAGCATTAGCTACACGACGCAATAGTCAAAGCACCAACAAAAATGCGATCGTAAATAATACCTTTAATCCGATCTCGGTATTAAAGCTAATAAAATTAAAAATTTGCTCCAATTTTTAACTCCTCTTTTGACCGCGAAATAACATACATCCCACCAATTTAAAGGGTGAGCGGCGTTAGTCTATCCCAAGGAATGTATATTCTGGCGAGCAACGCACTAGATTAACTCAACAGCCGTTGAATCCTCAACTTTGATTTGGCGCTTCTAAGACGTTGACATCAATAAGTGGTGTCACGTTAAAACCTTGTGCTAATAAGCGCGTTTGGATCGCTCGTGTGAGCGTGTCGCTAATTTCCTCTGTTGAGGCAGTAACTCCTGGTTGACGCTGGACATAGACAACACCCAGCAGCGTATTTTGCCCTTCAACTTCTGAGCGAGTAAAACGGATGTTAGCCTCTACCAATTTAGTAGTTCCGCTTGCTGCTATCACCTGCCCAATTTCAGCCGTAGCTCTTTGGGCGCGGGTAGAACGTTGAAACTGGGGTGGGTTGCTCAATTGCCATGTCAGCAAGCCTGTCAACGCTGCGACTGTTACACCTAGAGTTGCTGCAAATACCCATTGCTTGCCCCGCCCGTAGCGAGAGCCTTGCACGGACAAGCCAAAGACGCGAAACAACAATGCAGCAGTTAAATTAATTCCCGCTAGTTGTAGCAACAAGACGAACAATCCACTGATTACCATATCCCACCTGCCGATCGCGATCGCCATCCCTACCAGTCCCGCCGGCGGCGCTAGAGAAGCTGCAACGAGCATTCCTACTGCTGCTCCAGATACCAGGCTACTTCTTTCTGATTGCACGAGATTGAGCGCCCCTGCTGCACCTGCTGCTAAAGGCAGTAACACCGCTACTGAAGATAGTTCGCTCGTTTGTACCATTTGACTTGTGGGAATCTTCTGTTGCAGAATCAGACTAAGGGCGAAAGTGACTAGGATTGTCACGCCTAGAGCGCTAAAGTAGCGTAACAAGCTGCGCTTGAGCAACTTTATGTCTCCCCTGGCTGTCGCGATCGCTAAATTCATCGCTGGACCTGCAAATGGTGCAATGAGCATCGCCGCAACCAGCAGATAATTAGTATTGGTATATAAACCAATCCAAACTACCACCCCCGCCGTAGCGGCATAACTTAGAAAGCCCTTCCAAGAGCCAACACTTTGTAACCCAGCTAAAAATATTTCAATTGGGCTGCGAAGTTCTACATTTGTAACTTGCTTTGGTGTTTCTTCTGGTGGTGGTTGTAGCGCCATCACTCCTTGGGGAATAAGCGTGACGTGCAGTTGTGGCAAAGATTCCAACTCTCCTAGCAGTCTTTCAACTTTGCTATTGGAAATGTGAGCGATCGCTAAGTCGATTGCGCCATCACTCCCAGTTGCCTCAAGTAGCGCTAAATTTGCCCCATCATAAGCTTTAGCAGTTTCTAGCACTTGTTTGCCGCAGCCACGCGGCACCTGTATTAATAGCTGTCGCATATCATCTTCCTACTTAACGAGATCGCCCCAATTTCAAAAACTTTATTGTGGCTCTTGAATTTATTTTTATTAAAAGCCCTATAAAGTTGTAACCGACACCAATTAATACACTTTGCCAACCCAATCTTACTAATGACTGCAAAGCTCCTTGCACCGATTGCGGAAGCACCACCCAAGTCAATATTACCAGCAACACCAATATAACTAGAGCCGCTACCAGTAGCTTGCTCTGGATCGAGAGCAATATCTAGACTAGAGTTGCTATCAGTAGGAGCGGGAGTTGAGGGAGCATCAATAGCACCAAACCAACCTACAAACCGTACGTCTGACAAGGAGCTTGCAAAACTTCAGTTGCCTCTGGCTATTTTTACCAGCGACATGATTTCTCTTACATATCCTGACAGCATGACTAGCCTGAATCTAGTGAGTCCTCCCCCACCCCAGGGATAATTCATTCTAGAAGGAAAAACAGTTTGTCGATGTCATGGGCAAGAAATCGTTCTGCCTTGGTCAGAGAATCATAGCCACCCTTGCGAGCAAGATTGAGCGCAATATTGCGGATAATAGACCAATTGGTGGCAGCATTATAGTTACTGAAGGGAGCTACATCTTCGCCAAAAATTACATCTTTCACGAGCGTGCAAACGATTTTCAATTCCCCAATGAGTAGCGAATGCCATTGGCAAATGTAGTAGCCTTTGAGACTAAGGAGCTAATGTAATAGTTAGTTTGTAAATATTTCTTTCCGGAGCGGATACCGATACGTTCGCGCTTGTTTCAGGCAACGCACGTCCTAGCCAATCAAGGTCAATGCCACTAACGTCTGTGAACACATTCACGATTCGGCAGGTGGTTCGACCTCGAATTTGCTCAATATCGACCGCCCGCTCACAAGGCTTTTGGTGTGACGATAAGGTTTTCAGTTGTGCCAGTAGTCGAGGCTGATTACCTTTAACAGTAATAACGTAGTTGTTGCCGCCCTCAATGATTAACGCCGTAGTTTTTTTGGCAGTGAAGGGCATCCATAGTAAACACAACTCCTGCCAACTGCAATGACTCAAGTATTGTTTGCACCACTTTCAACTCACTGCTGTTTTTCGATTCAAACTGTTGGGCGGCAAGCACTACGCCTTGTTGATGGCTATAGACGGAGATTAAAGAAACAAAGTTCTGGTAGGCGGTACCCGGTTCTGTAACTGTTCCAGTGATGCTCTTGCCGTCTATCGCCACCCACTCACCAGTTTCGAGAGTGAATGTACTTTTAACCCATTGCTCGAACTGCTGTGCCAGAACTTTAAAATCGAGCTTTTGTAAGATGCGACGAAAGGTCGTGTCTGATGGCAGGCGAGTTACTTTTAGTCCTAGTTGCTCACTTACTGCCCCGTAGTGTCGCGCCCCAAATTCTTCCAGCGCGTAGTAACTTCGGCATCCACTGATTGTTCCCATGATAACTAATAGCAAAATCAGCCACAGTGGATAACGTCTCCCTTGAGAGGCCCGAAAGTCTCTAATTTCCTGAAGTGACTGAATTAAGTTCGCACCCATCTTATTTCCAAAACTTGTTTGTTTCAATCATTCTAATATTTCTTTAAGAAACGAATTATCCCTGGGCAAGTTGAAGCAGCTATCAACTACTTGCGCCAGGAAGTTACCCCTCATAACCGTACAAAATGGCAAGAGTTACTGACCTATTTAGAAAAACA
>JAPJOW010000051.1 GCA_030826005.1 Aliterella sp. RAGGC_92
CATCTAAATAACTATTATTAAATTGATTTCGAGGAAAAATCAAACTTTTTAGTTTCCAGTTATTTCGATCAAAAGCTTGCTTGGCTGCTTGTAAGTCGGCGTTAAATTCTTCTAAGATTTGACCTAATTCTAAACAATAATAATGAGAAAAAGTATGAGTACCAATTTCTTGAGATTCGTAAGATAATATCTGTTTTAACAAAGAATAACCGTAATGAAATGGATCTTCTTTTTCATTATTTCCCATAGATTCAATACATTCATAGGGGGAGAGATTTTTATTAACATATTTAGGCTTTTTTTGAGGTAATGCAGCAACTAATTCTGTTTTTTGCTCGAAACATAAAAAGCCAACGGTTGCCCAAGTTGCATGAATGTTATAACGATTGAATAAAGCTAATATTCTAGGAATAGCCAAGCGCCCGCCTAAAATATTGTCTTGATAATTTTCAATACTTCTATTATCCCGAACTCCCCAATAAAGTTCAAAATCTAAAGAGATAACTAAAGTCCCGCTTCTTTTTGCCATATTATTTAAACTTACAAAATGCCCATTTCTCTATAATATTGAGCCAGTCTTTTAAATACAAAACGCTCGTCATATTCTGCTTCAACTCGCTTTCTACCTGCTTTACCAAAATCTTGTTTAAGGCGATCGTTTTTGAGGATTGTCCCCAGTGCTTCAGCTAATTTTTCGCTGTTTTTTGGCGGAACAATTAAGCCAGTTTGATTGTGTATTACCGCTTCGCGACAACCGCGAATATCTGTAGCAACAACGGGAAGTTCCATCGCCATTGCTTCTAATATTGAACGCGGTAATCCTTCTCGATAAGAGGGAAGAACAAATACATCAACTAATCCTAATAACTCAGGAATATCGCTACAAAGACCTGTAAAAGTAACGCAGTTTTCTAAATCTTGCTTTTGAATGAAAGTGTTTAGTTGAGATTGAAAAGCATCTCTTTCGCTACTTAATTGCCCGCCAATAACTAATAAATGAACTGGAAATTGCGAACGAAGTTTTACTAAAGCTTTGACTAATTCTAAATACCCTTTCTCGGCGGTGATTCTACCTGTTGTAGCAATGATAGGAATAGAATCGGGTAGGTTAAGCGCTTGTTTTCGTCGCTGTTGATATTCGTAACTTAAACTTGAACGACAAAATCTTTCTGTATTCACCCCATTACCTAAGTAACGCAGTTTTTGGGAAGAACAAAGACCGGTTTTTTCCGCAGTAGCTAAGTCTTCACGGCTTTGAACTAAAATTAAATTTGTGAGCTTGGCTGCAAACTTTTCTACGCTGTAGTAAAAACGGTATCGGTTTACAGGCATATTATCATGAAAATAAAAGCCGTGAGCCGTATAAACTACTCTTTTTGCACCCGCAACTTTCGCCGCAATTCTTCCTAAAACCGATGCAATAGGTGTATGGACGTGGACGAGGTCGTAATTGTTTTCCCGTATTAGTTTTGCTAAATAATAAATACTTTTTAAGTTAGAAATAATAGAGATACGCCGCTCAATTTCAATTGGATAAATTACATATCCTTCCTGCTGTAATTGTTCAACATCATTACCAGGAGAGCAAGCAATTTCCACCTTTATACCTAAAGAAGAAAAGTAGTCTATTTGAGCAAGTAGAAGATACTTAATAGTGAACCCAACTGCACATACTTGGAGAATCTTCATCACACTTTATAATAGTCTTTGTACCAAGCTACAAAACGCTCGATTCCTACTTCAATTTGAGTATTAGGTTTAAACCCTACATCAGCATACAAATCGTCTATATCTGCATAAGTTGCGGGTACATCACCTAATTGCATAGGTAACATATTTTTCTGGGCTTCTTTACCAAGACAATCTTCCAATACTTTAATAAAATACATTAATTCTACGGGCTGATTGTTGCCAATATTATACATTCGATAAGGCGCATTACTTGTACCGGGGTCTGGCTGATTTCCCGACCATGTAGGATTAGGTTGAGGTAACTTGTCCATAACTTTAGCAACTCCTTCTACAATGTCATCAATATAGGTAAAGTCTCGCTGCATTTTCCCATGATTAAAGACATTAATTGGTTGTCCTGCTAGTATGGCTTTGGTAAACATAAAAAGTGCCATATCCGGTCTTCCCCAAGGTCCGTAAACTGTAAAAAAACGCAACCCTGTAGTTGGTAATTTGTACAAATGGCTGTAGGTATGTGCTAATAATTCATTAGCTTTTTTAGTAGCCGCATATAAACTAATAGGATGGTCTACATTATCATGAACGGAAAAAGGCATTTTAGTATTAGCACCATAAACTGAGCTAGAAGATGCAAATACTAAATGTTTAACCTGGGAGTGACGGCAACCTTCTAAAATATTAGTGAAACCAATTAAGTTACTATTTATATAAGCATGGGGATTTTCTAAAGAATAACGTACCCCAGCTTGGGCGGCTAAGTTAACAACTACATCAAACTGTGTTTGAGTAAATAATTTAGCTATTTCCTCAGTATCAGCCAAATTTATTTTTTGAAACTGAAAATTTGGCTGTTTTTGTAATTGAGCTAATCTAGCTAATTTCAAATTTACATCGTAATAGTTATTTAGGTCGTCAATTCCAAATACTTGCTCATTTCTGCTCAGTAAATATTGGCATAAATGAAAACCAATAAAACCCGCCGCACCGGTTACTAAAATATTTCTCATAGGTTTGTTATGCTGGTTGTAAAATTACTGTAAAACTATATATGCTCAATTCTTCATCAGCCATAGCCCTAAATTCTTGAGATAATTTTGCTTTAGATAAAGGTAAAGTATCCCATCGCCTAATTTGTACGACTTCTGGATTGAAACCTGCGGCTTTGAATAATTCTAAAAGTTGCGAGTATCTTAGTCTGTTTGCATAAAAACCAGAATTAGCCATAAAGTTAGATTCCCAAATATCCTGAGAAAACCTTAAACTATTCAAGTCTCCCAAACTATCTACTAAAGGAATTAAGTGAGAGCAAATACCATTAGGTTTAAGTATTCTGCGTAGTTCTTTTAAAGTAATTAAAAGTTCCGAGCGCCTAATTAATTCTATAACTCCATGCGACCAAATAAAATCTATAGAAGAATCGGGAATACTTCGTAGTGATGATAGTCCTGATGTTAAGTAGTTAGCCGAACATAAATGAAGTATATCATCCAAGTTTTGGCAGTTTTCTATACCTGCAATTGGTAAGTTTTTAGCAAGTAAAAACTGTGCCATTACTTGATATTTTGTTATATCTTTTTCTGCAAAGTCCCCTACATCAACTAAATAAGTTTTGCTTCCACCGAAAGCTTTACTTATCAACGCTGAAAAAAGCGAATCTCCCGGACCTAGTTCTAAGCTAACAAACTCTTTATCAGTTGATTTAAACCTATTAAAATGCTGAGTAAAAACTTGATAAGCATAGTTAGGCTCATCCATATTGCCATGAGAGATTAAAGCCAAATTTTTCCAAAAATTATAAGGAATTGGCAGCCGAGACAAAATTATTTTTGCACTTAGTTTCATCCACCAGGGTATATAACTTTTTTGCATCGCTCTTACAAGCTCCAATAGGTAATTGTTTCTGGAATTGTAGCAGGTTCAATAACAGATTTTATATCCATTAAAACTCCTTCTAAATTGATACAATTAATTAATTTAGGTAGATTATCTAAATAGAACTTATGATTGACTGCAAATATCAACGCATCTAAATCTAACAACTGCGATAAATTTGCTAAATCAATTTCATATTCTCGCCTCGCTTCTTGAGGATTTGCGATTGGGTCGTGAACTAATGGAGCGATCCCAAATTGCTGTAACTCTGCGATAATATCAGGAACGCGACTGTTGCGTAAATCTGGAACATTTTCTTTAAAAGTTAGCCCAAAAATACCTACTTTAGCATCTTTAATTGGTAAATTTGCTTGAACTAAAAGTTTAACTAATCTCTGACCAATATAAGCACCCATGCTATCGTTAATTCTACGACCTGCAAGGATAACTTGGGGATGATAGCCTAATTCTTCCGCTTTGGTTGTTAGATAATAAGGATCTATGCCAATACAATGTCCGCCTACAAGTCCGGGTGTAAAGGGTAAAAAGTTCCATTTAGTATTAGCGGCGGATAGGACTTCATGAGTGCGAATACCCAAGCGATCGCATATTAAAGCAAGTTCGTTCATCAAAGCAATATTTAAGTCTCGCTGAGTATTCTCTATAACTTTGGCAGTCTCGGCTACTTTAATTGAGGTAGCTTGATAAATTCCAGCATCAATAATACTATTATAAATTCTACTAATTGTCTCTAAACTTTCTGGGTCTTCCCCCGCTACTACTTTAATAATTTTTTCTAAAGTATGAAATTTATCGCCCGGATTAATGCGTTCTGGCGAGTACCCCAACTTAAAATCAACGCTCTGTTTTAACCCCGATACCTCCGCTAAAATTGCGCCGCAAATATCTTCCGTTACTCCAGGATAAACGGTAGATTCGTAGACGACAATTGCTCCAGGTTTTAAAACTTTACCGATAAGACGCGAAGCTTTAATTAGTGGGTTTAAATCTGGGCGGTGGTTGCAATCTATGGGCGTTGGAACAGCGACAACAAAAAAGTTTGCCGATGCCAAGTCTTCTAAATCATTAGTAAATTTTAAACTAGAACTTTTTAATGCCCCAGGCTCTATTTCTCCCGTACTATCAAACCCATGCTTTAATGCTTCAACTTTCGCACTATTAATATCAAAACCAATAGTATGAGAGAATTTTCTAGCAAAGGCTAAAGCAACAGGCAACCCAACATAACCTAGACCAATTACAGCGATGCGATCGCTCATTTGTTTTCCTTCATTGATAAACTGGGTTTGATTCTAATAAAAAATTTCTAGCTAATAGTGCCTAATTTTATTACTGTTAAAGATTTTTTTGCTGTTCTAACCAAGATTGAAACATCAATACGTCCCATAGATGATACTGCCAATTGCTTTTGCCTGACAAATGCTCTCGCCATTTTTGGCGGATTGGCTGGGGTTGAAAAAAACCTTCTTGCTGTAGCCTGCTTTCATTTAACAGCGATTCTGCCCAATCGCGCAAAGAACCGCGCAGCCAATCATCAATTGGAACTCCAAAACCCATTTTTGGGCGATTTATTAAGCTTGTCGGGACGTACTTAGATAACACCTGACGTAACAACCACTTACTTTCACCGTTGCGAATTTTTAATGCTAACGGTATTTGCCAAGCAAACTCTACCACTCGGTGGTCTAAAAAGGGAACGCGAGATTCTAAACTAACACCCATACTCGCTCTGTCTACTTTAGTTAAAATATCGTCAGGCAAATAAGTTACCGAATCCAAATACATCATTTGTCTCGTAAATTCTGGCAAATTTGCCCAATAATTGCGATTTGTTAGGGGTGTATCTGCTTGCGACGCACCAATAACCAACGATTGGGGGTGTTTCCAATGACTGACTAACCCCGCGTACATAATTTCTGGACTTGCGACTTCCAACACCTCTGCCAATTTGTGCAATTTATCTCCAATTTGGCGTTGTTTGAGCCTGGGCAGCCTGCTAAAAGCGCGATCTAAGTTTTGAGGCGAAAAGGAAGTTAAACCCCGCGAAATCGCTTTTCTCGCGCTCCTGGGCATCCACCCAATTTGTCGCCAAATCTTTCTTCCCCAAAAGTAACGGTTGTAGCCTGCAAATAACTCGTCTCCACCATCCCCAGAAAGACTAACTGTAACTTGCTGTTTGGCTAACTGCGACACTAAAAAAGTGGGAATTTGCGATGAATCAGCAAATGGTTCGTCATAAATACTTGCTAACTGGGGAATAACAGCGAAAGCTTGGGCGGGAGTAACATATAATTCGGTATGCTCGCAGCCTAAGTGTTGCGCTACAGCTTGGGCGTAAGGCGCTTCATTGTAAGCGTTTTCATGAAAGCCAATCGAAAAAGTTTTGACTGGGCGATTGCTTTGAACTTGCATTAAAGCAACAACGGTAGATGAATCAATTCCCCCCGATAGAAACGCTCCCAAAGGTACATCTGCAACCATCTGACGACTAACCGCTTCTTTAAGCAAGCTATCTAATTGGGCGATTGCTTCGCTATCGCTACCGCCAAAGGGATTGTTGACTCCTGACTCGGCGACTTCTTTAATAGACCAATAAGCTACTGGAATAGGACGATTTGTATCTCCCCTAATCGTTAGTAGCGTCCCTGGCAACAGTTTATAAATATTTTTATAGATAGAATGGGGGGCGGTGATGTAGTTGTGGCGCATGAGTAAAGCTACAGCATCGCGGTTAATTTCTCCCAGCCATTGGGGATGAGTTTTTAAGGCTTTAACTTCCGAAGCAAACAGAAAAGTCTTACCCATCCAGCCATAATATAAAGGTTTTTCTCCTAAGCGATCGCGTCCTAAATGCAAAACTTGCTCTTTTCTATCCCAAAGCGCAAACGCAAACATCCCAACAAAACGCTCTAAAGCTGCAACTATACCCCACTTATGGCAGCAGGCTAACATAACTTCGGTATCGGAATTACCGCGAAACTTATAGCCAAAAGCTGCTAATTCCTGTCTCAATTCCAAGTAATTGTAGATTTCGCCATTAAAGACAATTACATTGCCACTATAGGGGCAAATCATCGGCTGATGACCTTCTACGGAAAGGTCTACGATAGATAAGCGGCGGTGTCCTACCGCAATTCCCACCGACTCATCTACCCAAATGCCGCGATCGTCAGGGCCGCGATTTGCTAAAGTATCTGTCATCGCGCCGACGGTAGCTTTTAATCTTTCAGCGCTAGATTGTGCTGAATAATTAATAAACCCTGTTATTCCACACATTTATTTTTTACTACCTACAGCATCTAAATAAAGTTGTTCGTACTGCCTAACTATTGCTGCAAGTGAATAATTTTCCTCAATTCGCTGCCTAGCTTTTACACCAAGTTTATACCGTGCTTCTGCGCCAATCTCAATTAACTCTGACCAAGCTTTGCACAAAGCCTCCGTATCTTTCGGTCGGATTACGATTCCCGTTTCGCCAACTATCCAAGCCGAATCCCCTACATCTGTGACTACACACGGCACTCCACAAGCCATAGCTTCACCAATTACATTAGCAAATCCTTCGGTAATAGAGGCTGAAGTTGCAATATCTATTGCCGCAGTTAAATAGGGTATATCTTGGCGGACTCCTAATAAGTGTACGTGTTTAGATAGGTTTAAACTAGCAATTAATTCACAAAGTACTTTGTTACGATCATCTATTTCTTCTCCAGCTAATAGAAAATGGGTTTCGGGATAAGTGTTAAGTAACAACTTAGCAGCTTTTAAAAAGTTAGGATGATCTTTTACCGGGTCGTAGCGACCAAATAAACTAATTATAAAGGTATCTGTGGCTACATTTAATTCGGCACGGATTTTAGAGCGCGCTTCTAAAGAAGGTGTTAAAACTTTAGTATCAAAACCATTAGGGATAATTTTAGTTTTGCTGCTACGATAGCCTATTTGTTCGTGTTGATAAGCGCCAAGCTTGCTATTGTAAATAATTTTATTTGGCAAATAAGATAAGTAAGCAAGTAGCTGGCTAATTTTTATAGTTGCAGTTTTGGCATCTAACTTAGACAAAGCTAAGTGACGCACATTCCACAATACAGGTTTAAATAAAAAAATACTAGCTAGTTGAGCGGCGATATTCCCATGTGATAACCATCCTTGGAGCAAGTCTGGCTGCAATTGCCTAACCGTAGAAATAAAACGGCTAATAGCAGCTATAGAAGGCTTTTGCGGCGAGATATTTATAGCATATACAGGAATATTTAAGGCTGCAATGCGATCGCCTAATCTACCTTTATCCATTAAAGAGATTACCACCGGGTCGAACAAAGTGCGATCGCTTAATGTTAGCAATTTGTAAAGCATCATTTGAGCGCCGCCAGCACAAAGATCGGTGATAATATGAACTACTCTAATGCGCTTAGTCACTTCTAACCCTCCACTGACCTTCTGCTAATCCTAAAATAAATGACCAAATAATTGCTTCTTTAGGTCTATAAAATGTAAAATCTATACTTTGACAAAGTAGAAAAAAAGCAAATATCAAAAATGCCGAATGACACTGATAATAAAATGTTTGCCAAATTCTTTTTAAGATTAAACCAAATATAATAAAGGACAAAATACCCAAGCCAAAACCATACTCAATCCAAATGCTATGAAAAGTTGGCGGGTAATAATAAGTAGTGTTAACTAAGTAAGTAAAATCATTCCATAATATATAAAAGTTATTCGACAAAATCAGCGATGAAGCTGCATTAAATCCCACACCTAAGAGCGGAATTTGACCAGATTGTAATAAGTATCCTGCATAATTCCATATTTCCGTTCTCCCACTAAGAGTTAATAGTTGCTTGAAGCTTGTATAAACTGCCAAAAACGAAAGAAAATTTTGCCCAAATAAATTTGTAAGTAAGTAAAATGCTAAAGCAAATCCTACTAATACTAAGGCAACAAATTTAGCGACTTTAAATATTTTAGTTTGGATTTGAAATAATATTAAAATTAACAGTATTAATATAGAAGTTTTACTAAACGTCAATACTAAAAATATTAAACTAATTAGTAAATATAAATAATATCTACGCCAAAAACTCAGCAAACAAACTATGACACAAACTTGACTAAAACTAGCAGTTGTCATGCCCGAAGCATACATTCTCAAGGACTGTGGATAACTAAGCGTGTAAACAAACAAAGCTGTAATTGCTAAAAGTATAAATAAAGCGATCGCTAAACTTTCAGTAGCTTTACTTCCTACACATTTAACTAACCATACAGCGAGACAAAAAGTGAAAGTGAATCTAAAAAAGTAGATTACAGCATCTAATATAAAACCATACCCAAAAATTAAACCATGTACAAAGCTCAAAATAATAATTAGAGCCAAAGTTAAAATAAAAACTAAATTTTGTTTGAAAACCTTGATAGATCCTAATGTAAAACTAATACCAATACTAAAAAATAATAATATATCGTACCATCCAAAATAAGCTGGTTGCCATAGTGGAGGTTTTTGAGCTATTTGTGGCGATACTGCTACAAAAAATAATTCGTCTGGAAAAATGGAACTACTGCGTAAAGTTACATATATTATTAAGGAAATAACTGGTAAGGGAGCTACTTCTAAACATTGCCTAAAACCCTTAATTATAGTTAAACTTTCCCGCCATACATTCATATTCAAATTATTAGCATTCTCTTAAATAAACTGCAGTTTTTTCCACTAATTGTTTTATACCAAAATTTTCTTCAATTCTTCTTTGCGCTTTCTTACCTAGCTCTACCCTTTGAGGGTAAGATAAGTCTATTAAGTGCTGCAATGCTAATGCTAATGCTTCCGGGTTTTGAGGTGGTACAACAACCCCTGTATCGCCGACAATTAAAGCCGAATCTCCTACATCTGTAACTACGCAAGGTACACCACAAGCCATAGCTTCGCCGATCGCATTTGAAAATCCCTCACCATCACAAGAGGAAGATACAATTATGTCAAAAGCATTATATAAATCTGCTATATCTGTACGTTTTCCTACCCATTTAATTTTATTATTAATTGCTAACTGTGCTGCTAATTGATAGATTTTTTGAATATAACTTTCCTCGCCATCACCCACGAAAGCAAAGCTTATATGTTGATTATTTTTAGTTAACAAAGCCGCAGCTTGTAAAAAAGTAGCATGATCCTTCATTGGATCTAATCTTCCGACTAAACCAATTAAAATTTCTTGAAGTGAAACTTGCCATTCCCCTCTAGTTTTAATTCTAGATTGTAAATTAATCTTAAATAAATTAGTATCGAGACCATTACTGATTACTACCATTTTATCAACAGCAAATCCTTGGATTGTATGGTAGTTGTAACCCGCTTGAGAATTAACAATAATTAAGTCAGCAAACCGCGAAAAAAAGCATTCTAACCTAAATAACGCAGCCGCTAACCAACCATAACGGCTAAAATCTACTTTAGTAGCGCGAATTCCCCAAAACATTTTTGTAGATGGAAACAACGGCTTAAGTAAAATTGTTAGTAAGTTTTGCGTACTAAGATATCCGTGCAAAATTGAGGGCTTTAAGTCTTTTAAAACTTCATAAAGCCGCAATAAAAAAGGTATAATATCCCAGCGATCGCGCTTTTTTAAATCAATTAAATTTACCCTATCGTCTAATTGTTGTTCTAGCTCTCCTCCAGAATATAGACGTAAAATCGTCACGTTAAAACAACTTTTGTCTAAAGCATTTGCTAAAGTTACAACTTGTCTTTCTGCGCCGCCATATTCTAAAGAACGAACCAGAAAAGCAACCTTAATCATTGCCTGACAAATAGAAATTGATTGTTACCCAGTCCCCCGCCACAAGTAATTAAATTTTGCAGTTTAAAACCTCGCTTGCGGTAAAACTTAAAAATTTCTTCGGGTTTAGCTACTTCAAAAGGATAACCGCCTAGCCAATCGTCCCAATCGTGGATTACAGACATTCCTCTAGATTTTTTGTACTCAGTATAGCGGAGAGTGGGGTTGTTTCCTCTTACAATATCTATCGCCAACCCACCCAAAACAAAATAAGGAATAAATACTGCCGAAATTAAAGCTTTACCTACTATACTAGAGCAATAAATTTTTTTAACACTTAGCCAATTTTTAGATTTATTACCTTGATCGTTATAAATAGCAATAAATAATAAACCCCCCTCAGCAACAGGTAAACTAGCATTTGCCAAAGCTTGCCACATTGACCCCGTATGATGCAGTACGCCCCAGGAATAAACTATGTCAAATTGACCTAAAGATTTAACATAATCAGCATCTAAAACTGAGTTTTGCACAACTACCCAATTATTATCATCAGGAAAATATCTACGCTTAAGCTCTTGCGTACAAGCAACAGATTGAGGATCGTAATCGAAGGAATGAACTTTTGCTCCTAATTGACGCGCTGCTAAAGAAAATAAACCACTACCAGAACCAATATCTAAAAAAGTTTTGCCCTGCAAACTTTCTACTTCTAACATTTGTTGCAGAGAAGCCTTTGCTTCAGCAATGCGATCGCTATTTAGTACCGATAAAAAACGCTGCCAATTTTTGCCAAATTCAAAGCGATCGCCTTTTTTTACTTCCTGTTCAAAGGTACTGGTCATCCTTTCTCCTTCACAACTTCCGTTAATAATTCTTCCCACAGGAGCATAATTTTTTCTATATTGAACCTTTCTACGACTTCCGTTGCACGGATAGATAAATCGTGACGTTTTTGTTCATCTGCCATCAAAGCCGCCATAGCTGCGCTTAAAGCCGCCACATTTTCGCGCTGCACTAGAATACCATCAATCCCATCGCGAATAATTTCCCTTGGCCCGCTAGGGCAATCGGTAGCAATAACTGGCAATCCACACGCCATTGCTTCGCAAAGCGCATTGGGGAAGCCTTCAAAGCGCGAAGATAGCACAAACAGATCGGCACTATTAAATAATGCTTGCGGAGACTTTACAGCCCCCGGAAACTCTACTTTTTCCGTTAGTTTTAACTTATCGCGCAATGCCTCAAGTTCTGGGCGTAGTTCCCCATCGCCGACAATAATTAGCGTCCAATTAGGGTATTGATTTTTGAGTTTAGCAAAAGCTTTGATTAATAGATCGAATCCTTTTTGGGCTGTAAAACGCCCCATTGCTAAAATTACTCGGCGGTTTTTAATTGGCGCATTTTCTACCTTTGGAGCTACAACCGGATTAGGAATAATGTAACTAGGAAGTTGCAGTTGCTCGGAAAAATAATTAACCGCGCCTTGGGTTTGGACTACAATCTTTGCAGCAAATGGATAAGTCCACCGCCGCAAGCTATCCCAAATTACGCCAAGAGAATGCAGCGTTGGATCGACTCTTTCCGATACTATGACTTTCAAGTTTAGCGATCGCGTTGCCAGGAGTGTTAGTACGTTCGCACTATCAATAAAACTAATCACAACTTCTGGCTTTAGACTGGCGATCGCTCCTTGCAACGCTTGAATGCGTTGAAAATTATTCCACGCACCCATCAATACGTTAGATGAATTTTGCCGAATCCCCAAGCCGATGTGGTTTACTCCTTCGTCGAGGGGGTAAAACGGTAGCTCATCGTCAAAAGTCAATATATCAATTTCCCACCCTTTCGCCGCCCAATAGTTTGCCATCAGCGACATTACGCGCTCTGCGCCCCCAACACCCAAAGATGATATGACTAGAGTTAGTCTCATTTTTTAGCAATAAAAAATAAATGTTCTTCGCTGCCACGTATTCCTAATATTGACAGCATCTTTTTACTTAAAGAAGTTAAGTTTCCTTTCCAATTTTTCGACCAAATGGGAAAATAGACCACTTTGATACCTTCTACTTTAAAAAATCGCTCTAGGATTTGACTTAATTTATTTAGCTCAAAAGATTGCAAATGTCCCCATCGGTGAAATACTTTACCACAACAAGGACAAACAACTTGGTCTGCTAATAAATTTTCCCGATCGGGAACTGTACCAATTAGCAAACCCGTATCTTTTAGTACCCGCTTAATTTCTAGCAGTCCTAAATTCCTTTGCTCGTCAGATAAGTGTTCTAGCACTTCCGAACAAAAAACTATATCAAAAAAGTTATCGGGGTAAGGATTTTTTTCAATGTAGCCAGTTTCGCCTTTAATGCCCAATTCTTCAATCTTTGCGATCGCACTTTGGCTGGGATCTAAAGTATAAGTATGCCAGTGTGCTTGGTGGCATTTTTTTTCTAACCAGCCATCACCAATTCCTATATTGAGAATTGTCGGATTGCTTTGCGGAAAATGGGACTTAGCTTGATGGAAAAGATATTTTAACCTAGGCGCAGAAGCAGCAAATACCTCCTTGTTTGTTTCCGCCTCAAAATAGTTCCATATTTTATCTTGATTCATTGCCTGCTTTAGGAAAATTGTATTTCAAGCATAATAGTACAAAGCCAAAGGAACAAGCATGAACGCAGCTTGTAGATAAAGCAATTCCCTCTACACCTAACCAATCCAAAAAAGCGTAATTTAATAAAATATTAATTAATAAATTAAGCCCGGCTGCCCAGATTAAGATATGACTGAGTCCCATTGATACTAACGCCCGTACTACTATAGTTGCCGCCACATAAAAAGGTATTTGCAAAGCATAAAATGCTTGAATCCGCGCTACTAATTGACTATCTGTGGTGGAAAATGCACCTTTTTGTAGTAGAACTTCAACTAACTGGGGAGAGAAGATTATAAATAATCCTGTTAAAGGTATAGTTACAACCAAAACTAATATTAAGTGGCGCTTTAATATACTACGAAATTCTTGCCAATGGCGATCGGCAACCAGTTTAGAGAAGTAGGGGATCGCTGCTACACTTAAGGCTGTAGCCGTCAAATTGATTGGTAATGCTACAAACTTAGTTCCATAATTAAGCGCCGCTACACTACCAGAAGACAATAATGCTGCCATAGATTGATCGACAATAGTTGTACTAAACATTAAAAACGATCCAGCTAAAGTAGGTAGATATTGTTTAGTGCAGTAACCTAAGTTACTATTAAATCCCTGCCATTTAGGTAATAGAAAAAATTTTTGTTTTTTTAGAGCAAATCCCAAAAATATTACTTCAATAATTGCCCCGCAAACAAAGCCTAAAGGTAAAGCAAATATTCTCAATTGCTTGCAGAACACTAAAAAAAATATACTAATTAACGGCGTGCTAATCGGAGCAAGCGCCGCTCCGGCAAAACGTTCGCCAGCATTTAAAATCGTTCCCCATATAACTGCTATGCCACTAAGAGGAACAATCGGCGCAATTACTACTAATATCTGCCTAGTTAAAGCTATTTTTTCGTTACTAAATCCTTTAGCAATTAATGGTAAGTAAATCGGCGCTGCCACTACCATTAAAACCGTAGCAACTCCCAGGAAAGCCAGACTTAAAAATAATACATTAGATAGGAGTTTTTGAGCCGATTTTAATCCATCGCGATCGCGTACTTGAATAAAAACAGGTAAAAGCGCCCCATTAAAAGAATCAGCCAAAACAACAATGAGTAAAGAAGGAACTAACCAAGCAATAAAAAAGGCATCTAACTCATCTCCCGTACCAAAACGCCAAGCAACTACTAATTCTTTGCCCACCGATGCCACTTTAACTAAAACCGTCATTAAAGCAACCGTAAGAGCGGCGTTAAAAATTTGACTATTAAAATTTGTTGTTAGTTGCTGCCATTTAATTAAAATAAATTGCACTCTTGGAGTTTTTAATTAATAAAGTTTACTGTATGCTATTTTTGTCTCAGGAAACTGAAAAGGAGCAAGCGTTGCACGATACCCAATCTAACTTCAGTAAAACATCACAATTTGAAGTTTCCTTAGCCGATCTTATTAAATTTTTTGTTTTGAACGGAAAATTTATTGGCATTGTCACTGCTCTATTGTCACCCCTGGCAATTTGGTTGTGCTTACAACTACCAAGACCTTACCAGACACAACTAACATTGTTAGTTAAGTTCAAGTATGTTCCTGGATTGTATTCCTCACCCCCTTCACGCCTAAGTGAAGCAGCCATGATGCAATCGTTTGTGTTTTTAAATCCTCAAGCAGTTCATGCCTTTGCTTTTAGTTCTTTACAGCAACTTAAGTTAGCTCAAACTACGATCGCGCCAACCTATACAAACGATCCGCAAAAAATTAACGTAGTATTACAATCCACCAATCCAGAGGCATTACGCCGGGCGAGTTCGCAAGTTGCAAGTCAACTCCTAAAAAAATTTATAACTCCAGTGCAAGAAATTTTAGCAGTTAATCGCCAAGCTACCGAAATAGATATTCAAAAAAATAAACAAGTATTAACTCAATTGGAACGCCAGAATGCCAAAGTCGGGCAAAAAAACCCTGTCAAGAGCGCGGCCTTAGAAACCCAAATTTCTCAGCAAATGAGTACGCTGGCGGCTTTAGAATTTGATAAAAATTATCTCCAGCAAAGAGAGCAACAATTGCTTGATTTCACTGCTAAACTAATCTCGATTAAAGTTGTGACAGCATCGGAAATTAAGTTGAGTCGTTCTCCTAGGCAACTAATAGCGATCGCAATTGTTAGTAGCTTCCTAGTTGCGGTGCTTGCAGCAACCTATCGCCAGTTAATTCGCGAAAAAGCAATGTCCTGCGCTCGAAAACCTAAAGTCAGTAAAGATGTTTAGCCCATGCTAAAGCCGCCCATACCTAGGCAAGTTTCCTTTCCATCTTTATATAGACTAGGACAACTAAGTTTAGATAGTTTTATTGCCTGGTTAGCTTGCACTCTGGCGTTCTGGGTGCGCTTTGAAGGCTCAATTCCAGACACGCACAAAGTTCTAGCTTTGACTTTACCAATAGTTGCCATTTTTGGGCGCTTGTTTATCCAAGCTCTTTTTGGGATATATCAGCAAGTTTGGCGTTTATTTTGCCCTAAAGATGCTCTGCGGCTATTTTATGCAACGAGCGTTTACTCGCTGCTAGTTTTGGTAATTACTCGCTTATTAATTCCGCGCTTTGTGCCTTTTGATGGCATTCCTCTAGGCGTAGCAGCAATTGATTGGAGCAACAGTTTTTTGGGGATGGTGGCGCTGAGGTGTTTGCGTCGTTGGACTTATCATCATCCCCGCACTTCCCCCCTTCAAGCGCGTCGCTATCATCATCCCTGCTTGCGAGTATTATTAGTAGGGGCGGGGATGGCTGGTTGTCAAGTTATTCAAGAAGTCCGGCAACAAGAGCAATTACATTTATTAGTTGTCGGCTTTGTGGATGACGATCCAACGAAGTTGGGGCGCAAAGTTGAAGGTATAACAGTTTTTGGCAATACTTCGCAATTAGTAGAAGTGGCTCAACGCCTGAAAGTGGATGAAGTGTTGATTTCTATGCCGTCGGCTAGTGCGGCACAAATTCGTAAATTAGTTTCTCAAGTCCAAGGAACGCCGATAAAAATGAAAGTTTTACCAGGGCATGGAGAAATATTACGCGATCGCCACCTCACGCCTCAAGCTAGAGAAATCCAAATCCAAGATATCTTAGGTCGCCCAGAAGTCCGCCTTGATTTTCAGCAAAAGTTTACGCCCAAGTTTCCCAGCGCCCAAAGTCAAGTTTGCGGGCGAGTTATTCTTGTTACTGGTGCGGGCGGCACTATTGGCTCGGAAATTTGCCGTCAAATCGCCCAATTAAAACCCAAACACTTGTTACTTTTGGGGCGAGGCGAAAATAGTATTTTCAATATCGAACAAGAATTAAAGCACGACTTTCCGCAATTAAATCTAACGGCGATCATTGCAGATATCCGCTATCAAGCCCGTATGGAGCGAGTATTTGACGCTTGGCAACCAGAAATAATTTTTCATGCCGCAGCCCATAAGCACGTACCTCTAATGCAAAGTAACCCTACGGAGTCTATAGAAAACAATGCTTTAGCCTCCGCGCGTTTAGCACAACTAGCTGATAAATATGCAGTTAAAACTTTTGTATTAATTTCTACCGATAAAGCAGTAGAACCCTCTAGTTTTATGGGTTTAAGTAAGCGGCTTGCCGAACTAACAGTTAAAGCCTCGGCTACGGGTAGCCAACATACTCGTTTTCTAGTGGTGCGTTTTGGTAACGTTTTAGGTAGTCGCGGTAGTGTCGTGCCAATTTTTAAAGCCCAAATTGCTAAAGGTAGCCCTGTTACAGTTACCGATAAGGCAATGACTCGCTATTTTATGACGACACCAGAAGCTTCGGGGCTTGTAATTCAAAGTTTAGCAGTCGGCGAATCCGGGCAGACTTTAATTTTAGATATGGGAGAACCAGTAAATATTTTTGACCTAGCGCAACAGATGATTCATTTGGCTGGGTTAGTTCCTGAAGTTGATATTCCTATTTACATTACAGGCTTGCGTCCTGGCGAAAAGCTGCACGAATCATTAGTTAGTTCTACTGAACAGGTAATTTCTACACCCCATCCCAAAATTATGGCGGTTTCTAGCCAATTGCCATCGGTTGAAATTTTTGTAAACGCAATCAACATTCTTTCTGAAGCTACAGTTAGTAATTTACCCCCCGAACAACTTTGGCTGACGGCTAAACGCTGCATAGATAATTTAGAATCAGCAAAAATTGCTATTGATTCTGTTTAATAAATTGTTTGCAGATAATTTTAGAAGTCGCGGCAATCTACTTCACTAACGGCTACAGTTAAATTGCGATCGTCTTGGGAAAGTCCGAAAGATTTGGGATTAAAAATAGATTCCGCTCTTATATTCACAAGATACCGAGCAGTTTCTAATGTTCCATTGACGTGAATTAGTTTTTCTTCACCTTCCTGGGTAAGCTGTTCGCGTATCTTTAATAAAGGAACGGACAACTTACTTAAATCCGATGGCAGGTTAATTCCCTTTGCCAAACCATAAACTGAGATTGTAAAATCTAGCGGTTTAGCTTGAGAATAATCAGGTCTAGGCGCGCTCGCAACAAAATCTAAACTCTTATTTACTCCACAAGTCTTTGCAAGAAACACGCAGTTTTCAGAACACCAACGTCCTTTTCGATTTGAGAAGTTCTCCCAAGAGTACATATTTCTAGACCAACTAATACCAAGATTAGATTGCTGAGGTGGATAAGAAATCTGCGCGCCGATCCAGCGCGTATTATCTGGATAACCTGGCTGCAAAGATATGTTGTGTCTTTGCGCCCAATAACGCCCACCGTTTTCTAATGCTAAAAAAAGCTCATCTTGTCCATCAAGTATGACCTGCAAGTCTTGGGCATTTTTACCAAAATCAACAGTTATAGGTTTTTGGATGGGATTAACATCGTATATTGAATAGGATTTACGCTCTGCGGTTGTAAAAGCCGTCAAAGTTACAGACGTACCCAACCACCGCACTATCTTTGTATTCGGTTCTCTTAAATTTGTTTCAAAAGCATAAGCCCCCAAAGAAAAATTAAAAATGCAAAATAAAGTTCCGAAAAGGGACAATGTAGCTAAAAATATCAAGCTAATGCCCAAAAGCACTCTACTGGGTGCAGAGAAATTTGGGCTTGGGAGGCGATCGCGTTTTTTCCGTAAGTATGGGCGTGGCGATCGCTTTGTGCCTTGATAAAATGGCAAACCCGCTAGAGTACCCCAAAACATTGAATGTATATAAAAAGTGGGACGGATGTAGTTAATTTCTTGTACTAAGGTTGGCACAATAAACGAACTGACTGCTAAAAGTAGTAATAAACTATTTGCTGGCAACAACCGAGAATTTTGGAACGCCACAAACAAAATTAGCCCTAATATAGTTAGAACAAGCGCAGTATGCAGCAAACCAAGTTCTGCTAACATTTGAAAAAAAAGGTTATGGGCAGTGTCAAGCGTTATATCCTCTATCTTATAAGTCCTCCCGTATTCAGAAATTGTCTGAAACCAACTGGCGTAGCCATGACCGAAAATAGGAGCTTGCTTAAAAATATGCCAAGCTGCTTGCCAAATATTCATTCTTGACCCATCAATAAATATAGGTTCAGATGTCCAGTCATAACTAACCAACTGAGCTAAACCTTGTAGGATACTGCGATTACTAGAAAGTAAATAAGATATGCTGACAAGGAAAACTAATAAAGTACCGCCTCCAGCAAGTCGAGGCAAGTTATTTCTTCTCAAACCACCACTCAAGTAATAAAACCCATAGACTGCTAAATATACAAGACACAGTAAAAGCCCTCCACGCTGTTGAGTACCGAGAATGCCTAGAATTAATACAATAGAAATTCCTCCATAAGCAATCCTCCTTAGCCAATTTGAGTCCGCAACTATTGCCCACAAGATCGTTGCTAGTCCAGGAGCAAAATAAGGCCAAACCCAGCCAGGATTTCCAAAAATCTGGGTGAAGCGTTGAAAGCCATAGTCATTATGCAGTAAGCTTTTTGGTAAAGCTTGCTCGATCCCCAGAAACATACAAATGAAACCAATTACTGTAACTAGAAGCGGGCCAAAAACTACGACTCCTAGCAATAACTTCCAGCCATGTAATACACTGCGGGCAATTAGATAAGTAAGCGTTCCTAGCATCACCGCCGTTACTAGCATAAAAAAGGTGCGGTATCCATAATGCTGAGTAATACTTGCTTGAAATAGACATTCCATCGGTTGAGCTATACCTGGAAGACTCAAACATGGTGTCCACCTCTGACCTGGGGTGTGAAATAAAGACATAAAAGCGCGCGATCCGGTCACGCACAGTACAATTAGCCATAATAGACTGAGTACCGCACGTTCGCTTTGCCGCCAATACCAATTTGGTAATAAAAGTTTTTTGCCCTTACTAAAAGCAATGCAGAGAATACTACTAAGAAGTCCGATGCTAATAAGTTCTGGTATAACTGGAAGACTAAAATCGGGATTTATGGGAACTAAAAGCTGAAAAACAACTATAATTACCAGCACAAGCCCCATAGCCAACGGCTGCCATAGACTTTTATGTATACTCACATCATCTCCCTTCAGTTTTATCGTTTTGCTCAAGTAAACAATCAATATATTACTGATTTTGAGTAACGAAAAACTAGCCAATTTAACGATTACATAAAATTAATATTTTAGAAAATTTTAAGCGCTATAAAAATGAATGTTTATTTTATTATTTGGATATTAAACTTATCGCAGCTTGTGTTAAAAGCAGCTAGGTTTGATATTTCTAACTTTCTATTAGTTGATTAGCTTGTGTATGAATGAAATCGCTATTTCTCTAAAAAATATTTCTAAATGCTACAAGCGGTATGCCTATCCCCTCGATCGTTTGAAAGAGATTTTATTACCAAGTCACAGTAGATTTCAGGAGTTTTGGGCGCTGCAAAATATTAACCTAGATATTTTTAAAGGCGAAACATTAGGGATTGTCGGTCAAAATGGTTCGGGTAAAAGCACCTTACTCCAAATTATTGCTGGGACTTTGACTCCTACAAGTGGAGAAATAAAAGTTAGAGGGAGAATCTCTGCATTACTTGAACTTGGTAGCGGGTTTAATCCAGAATTTACTGGAAGACAAAATATATTTTTTAACGGTCAAATTTTAGGTTTAAGCCAAGAAGAAATTTTAAATAAGTTTGATAGTATTGCTGCTTTTGCGGAGATTGGTAGTTTTATCGATAGACCAGTTAAAACTTATTCTAGTGGGATGGTTGTCAGATTAGCTTTTGCAGTAGTTGCTAATATAGAGCCAAATATTTTAATAGTAGATGAGGCTTTAGCAGTAGGCGATGCTAAGTTTCAAGCTCGATGTATGAAAAGGATTCGGCAGTTGCAAGAGCAAGGAGTAACGGTTTTATTTGTTTCCCACGATGCGTCAAGCGTCAAGATGCTTTGCAACCGGGCGGTACTTATAAATCGCGGGCTGATTTTAGATATTGATAGTCCAAAAGAAGTTATTAATCATTATATTGCGCTTTTAAGTTCAGAGCAAAAAGAAATTAATTCTTTAGAAGATATATATAAGAATAACTTAGTGCAAACTGATAGTAAAATAATTGCGTCAAACGATACTAAAGTTGAAAAGCATAGACACGGAAATAAATTAGCTATTATTAAATATTTTAAGATCACCGATATTAACGAAGTAGAAATAGAAAAATTTACAACTAACGAGCAATTTTATATTATAGTAATAGTTGAAGCCCGCGCCAAGCTGTCAGATTTAGTTGTGGGAATCTCAATTAGAAATCTGATGGGATTAACAGTCTATGGAACTAATACATTCTTAAGCAACTGCCGTCTCCCAGAAATAGACGCAAGTCAGCAATTAGTAGTCAAATTTAATATTCCTTGCTTGTTAAATAAGGGAGTTTATACAGTTACGTTAGGAGTTCATTCGGAAGAAGGCTTGAGTTATGATTGGGTTGATGAATTGATTGTATTTGAAGTAACAAACAGCATGAGATGCGATGGAATTGTGGATTTGAGAGCCTCTATTGATATAAAACTAGAGCAACTAGATAAGAACTTCAACTAAATATTGACTATGATCGAGACGAATAACCCAGAAATTGATGTTAATGAGTTAATGGAGAAAGTTCGAGCGGAAGTAAAAAACCGTAGCGAACGTAACTTAAAACTTACAGAACAAAATAAAGCCCAACATACAATTGATAGTGTCAGCTTAAAATTACTAAATATTCAAGCATTAATTAACAATGCAGAAGCTCGCTCCCAAGTAAGAACAAAATGGCCTGATAAGTTAAACAAATTCCCTCTCAATATTAGCAATAAAGTCCAACAAATTATCCTTAAGGCGCTTAATTTCTTTTTTAAAGAACAACGAGTAGTTAATATATCTTTAGTTCAAGCTGGACGAGAATCTTTAGAAATTAATCGAGAATTAATTAAACAAATAGTCAACTTACAAACCCAACTTAATAGTACAGAAGTTCGCTTGAGTAATATAGAAACTCATGGGCAAACTATCAATAACCGCTTGGATAATATAGAAACTCATGGGCAAACTATCAATAACCGCTTGGATAATATAGAAACT
>JAPJOW010000316.1 GCA_030826005.1 Aliterella sp. RAGGC_92
GCGAAGGTCTTGTTTGCTTCTTCGGCGGTAGGATTTTAGGCAGTAAAGGTTCAATTATTTTCCACTCTTCGTCGGTGAGGCTGCTCTGGTACGGCATCGCATCTGCATCATGTTTGTGCCTTCACGTTACTTCATTCTAGGAAAAGATGTCAAATGGGTTCTATAAGCCAAAGTAGAACTTTTAATTAGATCTGTTTTCTTTTTTAGATCACCCGTTAATAGTTCAAGGTTCTGAGGATCGTGAATGGGTTGTCGCCTTGCCCCGCTCTACTCATTGCACAAAGAAAGCTACAATCGATTTTTTTGCATCGCTTGGATATGCTGAGGCTGAGTATTTGCCGCATATCGAAAAAGAAGAAAGGTTAATGAGAGAATTGGCTGAAGCTGAAGCCAGCGACGATATACCCTTCTAAATAACTTCCTAAACTTTTAGCTAAGGATAGAGCAAGTATTTTAGGCACAAATTAGGCACGCACAGAATCAAGTAATCTCAACGGTTTGTATAGCAATAATTCTAGCTAGTTGTACAATGGTCTGCAAAACCTTTATCCCCCGGTTCAAATCCGGGTGTCGCCTTGTTTTACTATCCCAAGAATTACCCCAAGCCCTAGATTTATCAGATGTTTCAAGGGTTTTGAATAATTGTAAATGTACATTAATGTACCTGGATATACCTTGATGTACCCAGAAATTTAGGCACGAAGTAGGAAATAACAGCGAAACTTAATCAAGCAAACAGACGGCTGCGATCGGGAAAGGTCGGGGTCTTAATTCAAGTTAAGGGCGATCGCTATTTAATAGTATTGGTGAAATATTTCAAGCTGTAAAAAACTGTGTGCAAGCCGATTTTCTTGACTAAGGCTGGTTTGCATAAAGTCATCTCTATAGAGCAAGTTAAACTTACAGTCCCCAAAAACGGACAACTTAAGGAATGGACGTACCCCGACTCGAACGGGGGACCTCTACGATGTCAACGTAGCGCTCTAACCAACTGAGCTATACGTCCGATGAGTTTTTAATCCTAGCATATATCTAGCCAAAAGTAAAAAAGCGCGATCGCTTTATTCTTCAGCTAAAATACTATAAATTTCTCGTTTGGCGCGGTTTAAGATTTCGCGGACTCGGCTAGATTGCTCTGCATTGTTGCTACGCGCTGCTTGCATAACCGCACTACTTAACTCTGTAATTGCCTCTTTCAATTCATTCAATTGCTGAGGTCTACCGCCGCGATCGCCAATTTCTACGGGAGTATCTCGCCCAGCTAGTAATTCTCTACCACTATCTGTAATTGTGTAAACGCGCCTACCTTCAATTTGTTCGCTAATAAGATAACCGCCTTCTTCCAATAATTGCAGCGTCGGGTAAACTGACCCCGGACTAGGGCGATAAAACCCACTGTAACGATTTTCTAACTCTTTTATAAGTTGATAGCCGTATCTAGGTTCTTCTGCAAGCAGAGTTAGCAAAATGTATTTTATGTCTCCGCGCGGAGTTCGTTGCTCGTCTCCCCAACCTCGACTAGAACGCGATTTGCCCGATCTTCTGCTGCAATTACTTGAAGAATCTCCGCGTTTTGAAAATAAAAAGTCAGGATAGCAATATGCAATGCCAAACATAACAGTTCCTCGTCAGTAACTTAAATTCTTACTTTGAGTTTACGACATATCGCGATATATCGACTAATATTAATTACCGATGGGAAAACCTTTTGTTATATACAAATTGAGAGCCGCCAAAATGTAATTTTGGCGGCTCAAAACTGTTTTAATCGATACTTAGACGCTCATAGTAGACTTTGACCATACACCATGCTCATCTTGAGTAAATTGTTCGCGCACTACATCCCAGGCATGATGTTCAGCTTTGGATTCATCACCGGAGTTTGCAAATTCAGTATTGTAATTAGCAACAAATGCTCTTTGTGCGTCCTCAGAAAGATGAGAGCGAATCTCAGGAGACAAGTGGCTGGGATCTTCAATTTGACCAGAGCGTCCGCGAGGTAAGGCGGTTTCGTTAGTATGAGTTTCTTCGCCGCCGGCGCTTTCTAGTAGTAGTTGAATTTCGCCAGATTTGTCCGCAGGAACTTCTACAGCGACAAGGAAGTCTCCCGCCTCGATCCGAGTTTGGTAAATAGCGGCTTTTTCTTCTGGCATTCCCAAAGTTACTAAGGCGGATACTAAACCTGCTCCCGCACTTCCGGCTAAAGCGCCACTAGCTGCACCTAATAATGCTGCTCCTAAAGGGCCTGCGGCTACTAAAGTACCCACAAAAGGTACGAATAATACTCCAACACCTGTTAGCAAAGCTAAAGCCGAACCAAACAACGAACCAAAAATTGCACCTTGTCTTAGTCCGCCTAAAATCACATCTTTTTTAGTTAAAAAACCAGCAATTTTAGTTTCGGAATGAAAGTTTTTACCGACAACAGAAATATCGTCGCGAGAAATTCCTCGATCTAGCAGGCGGCGAACTACACCGTCGATCTGTTCGCGTTCTTTAAATATTGCAGATACAGTACGCTCTGCTGTAGAGACACTGGACTGGGTAGCGGTAGGGTCTGTAGCAGTCATTTAGTTCTCCTAGAACATTTTTTAGTTACTCTTACTTCTTGGAGAATATCAAGGCGCTACTTACCCGCCTTCACCCATAGGGTTGATTAGTTAGTTTTCGAGGGTTTCTATCAAAAGAGCGAGTTTCACAATCTCCTTAACCTATCTTGGATAATTCCCCAAATTCCTGTAGCGATCGCGCTTAATATTAGCAACCACAAAATTCCCCCCGGAATAAAGCTAAGTATCCCAAAGCCTCTTAGCACCCACACAATTGCAGTAATGCCGAGAATGATACCGATTATTTGCATTATTTTCACTTTTTCTAACTATTTATACTCCTAGTTGAATACAAAAAATCTTATTAAATAATGTAACAATTATGATTATTGCCCAAAAAACTATTTTCAACTATGGACGACAAAAACTATTCTTGGAAAGGCAGCCCTAACGCTGGACTTGTACTAACAATTTTGGCATTGCTTGGGGCTGTAGCTGTCTTCACTGTTGGCTTTGCTGGATAACCTCAATAGCAAAATCTCGCTATTGCATAGCGAGATTTTGCTAGTAAGTTTGAATCAATACGATTTAGGCGATCGCATTTGTCTACCGTAGAGTAAAAGCTAGTAATTGGTAGTTAAAGCTTTACTGCACAATCAAGATAGAACAATGAACGTGATGCAATACATAATTACTTACACTACCTAAAATTAACTTGCTTAAGCCAGAGTGACCCCGATGCCCGATGACGACAGTATCGGCTTGCCAATTGCGGGCAAAGTCACAGATAGTTTTACCAGGATTACCGGGATGTTGAGCATATTCAGCTTTTACCCCAGCAAGCATTGCTTCCTCTTGACGGGATTTGAGTGACTCTAAACATTGTTGAGCAAAAACGTCCCATTCCTCGCGATAGTTTTCGATAATTTTGTCGCCTCCAGCGTAGCCTAAGCCAGAAAATATGATGGGCAAATAGGGACTTCCCTGTTCTTCGCTAGAAAGTACGTGCAGTAGCATGAGGTGCGCCCCCGTTGCCTTGGCTAGTACCATAGCGCGATCAAATACGCGATCGCTTGTTTCAGATGTATCTATTGCAACTAAAATTTTGTTAAACATATTTACCTGCCTTGATATCACATATCTTCTAATTCAATGCCTTTAGTTTCCTTGAGCAAAAAGAGAACAAAAAAGAAAGAAATTGCGGCGGAAATTGTATACAAACCATAAGCAGCACCTAGCCCGAAGTATTGTAGTAGGGGCGGAAAAGAAGTTGAGATGGCAAAATTAGCTATCC
>JAPJOW010000052.1:0-20181 GCA_030826005.1 Aliterella sp. RAGGC_92
CTCTTATAGTTACCGAGAAGAAGAAGCTGAAAATTCTAGTGCTGGGAAAAGTGAATCTGTCTACGATGCTGACTTTCGAGTGCTAACACCGCCTTATAAATCGCCTAATTCAGTTCGAGATGATGACGATGATTGGGGATTTGATGATGATTTTGTTGATGATGAAGACGATTTACGCCCCTCTCGTTAGTAATTAAAGTAGGGAGCTTTGGGTTAAGTGCGATCGCATTTCAAAGGGCAGAAGTTTATAATAATTCTTGGGCTTATACGTCAAATATTTATCCTGTGAGCATTCGTCAAACATCTTCTGTACCTACGGCGGCGGAATCTCACCTCAACCGCGCTCGTGCTAGTATCCGCCAAGCGCTATCTTGGTACTCTAATAATTTACGCAAAGCTAATTCTTCGCAGTTTTCTAACTCTAAGTTACTCAAGCAGTTAAAACCAGAATTTGACGTTTTAAATTCTCTGGTAAATAAACTTGACTCCAACGTTATCAAAATTGCCGCTTTTGGTTTAGTAAGTCGCGGTAAATCCGCCGTCTTAAATGCTTTACTCGGACAAAAGATTTTGCAAACCGGGCCTCTTAACGGTGTAACTCAATGGTGTCGTTCGGTGCAATGGGTAGCCAATGATAAAATTCAAGTAGAACTCATCGATACGCCCGGATTAGATGAAATTGACGGCGAAGCGCGAAGTCTGATGGCAGAAAATGTAGCTCGTCAAGCAGATTTAATTTTATTTGTAGTAGCGGGCGATATTACTCAAACTGAGTACGAAGCACTCTGCAAGTTGCGCCAGTACCATAAACCGCTAATTTTGGTATTCAATAAAATCGATCTTTATCCCGATACCGACAGACAAGCAATTTACCAAAACCTGCGTCAATTAGGGGCAACAAGAGGCGAAATGCTGCCAGATGAACTGGTCATGGTTGCCGCCGAACCAACCCCTATAGAAGTGCGCGTAGAGTGGGCTAATGGCGAAATTGGCTACGAGTGGGAAAACCCATCGCCGCAAATAGATGAATTAAAACAAAAAATTCTCAATATTCTCAATCGCGAAGGGCGGAGTCTTTTGGCGCTAAATGCTTTAGTTCAAGCTCAGGAAGCTCAAGAAAAAATTGCCTCTAAAACTGTAGCTGACCTTCAGCAGCAAGCAGAAGATTTAATTTGGCGCTATACGAAATATAAAGCATTAGCGATCGCTCTTAATCCTATTGCGGTATTAGACTTAATGGGCGGCTTTGTGACTGACTTAGCTTTAATTCGCGCTTTGGCAAAGCTATATAACTTGCCGATGACAGGCTTTGAAGCTGCAAAGCTATTAAAAACGATCGTTTTTAGTTCTGGTGGTTTGTTGGTGGGTGAATTAGGTAGTAGTTTGTTTTGGGGATTTGGTAAAAGTACTGCGGCGCTCTCTAGCGGTGAAAATCCTTTAAACATTTCAACTTATGCAGGTGCGGCGGCGATTCAAGGCGGAATCGCCGCTTATGGTTGCTACGCGGTAGGACGAGCGGCGCAGATATACTTAGAGCGCGGCTGCACTTGGGGGCAATTTGGCGCTAGTACCGTAATTTCCGAAATTCTCGCCCGCACCGAGCCAAATACAATTATTTACCGCCTGCGGCAAGAATTAACATTTTTTGATTAAGCCATTGAGCGGATAACAACAAAATACTTGGGTATTGGATAGAGCAATGCTAAGATGAGAATGCAATGACAATTATTTAGTTAAACAAGCATATTTAAGTAGATATCTAACTATCTACGATTATCTACTTTAAATTTAGCAAGTCGCCCTTGGACACGATGCTTTTGCAGATTAATATTTCAATCTACTGAGCGAATGTCTAAATATCAAGCGTGCATAAAATATGACTATATAGCTCACGTGGAAGACCAAAAAAACAAGCAAATTAATGTCTAGCCAACAGCTACGGGGTTTTTGTACGTGATTACTATTTCACCACGTCCAGTCGGACGCAATTGCAGCACTATTAGTTTTGCTTCAACTTTATACCTTTGCCCAATTTTAGACTTACTACTGGCGGAAGTGCCGGAAAAATGGCACGCCGAACTAAGATTAGGACTGCAAGAGGCGTTAGTTAATGCCGCCAAACATGGCAATAAGCTCGATCCTGGCAAAGTTGTAATTGTCCGCTTTTTTTTAGTGAGCGAATCTTACTGGTGGGAAATTGTCGATCAAGGGTGCGGGTTTACGCCCGATTGCGATTGCGATCGCGATCCCACCGATTTTTTACCTCCAGAAGTCTCAGAAAACGGGCGCGGAATGTGTTTGTTAAAAACAATTTTCGATCGAGTCCAGTGGAATGAAGCAGGTACAGAATTGAGATTGTGCAAGCAATTGTCTCGTTTCCGGCTGCCTTTATTTAATTAAAAATCTGCTTTTTCTACCGCACCGTGACTGGGACAAGGAGGCGCAGAAATAGATCGATCTAACCATGCGGTAGCCTGTTGCAGTCGGGGATAAGCTTCGTCTGGATTGTCTTTGAGCAAAAACACCAAAGCTGCCGCCACTTGTTCGCTAGAACGCGCTTTGCGATTAGATTTGAGCTTATGCCAATCGTTGGGGGAAATAGTCAATCGTTCAATCAAAGCTTGAGCTAGTTGGAGAGTGCTGAAGTCATTAAGCTGAGGAGTTTTGACACAATCTGTACTTTCAAGCATAAAATCGGGCATATTAAAGTTTTCTAGTCTTACTGTATCAAGGGATCGTATGCAGCCGCCAGAATCATCAAATCCCGATTCAAATGTAGATATTGAAGAAAGTCTTACAGAAGCAGAATCCGCCCTAACTGCCCTCAAACAACGTTACGCTCAAATAGAAAGCGATCGCCAGCGTAAAGTTGAACTTCAGCACAGGTTAGAAGAAATAAACCCGCAATTAGCCAAAAACAAGCTACCAGAATTGCAAGCGGAAATTAAAGAGATTAAAGCCCAGTTGCAAGCAATAGAAATTAACTTAGAAAGTCAGCTATTTACAGTAGATGTACTTAAAGAACCATTCTGGCAAGCCGTAAGGTTTGGGGGGCTAGGGATTGTTGTAGGCTGGATATTGAAGTCTTGTGCTAGTTAAAAAATTGAGATGAGGAAATTAGATTGTTTTCTTCCTTGTCCTCCTTGTCCCCTATTACTTATTTAAGATGACGAGAAGTATTGCAGATATATTAAAAAACGGTCAGCCAGAAGAAGAATTGACTATCAAAGGCTGGGTTCGCACTAAACGCGACTTGAAGGGATTTGCTTTTATTGAAGTTAACGATGGCTCGTCTTTAGCTAATTTGCAAGTCGTGCTAAATTCGCAATTGCCAGACTACGAAAACTTATTAAAGCGGCTCAATACTGGGGCTTCGGTGGAAGTTACAGGGAAATTAGTACCATCCCAAGGCAAAGGGCAGCGCATTGAGTTACAGGCACTAGCAGCCACCGTATACGGCGAAGCTGATGTCGATACCTACCCTTTGCAAAAGAAACGCCATTCTTTTGAATTTTTGCGGACAATTGGACATTTGCGATCGCGTACTAATTCTTTTGGCGCAGTTTTTCGGGTGAGAAATGCCTGTGCAACGGCTATTCACCAGTTTTTTCAACAACGCGGCTTTTTGTGGGTGCATACGCCCATTATTACTAGCAGCGATTGTGAAGGTGCGGGGGAGTTATTTACGGTTACGAGTTTAGATTTAAAGAAAGTTCCAGTTACAGATAAGCAAGAAGTAGACTATAGCCAAGACTTTTTTGGCAAACCCGCTTATTTAACTGTAAGCGGACAACTAGAAGCGGAAATTATGGCAATGGCTTTTAGTAATGTCTATACCTTTGCACCAACTTTTAGAGCCGAAAACTCCAACACTTCTAGGCATTTAGCAGAGTTTTGGATGGTAGAACCGGAGATGGCTTTTTGCAACTTGCAAGGCGATATGGATTTAGCCGAGGCATTTTTAAAGCACGTCTTTAAGTATGTAATGGAAACTTGCCCGGAAGACATGGAGTTTTTTAACGAGCGCATTGATAAAACTGTAATTGAAACCGCCCAAAATATTATTGACAATGAGTTTGCGCGCTTAACGTATACCGAAGCGATCGCCCTTTTAGAAAAAGCTCCCGTAAAGTTTGAGTATCGGGTAAGTTGGGGTTTAGACTTGCAATCGGAACACGAACGTTATTTAGCCGAACAGTTATTTAAAAAACCTGCGATCGTTACCGATTACCCCGTAGGGATCAAAGCTTTCTATATGCGTTTGAACGATGACCAAAAAACTGTTAGCGCTATGGATATTTTAGCCCCCAAAATAGGCGAAATCATCGGCGGTTCGCAACGGGAAGAACGATTAGATGTATTAGAACAGAGAATGAGAAATCAAGGCTTAAATCCAGAGGATTTGTGGTGGTATTTGGATTTACGCCGTTATGGTACAGTTCCCCATGCTGGTTTTGGCTTGGGTTTTGAACGCTTGGTGCAATTTATGACCGGAATGGCAAATATCCGCGATGTGATTCCGTTCCCGCGTACTCCACTAAGTGCAGAATTTTAGAAATTGGGAGTTATCCAGTATAAAAAAGTTATAACCTCCCTCTAACCTAAAACCAACTTATGGCAGTTGCTAGAGAATAATAAGATTCAATTTACTTAGAAATTGCACTGCGTACCAAAATAGCCGTGCAATTTACCTCAAGCGCAATTTCTACGGGAATATTGCCATTGATTGCTTGTTTGAGCAATCCTTCTCTACTTGCTCCCAATACTACGACATCAAATTTTTCCGACTTAACTTGCTCGATTACTCCTTCAATTACCGAATTAGCTTGTAGGGAAGCCGCCGTTACGGGACTTTTTAAGTGGCGCTGGCGCACTAAATAGCGCATGGCTTGTTCCAAAACTTGAGTATTTGGCGACTGGCTGGAATTAAATACTTGACAAAAATGTACTAATGGGTAGCTAGAAAGAGTTAGTAAGGAAGGTAATAGTTGCATAGCCGTATGAGAATTAGGGCCTCCAGCAATTGGTACTAGCCAACGATTTAATTGCGTGTTGGGTAGCAAGCAGTAAGATGGCGCGATCGCCTTGCGCTTGGTAGGAAGGGAAAAATAAAGATGTTGCTGGGATTCTTGAGCAAACTTAACTAAAACTACTTCACAACTTGCCTGTCTAATTAAAGTATCGGCAACACTGCCAAAAATTCGCCCTGGAGTTATGGTTTTACCTTTCCACCCCATTAAAACTAAATCGATATGGCGCTCTTTGATGATTTCTAAAATCGCGGAAGCGGGATCGTGGGCGACACGAATTTGCGTATGCAAAGGAATATTAAATTTACGCGCCTCTGCTTCCGCTTGACGCAATAACCGCCGACTGTTGGCAGTATTTACGGAAGTTTCCGCCGGGGAACTATTGCGAGAAACTAAAATTACTTGAACGCACTCTAATTCGTAATGGCGATCGCGCGCAATTGCTAAAGCAAATTGTAATAAAGCATTAGCCGTGTGGGGATTGGCTAAAGGTACGAGCATTCGTCCTTGTCCGATGGCAGGCGATCGCGTTTGATAAACGGTGTAAGAAGGTTCTGGTTGCGGCCCAATGGTACGATGTTCGCCATTAAGTTTATCTGCTTCGGCGCGGATAATATCGGCGCGGGTAATAATCCCAATTAGCTTTCTTTGCTCTACTACAGGCAATCTGCTTAAACCATAGCGATCGAGTAAGTATAAAACATCGCTTAAACTCGCATCGGGACTTACGGTTACAGGTTGGGGAGTCATGATCGCACTTAAACGAGTATCTCCTGATAAGGCGCGATCGCGCATTTTGGCTAAATCTGTTTGCGTCACGATCCCCACTAACTTACCTTCATCTACTACCGGGAATCCGCGATGGTGAGAGCGAGAAAACGCCTGTACTGCCTCGTCTAGGGTCATCTGCACGCCTAAAGTTTCAACGCGCGGCTGCATGACGTTTTCGGCAGTTAGGGTAGTTAATAAGCCTTGACTTGGCGCTGAATCTAAGTTAATGCCATTAAAAGCTAAAAGCTTGTCGTAGAGAGAACCGGGAGCAATTTTTTCGGCAATCAAATAGGAAGTAACCGAGCCAATCATTAACGGCAAAACTAAGTTAAAATCGGTAGTCATCTCAAAGACAATAGCGATCGCCGTCAAAGGAACTTTAGAAACAACGCTAAAAAAAGCCCCCATCCCCGCTAAAGCGTAAGTAACGGGCGAACTCATTCCCGTTAAGTTGTATTCCACTACCCCTACTAAATAACCCAGTGTCGAACCCATAATTAAACTAGGAGCAAATACCCCACCTGGCGCACCCGAACCCGACGCAAGTATAGTGAGGAGAAATTGGGCAATAAAAGCGATCGCCGCCATGTACCAACTAGCTTCTCCTGTCAGTACAAATTCGCGCAAACCTGTATTATCGCGAAATTCGCGCGGAAGTAGAGAAACAGCGATCCCCGAAACAAATCCGGCGATGGCAATCCTTAATGGTAAACTCACGTGCAGTCTTTGGTACAGCTTTAAACTGGTAATAATTCCTTGATTGAATAACGAGCCGAGTAACCCCGCTAAAATTCCTAAAATGATATAAAAAGGAATTTCTCCCAAAGAGAAGCTCGTAACATTTGCTGTTAATTCTAGATTTAGCTGCAAACTCCTACCACCCAAAAGCCGGGAAACTACCGCTCCCACAAAAGAGGCAATAATTGCTGTCCCTAAAGTTATCCCCGATAAATCTTGAAGTAATTGCTCAACTACAAATAAAACTCCTGTAATTGGAGCATTAAAAGCTGCCGCCAAGCCCGCCCCCGCACCTGCCGCAATTAGCTGGCGGCGATGATCGGGAGACATGGGCAAATAACGACTTAATCCCCCCGCCAAAGCTGCGCCAATATGTACGGTTGGTCCTTGCCTACCTAAAGTTAACCCCGATCCCAAGGCTAGGCTGGCACTAGCTAACTTAACTAAACCAATCCGCCAAGAAAGTTTAATTGGAAAGTTGGCAAGACTTGCTTTAACATCAGGAATGCCGCTTCCACGAGCTTCGGGGGCTAATCTTTGAATCGCCCACCCAGAAAGAAAACCAAAACCGCCGCCAATTAGGGGTAAAACTAGCCAATCTGGTTGTAAAGTTGAAGACTGAACGCGCCACGAACCAAGCCAGCCAGAACTAAATTTGAGAAAAACCGCAGCAATAGCTGCAACTAACCCAATAATTACCGCATAAGCGATCGCACTTGTTCGGCTTGGTTGCAGCCATTGGCGCAAACGCTGTTGTATAGCAGGAAGTAGCATTTTTTAAACGAGAAAGGATAGAAAAAACTGCTATTAGGATGCTCTTTAATCGCTTAGTGACTTATATAAGGCTTGATTTGTTGCAGTCCTCACCTATAGTTATATGCTCACTTAAACCAAGATAACCAAGGTTGCCAATTTTGCACTAATTGAGCTAACTGTGCGTAGCCCTCTGCACGAGGATGAGCGCCATCATTTGCTTTTGCCTCGTTTATCCATACATTGGAAGCTTGTAAGGTAGTAAAAACCTCCAAGTAAGGGACATTAATTTCATCGCAAATAGAGGCAAAACCCGCCGATAAACGAGCAATTGTTTGATTTTGTTCTTCGTCTCCTACCGGGGGAGTTCCTACCATCAACACCGGAAACATTTGTTTGGCTATCTTTAAAATGTGGCACGTGTTTTCTAAAGAAGTTTCTAAAGCAACGCGAGTTTTTCCGTTTTCTATTGTCGTATCGTTGACACCAAAGGAGAATACAATTCTTCCCTGATGTTCTGGACGTAAACGATAAGATACTTCTTGTTGCCAACGCTTTTTTAGTTCTGTGCTAGTTTCTCGCCTTACGCCTAGATTGTAATAAGTAACATCATGACCCTGATGGCAAGCGTTAGCGCAGATTCTCCCCACCCAACCCAAACACTCAGGATCGCCCGTACCGTTAACAAAAGACTCCCCAACAAAGCAAATACGCATAACAAAGTTGCTTTAACTTTCATCGCGCCCGATCGCTGACAATCCCTCTACAATTATTGATGGCGTGTAGCATGAACCATTCCACTCCGCATCGTTACCCAACGCCACTAATTGTTTTAAGGCTGTATAGGCATTACCCGCCACCATTGTATCTTTTACCCGCCCGATCGCCTGACCGTTTTTAACGCGGTAGCCCAAGTCAACATTGATTGAAAAATCCCCTGAAATACTACCGCCATCCCCTAGCATTTGATCGATAATAATCCCGTTATCGAGTCGAGCTATTAATTGAGCTAAAGAATCTTTACCCGGTTGAATCAGCAAATTAAATAAGCCAGGAGTCGGATAACTTCCCAAACCCGGACGAAAACCATTGCCCGTACTCCCTGTACCTAATATTCTGCCGCAAGTGCGATCGCTAATAAAGTTTTTTAATACTCCATTTTGCACAAATACAAGCGGTATGGTCGGCGTACCTTCATCGTCAAAAGGGCAACTAAAAGGGCCTTTATCCGGCTCTTGAGAAATAGTCAAAGCGCTAGAAGTTACAAGTTGTCCTAACTTATCTGCCCAAGGTGAAGCTTTTTCTAAAACTCTTTTCCCATTAATTGCCGCTTGCAGCGTACTCCACAACATATCTGCGGCTTTAGATGTAAATAAAATTGGCACGTGTCCGGTGGGGGGAGCAATGTTTTTTTTCGCCCAGGCTAAACGCTGTAAAATTTGTTCGACGATCTTTTCTGGGTTAAGAAAGTCGCGCTGAGTTTGTCCGTCAGATACGCTTAAAAAATCTTCTCCTCTAATCCATTCCACCGCTAGGTAAGCACTCAAAGTTGTATCGGTGTAGTAACAATCCAAACCTTGGGAATTGACTAAACGCGTAGTTTCTATATCGCTATCCCATTCGGCATTAATTAACACTTCAGGGTAAGCATCGCGAATCAGCGCGATCGCATGATTTCCCCATTCTATTAACTTTTCTACGGCGACTTCTTCGCCTAAGTTGGGGTACTTTGGCTGAGAATTACTCGCAAGTTCAATTGTTTCTGGTTCGTTAAGTTGGCTTAAAGCCAAAGCCCGTTCTACTAAAGTCTGCGGCGCTACCGAGCCATAAGCAACGGCAAGACCCGGACATCCATTTCGCCACAATCGCAAAGCCGTACCCTCAGACTGAGCGCTTTCTAGCTGTTTGAGACGGTTTGCCTCAAAAAATACGGGGCGAGAGAGGGATTTTGATTGATACACTTCCGCCGCTTCTGCTCCAGACTTCATTGCTATTTCTAACAACTGTTCTGCTGAAAGTGTATTTTGTGGTGTTTCAGAACCCATGCGCTTTGTTGCAACTGTGATTTTTAGTTGTTAGTAGTAATTCACCTTTTTGGAGGTAACTTACGGTAAATTAATTTCTTGCAAGAGCCAAAAGCCTGCAAAAACTTCTGACTGGGGATTTGATTGTACGGCTAAAAAGTGTACTTGGTTGGCTTTTTGTTTTGCCTGCTCGAAGTCTTGAGCCGTTTGTAAGGTTTGGGGGTTAGTTAAAGTTGCTAAAAGCCAACTGTCGCTTGCACCAGTTTCTAAAAGTAGTCTATTGGGAGTCACGCTCGTGTCTAATTTGAGGGCGGCAATTTCTAAACCCGACATCCAGCCAGCTAAAGGTGTTGCTCTAGGAGAGTAGATTACTATACCAGGAACTATGGTATCTGGAGTTATTTGCCCCAAAGTTAAAGGGAAAGCTTCGCCAAAATCAATTTCCCATTCTGGCATTTGAGTTAAGTCCGCTCCTCTAAGACTTGCAACTACCCACTTTTGCCCAACTAAAGCATCGGGTAAGCGCTGCGGCTCGTAAGTCTGCACCCGCACCGATGGATTGGTAACAGCTTGATATCTTGGATCTTGGGGGTACACATCAATCATTCGCTGTTGCAGCCATTGATTGAGCGCTAACGTGCGGCGGCTAGGTTGAGCGGGAATGCCCAAATCTTGGCAAGCTTTAGTAATCATGTTATTCATGGGAGTGCGAAAAAAGCGGAACTTGACTGGAGTAACTCCCGCCTGGGCGATCGCCGACTCTAAAGCAGTTTTTAGCCAAGCAGAATTTACCTGGCTGCTCGAACAATACTGCGAGTACCGAAACAGCGAATCAAGCTCGGTGTCAATATTTAAAGGACTCTCGCAAACTAAAACTTCCCAAAGTTTTTTGTTGTTTTCGTCTACAATCGGACGCGAATAAAAATCAATTTCCCAAATACTGCCCATGCCTTGCCGTCAAAAATTGGCTACCTTGTAAATCGTACAAGAAGCCGCGTCCCCTTTGATCGCTAAATGCCTATTAGTATCATTGATAAGAGACAATAGGTGTAGAAATTAAGCGCGATCGCACGACTTTAAGCATCAGTTAGCATAAAACCCTTGATAGGAGCGGGCTTTACGGTAAATTAATCCAAAAAATTCCAATAAATCAGTTAGATTGTATGAGCTACTGTCTCAATCCCACTTGTCAATACCCTGAAAATTCGGACAATTTAAGTTCGTGCCGAAGTTGCGGTAAAACATTATTGCCCCTACGCGATCGCTATCATATTATTCGCCCTATAGGTGGTGGCGGTTTTGGCAGGACTTTTCTCGCGGAAGATCGCGATAAGCTCAATGAATTATGTGTAGTTAAGCAATTAGTTCCCCAACTCCAAGGTACTAGCGCCCAAAATAAAGCAACGCAGTTATTTGAGCAAGAAGCAAAAAGGTTGCAGCAATTGGGCGAACATCCTCAAATTCCCGCTTTGTACGCCTATTTTAAAGAAGATGATTATCTTTATCTAGTTCAGCAGCTAATTGTCGGACAAAGTTTACGAGAATTATTAGATTTACAGGGTGCGTTTAGCGAACGACAAATATGGGAACTGTTTGCGGACTTGTTACCCGTATTGCAGTTTGTTCACGCTCATCAAGTAATTCACCGCGACATTAAGCCCGATAATATTATGCGCCGCCAAAGCGATCGCCGTTTAGTTTTGATTGATTTTGGCGTATCTAAACAATTTACTACGAGCGATCGCGCAACTCTCGGTACAACTATCGGCTCTTTTGGTTATGCTTCTAGCGAACAAATGAACGAAGGAGAAGCTTATCCCGCCAGCGATCTTTATAGTTTGGGCGTAACTTGTTTTCATTTACTAACTAAAATTTCTCCTTCCCATCTATGGACGGAATACGGCTACAGTTGGGTAAAACAATGGCAGCAGCATTTAAACAACTTGCAACTTAGCTCCCAACTTGAGGCAGTTTTAGATAAGCTCTTGCAAAAAGACATACATCAGCGCTACCAGAATGTAGAGGAAGTTCTCTTAGATTTACGCAAAATTCCGGCATTTTTAGCTTTTGATGTCACTCAATTGCCAGCGCACAACGTACCTAGTTTTACAGAAAATCGCGCGGTAAGCGAAGTCTCTCCTCAAATAAATCCTCCTATTGCTACAACCTTAAATCCTGGAGCTAATTTTCCTTGGTACTATAAGCTACTACTAGGAAGTGCGATTTTTTTACTTTTAGGATTTGCGGGATATAAGTATTGGATTAGCCAGCAACCTTCTACTTTCATGGGTCATGGGGGAGAAGTCAATACTGTTATAGTTAGTCCTGATGGTCGGACGATTATTAGCGGTAGCGATGACAAGACATTGAGAATTTGGGATCTAAATAGTCAAAAATTGCTCCGCACTTTAAAAGGACATACTGATTGGGTTTACGCTGTTGTTATTAGTGCTGATAGTCAAACTATTGTTAGCGGTAGTAAAGATAAAACTATCAAGTTATGGCAGTTAGCGTCAGGGAAGCAAAGCCAAACTTTAACCGGACACAGTAGCTATATCAATAGTGTTGCGATTAGTCCTGACAGGACAAAAATTGCCAGTGGTAGTTACGATAAAACTGTAAAACTTTGGAACTTAAAAACGAATCAAGTAAATACTCTCAAAGGTCATTCTAGGGAAGTTTTAGCTGTTGCTATTAGTCCTGATGGCAAAAAAATTGTTAGTGGCAGTGTAGACAGAAGTTTAATAATTTGGAATTTAGCGACTTTAAAAGCGCAAAGTATTTTAACTGGACATACAAGCGATGTAAATGCCGTTGCCATTAGTGCTAACAACCAACAAGTAGCTAGTGTCAGCGACGATAAAACTATCAAACTTTGGAATCTCAACACTGGGCGCGAAATCCGCACTCTTACAGGACATTTGGCAGATATTAATGCTGTAGATTTCAGCCCCGATAACCAACATATCGCAACAGGTAGCGATGATAAAACTGTCCGCATCTGGGACTTAGCGACGGGGGAAGCTATATACACTTTTAGAGGGCATCAAGGTGCTGTTTTTGCCGTAGACTATAGCCCTGATGGGCGAATCGTTGTGAGTGCGAGTGCGGATAAAACTATTAGAAAGTGGATTGTACCGAAGTAATTAGACTTCTTGAGCGCAAGAGGTTTGCAAGCAACTTCTTGCTAGTTAAAGCCTAGCTCGTTTATAGTTGACATCCCAAATAGCTAAAGCCTAGCTCGTTTATGGTTGACATCCCAAATAGCTAAAGCCTAGCTCGTTTATAGTTGACATCCCGAATAGCTAAAGCCTAGCTCGCCTAGGGTTAAAACCCCAGGCTAATAGCTAAAGTCGGCTCAAGCCGACTGAAGAAGAAAAAAATTTTAGCTTTCGGAAGATGTCTGTAAGGTTAGGAGTTACGGTACATCGATCGGAATTAGCGCATTTTCCGGCAAATAGCCTTTAAAACGTCCTTCATCTGCTAATACAAGTGTCATTCGCAACGGGTAATCGGGGGGAATTTGTAAATCTGCCCAAGGTATCGCCACTTCTAAACAGCGATCTAAACCAACTTGAGCGCGACTAAATCGAGGATGCCATTGATAATTATCTCCCGCTTCTTGAAAATGCACGGTTTGAGTTAGTAAATTAATCTCTAACTGATGGTGAAATAAATAATTTAACGGCGCTTCGTCGGGCAAATCTCCTACCGGAGCGGGGCTATTGTGCATAGTGCGATCGGGATAAAACCACAATAAATTTAACTGCGGCGGACAATCGCGCCCTGGCTTAATTCCTGCTTGAAAGTCCAAACGTAAGTAAAAATTAGAGTGATCCACTCCATACCACAAGCGTTGGATTGCACTGCTGCGGTGCATTGTGCCTCTAGCTCCGCCTACTTCTAGCCTACCCGCTTTGTCCCAATCTTGTTCGTCGCCTTTGCCATCAATAGTTGGGTGAATGAATCCTTCGGGGCGCGAATCTAGTTTTGCTTCGTGGATTTCTACAGGTTGACGGATATTAGGCGGAATTGGCTCGTTTAATGCTTGGTAAACATTGTACAAATGTTCTCTAAATAGCTGGTCAAAAATGGCATCTTGGTTTGAGGAATGTCCCTCGCCAAACCACCAAAACCAATCAGAACCTTCGGCGGCATACATCGCTTCCCAGGCGGCGGGGTTGTTTTCCTCCGTCGCTTCAGGATGGTTCGCTAAGACAGTTCTCGCTTCTGTAAGCAAGTCCCAAGCGCGGTTTTTAGCTGGATCGCCAATCCAAGTTGTAAAGCTGCCATCGACCCAAGAGCCGCTATGCAGGCGATCGCATTGTAAAGTTTCGGTAGCGGGAAACTGCTCTAAATACTCCGATACAGTCACGAGTTTAATTTGCTCGTTGTCGCTTAAAGCCTGATACAAGTTTTCTAAAAATGGTTTGCCATCTTCAGGGTAAAATTCCCAGCAGTTTTCGCCATCTAGGGCAATAGTAACTAAATGCGGCTGTTCTAAGGAGGTACTACCGCTCTGTTGGTGCTGTTTGAGGGAATGGGCGATCGCTTCTAAATGCCCCACCAAGTCGGCGGCGGCGCGTTTTGGCGGCATTGAGCTATAACTAAAGCCAATTAAGTCCGATAAACGGTGATCTCTAAATACTATTGCTAGTTCCCCGGCGGGAGTTTCTAACCGATAAGGGCGATACAGTAATTCGGGCTGCAATACATTTCCCGCTCCATCGCGGTTAAAAAAGTGCTTCAACGTCCACCCTAGGACGGCTTCATCGGAGCAAAGCCACTTAAAACCTTGTTTGGCTACGTGGGGTAGTATCTCCGGGCTTACAGACTGCTCTGAGGGCCACAAACCGCGAGGGGTTGTCCCAAATCTGTCTTCGTACATATCCCAAGCTTTTTGTAAGTGTCTTGGTATGTCTTCCGCCCACTGGAATCTATGCTTGGGCAATTCCATATTCGGTACGGCAACTCGTCCCGAATTTGTATCTGCTAGTAGCGGTAGTATGGGGTGGGTGTAGGGCGTAGTTGTAACTTCTAATTGCCCGTTTTCCTGCATTTGCCGATGTTGGGGGACGATGCGGCTGAGAATTTGGCGTTGTTTGGAATAAATGCGCTGGCGATCGCTTAAATTAAAATTACGTCCTCGTTTCAACCAATCGGCAATTTCCGGGTCATCCCAAAATAAGGGATCTATCCAAGCTAAATTATGCCAAGCAAGTAAATCGCTGTAGTCTTGAGATTCCCAATTTTCCAAACACCAAGCTCTACCTTTATCTTGCCTTTGTTCGTAAAGTTCGCTGTAGCGGGGGTGAGGGTCAATTAAAGTGTGATGGTTGGCATCAAAAAAGTGTTCGATAATAAATTCGTGCTGTTCTCTCGTTATTTTTTCGTCGGGAGTCAGACAGACGGTTAAATAAGGATCGAAAGCCGTTCCCGCAATATAATCTTCTAATTGCAATATCAACGAAGGAACTAAGTTTACCGTTTGATGCAGTTTAGGATAGCGCTCTAACAGCAAAACCAAATCCAAATAGTCTTTTGTCCCGTGCAGGCGCACCCAAGGTAAGCGGTACTGTTGAGAGCCAGAGTTATTGTCAAGACCTTTGTACAAAGGTTGATGTTGATGCCAGATAAAAGCTACATACAGAGGATGAGACATAAAAAAATTAATTAGTTACGTTGTGCGATCGCGCTCTAACAGTAAAATAGCAAAAGGCAAAAGGAATTATTCCTTTTGCCTTTAAAACTAATAGCTAATAGCCTTAAATTATTTGTTCAACTTCAGCAATTTCGGGAATCATTTCGCGCAAACGGCGCTCGATACCCATTCTTAAAGTCATTGTCGAACTAGGACAAGAGCCACAAGCTCCTTGGAGGCGTAATTTAACAATAGGCCCATCTAATTCTACCAATTCCACATTACCGCCATCAGAAATGAGGTAAGGGCGCATTTCGTCCAAAACTGTTTCTACGTTGTCGATTGTCAGTTCCATTATTTCAGCCCTCTATTTACTTGCACGTCTATTATCTATGTTAGTTCTAATTAAACGGTTGCAGGTTCTAGCAATTTTACATTAGAAAAGCTAAACTCTGTTACCATACGCTGACCATTTTCGTAGGTTTCGATCGCTTCATTGGTCATGATATGGTAATCGCCAACTGGCTCAAAAGTATCTTTAAACTTCATCGTGCGCGTAATTTCATTAGTTTGAGGATTGCGAAAAACCACATCGTAGCGCGAGGATACATACCCATTGCCTGTATCTAGACTTTCTTGAGTATCAATTACAAACGCCATTCTGCCCATAACGCGGCTAACTTGGCAAATTTCCGTACCGCGAATTTTGTAGTTAGATCCCATTGCGTCACCTTTAACCAAAATTTCGGTTGCGCCAGTTTCATCGCTTGCGCCTAAACTAAACTCATTTTTGCCATGAGCTTGTTCAAATTGGGATCTTTTGCGGTGGGTGACTATATCCCGCAGTTGAGTATAAACGCTTTCAGTCACGGTTTCATCCTCTATACCTTCCACCTCTACGCTAAGATCGCCATTAATGCGAATTTTGCCTTTGTAAACTTCATCGCCTTGTTTAACTTGCACGTCGGCGCTATAACCAGGAAAGTTGGAGTCCCAAGTGTAACGATTTTCGTAAGCTGCTTTAAATAAGTCACGAGCCGTCGTTTGAGTCATAAAACCTTTTCTACTAACACTTTTTCCAGTTTAACGATGTTGATAGGAGATTTGCGCTCTAGGAAAAAGTTGAACGGATTTAGGTATAACTATTAGTTGTTGTGTCTCTACAGTTATGGCAGTTTATAGAGTTCGGCTTATAAATGAAGCAATTGCCCTAGATCGTACTATCAGCGTACCAAGCGATCGCTATATTTTAGAGATTGCTACTGAATCTGGTATTCGTCTACCATCTGGCTGTCTTCAAGGCGAATGTTCCGCTTGCGTAGCGAAGCTTGTAAGTGGTGAAGTAGATCAAAGCGAACAAAAGTTTCTGCGTCCGTCTGAATTAGCCTTTGGGTACGCCGTTACTTGTGTTGCTTACCCCTTATCGGATTGCACTTTGCAAACTCATCAAGAACAAGTTTTGTATCCATCGTCTTTATATATATCGTCGCCAGCACCAAAGCCCGATTAATTTTATGATGCCTTAACCTATTTTTGCTGAGTAAAGATAGAGCAACCCAGAAAATGCGGAGATAGCTGCCGAATTATTAAAAAAAACAGTATTTTTACTGGCGATCTATCTATATGGAAATGATTAAATCAATTCAGTTAAAGAGATTTCTCCTCCTGATTCAAATTCACTCGCAAGCCTACTAAGGCTTGCGAATACTTAAACCAAGAGAGCCAAACTTATGACAGTATTTGATACCTTTTTTGCCTTCAGTTTTGTTTCTACTATTGCTGTAACTTTATTAGCTACCGCCTTAGCCTATCAACCAAAGTTCCGCTAATTATTACTGACCGCTTTATACAGAACTATTATTTACTTGCCTAATTTTCTTAACCAGGGACATCGCCAAACTTACGTCAATTATCACTGACCGCTTTATACAGAACCTTTATTTACCCGATTAAACTTTTCTAGATTGGCAAGACCGCCTAAACTTCTCTAGTTATTACTGACCATTCTATACAGAACCATTATCAACCAATAAAACGCCTCAATTAAGTATTGAGGCGTTTTATATTTATTAACTCTCTTTAGCAATAGTTGCTTTTGCTTGTTGCCACATAGTTTCTAATTCCTCAAGGGTATAATCTGCAAGCGGACGACCCGCAAGAGTTTCAACGTGGGATAGACGTTGAATAAATCGTTGATTTGTTCCTTGCAATGCTAGACTTGGATCGATTTTGTACCACCGCGCCAGATTAATTAAAACAAATAATAAGTCTCCTAACTCTGATTGCTGGCGTTCTATTGATTCATGAGCGATCGCGCGAGTAAATTCTGCCAATTCTTCAGCAAATTTATCCCATACCCCGTCTACATTTTCCCACTCAAATCCTATAGACGCGGCTTTTTGAGAAATTTTCATCCCTGCTAGTAATGGGGGGAAAGTGCGCGTATAACCCTTAAGTTTGTTACTCAACGGCGCAGTATTAATGGATTCTCCTTTTTCTTCTGCTTTAATTTGTTCCCAGTTTTGTTTTACTTGCTCGATATTGGTTACTTCTACTTCGCCAAATACATGAGGATGGCGGCGAATTAGTTTTTGGCTAATTCCTTCGGCGACTTCTAGTAAACTAAACTTATTTTCTTCCGTAGCTATTTGCGCTTGTAATACAACTTGTAGTAATAAATCTCCTAATTCTTCAGCGATCGCATTAGGGTTTCCACTAGCAATTGCTTCTACTACTTCGTAAGCTTCCTCAATTACATAAGGTGTTAGGGTTTCTTGAGTTTGCGCCAAATCCCAAGGACAACCGCCATCGGGGGAGCGTAGTTGTGCTACTACATCTATTAGCTGTTGCAGTGCGTCTATTGTGGCGGCGTTGTCGTTATTTGGGTTAGACATCCTGAATTGTTACTTAGTTGTCGGTTTCTTTATTTTATTTCGTCGCCTGCGTTTGGAAAATGAACCGATGCGATCGCTTAATATATGGCTAATTGCTCCCAACTCTAAGCCAATAAATAGCAAAGTCCATTCATAAGTATATTTTTTGGCTATTTCAACCCATAGTTGCCAATTCCAGCTTACATCTCCCCATACTTCGGCAATGCCTGTAGCAAAAACTCCTACTATGCTTAACCATATCGCAATGTATAGCAAACGCACGGTTGTACCGATGATGATGCCGTGAGACAGCACCGAACGATGTTTTAGAGTTTTTTGGTAAGGTATCCACAACCATCGCAAAAGCCCCCAGCGCTTGTATTGAATCGAATAAATGTCTAAGTCTGGCCCAAACATTAAACCGCTAAACAAAAATGCCCCCGCTACAATTAAAGTGCGATCGCTACTTGTAGTTAACAAATAAGTGCCGCCAGCAACTACAGGTAAACTCCATAAAGTAATGCGATCGTGGGTTTGACCGGAGGGCATAAGATTTATTTAGATAAATTGGGCAAATATCACCAGAAAAGCATAGCTTTAATTAAATTAATTTGCTATAGTGAATATTACCGTCAAAAAACGGGCGATTAGCTCAGTGGTAGAGCGCCTGCCTTACAAGCAGGATGTCACTGGTTCAAGCCCAGTATCGCCCATAGTTTCTAGCGACTGCCATAAACAGTCATACTCAAATTCCCCTCAAATCGCAATTTTGCCGATCAATTTTTTGCACCCAAAGTTGGAGAATATTAACCTCCCATTCTCCAGTAAAATTAGACAAAATCAAACCTTACCAGTGGACTAAAGTCTACTATAGGAGCAATCATGAGCAATCGTCCGATTATTCTTGGTATTGTCGGCGACAGCGCGGCGGGTAAAACAACGTTAACCAAAGGCATTGCTCAAGTATTGGGTGAAGATAACGTTACAGTTATTTGTACCGATGATTATCACCGCTACGATCGCGTTCAACGGGCAGAATTAGGCATCACCGCTCTGCACCCTGATTGCAACTACCTCGATATTATGCAGCAACATTTGTCTTTGTTGCGGACAGGGCAACCTATACTTAAGCCCGTATACAGTCATAAAACCGGAACTTTTGAGCCGCCGCAGTATATTAAGCCGAATCAATTTGTTGTAGTAGAAGGTTTGCTAGGTTATTCTACTCGCGCCGCGAGAGATGCCTATGATGTCAAAGTGTATTTAGCACCGCCAGAAACACTGCGCGCCGATTGGAAAGTCAGGCGAGATACGGCTAAACGCGGTTATAGCAAAGAACAAGTTTTAGCAGAAATGGCAAAACGCGAACCAGACTCAGAAGAATTTATTCGTCCTCAGCGTCAATGGGCGGATGTGGTGGTAAGTTTTTATCCACCAAATGATAATACCGCAGACAATCCCTTATTAAACGTGCGTTTGGTACTGCGTCCAACGATTCCTCACCCGGAATTTACCCAAATTATCAACTCCAGTCTTGCCACTTCTACCCCCGCCGTTAGGTTGGAATTGGATAGAGATATGGGTAAACCCGTAGATGTGGTAGAAGTAGACGGTCATGCAACTTTAGAGCAGGTGTACGAGTTAGAGAAGCTGATATGTAGCGATATGCCGAATTTGAAGAATATATGCGATCGCGAAAGCAATCCCGGCTTAGGCAAGCTTACAGGCACAACTGGCGAGACAATTCAAAGTAACCCTTTAGCTTTAACCCAATTGTTGATAACTTATCATATGTTGAAAGCGCCGCAGATTCGCCAATAAAGTTGAGGGGACGATCGTTATGTAAGTGAATGTGATTTTTTAGACTTAAATGGGATAAATAAGAGTAGTTGCTTTGAAGTAATTATCTCTATGACTTACTGCCTGAGAATTGCCGATTTACCTACCACCGAACGACCCCGCGAACGCTTGATGGCTAATGGTTCTCAAGTTTTGGCAACGGCGGAACTTATTGCCATATTATTAGGTACGGGGCAGGGTGCGGGTAAACTTTCGGCAGTAGGGTTGGGGCAACATATTTTACAAGAATTGAGTAAATGCGATCGCGATCCATTGGCAGTTTTGCGAGAAGTCAGCGTCCAAGAGTTGATGCAAATTGATGGGATTGGGCCAGCGAAAGCAACTACAATTTTGGCGGCGGTGGAGTTAGGGAAAAGAGCTTTTCAATCGCGCCCTTTGGATCGTACACCAATTGAAAGTCCTGCTGAAGCAGCCGCAGCATTAAGCCAACATTTAATGTGGCAATCTCAAGAACGATTTGCGGTGCTATTACTAGATGTTAAAAATCGGTT
>JAPJOW010000052.1:20281-21485 GCA_030826005.1 Aliterella sp. RAGGC_92
AATCATCAAAGTCTGCGGGAAATAACTACATTGTGGGAAGAATGCCCCCAAGGTGATTAGGCTTCTTGCAAAAGTCTAAAAAATTTGTTCTTTAGTCGGCTTGAGCCGACTTGAGCTATTAGCCTAGGGTTAAAACCCTAGGCGGGTATTGTGTTGTTTTATCAAAGTAACTGCTAAACTTGAGCATCAACGCATACGCAGATTGATTACTCATACTAAATAAGACATTAATTGATTGTTTTAAATAATTGACGTATGGGTGAATTAACTGATTAAAAGCTTGATACCATATACTAACTTAATACGCTCGGCAGAAAAACTGCTCTCTACTCTGGATTTCGGAAATATGTCTCTGTAATTTTTCAGATATTTAAACATGACAATAAACAAACTTTAGGATTGCAAAACCCTAGTGTATTTGCTGGCGACCAAGTAAATTTAATTGCATACGATAGGGCATATAGCACATCATTTGCTGCATCCGGCAGCAACTCTGGAGTTTAAATCAGATAATTGAGCGGCTACTAGAGAGATGGGCAGAGGCGAAAATTTGTTGGCTAAATCTTTAGCCGATTATCTCTAAATAAAAGGTAGGTATATAGCCTGCACAGACAGAATTTCTAACCAAAAAACATATATAAAATTTGGAATTGGTGGTTTATGACTTTCACCAAAGATCATTTGCGTGCAGTTATGACTGGGACGCGAGAAGATCGTGTAGACAGACTGCGGCAAATTTTAGGATATTTAAGCATACAACAAGACCCTGAAGGCTCTCAGTTCTGGTACTTACGTCCAGGTGCAAATAGAGCGCAAGCAGAAGAAACACAACCGATTGCTGTTGGCTTTTACCCTGAGCTTAACTCTTACAGCAACAGCGAAATTAAGACATTTTTGACAAGCCAAGAGCGACAGCAGGAAATTTACGGGCATTACATCAAACGAACTGGCGAAAATCAGCCCGTCATGTATATTCTTCTGCCGACTAAAGAGGAAACTGGCAGAGTAGCTTTAGTTTTACCGACTGAAGGCAAGTTACGCCAAAGACAAATTCAGACTTTTGAATGGAACTCTTTACAGCTACTAAACAGCCGACTTCCACGACTACACCAAAATTCGTTGCCTGTTGCGGATAAGGCTTTACTGTCCACACCTTTAGTAGAGTGGGTTTTTTATGATTCAGTTGCGACAGCGAAAGAATTAG
>JAPJOW010000053.1:0-1298 GCA_030826005.1 Aliterella sp. RAGGC_92
CAAGCCCAAAGCCAACACTAAAGGGATTTATTCAAGAGCAATTAAAGAAGCTTTTATCAAGCTCAATCCCAAACAGGCAATCAAAAACCCTGTAATGTTTTTGGTGTGGATAGGCACGATAGTTGTTGCTTTACTGACTATTGACCCCAATTTATTTGGTTCTGTTAGAGGAGAGAACTTACGGTTATTTAACGGTTTAATTGCGCTCATACTGTTTTTTACTGTAGTATTTGCCAACTTTGCGGAAGCAGTAGCCGAAGGACGCGGGAAAGCTCAAGCGGATGCTTTGCGATCGACAAAATCGGACACGATCGCGCGAAAATTATTACCGGATGGTTCGCTGCAAGAAGTATCATCTACAACTCTCCACCAAGGAGACACGGTTAAAGTGATTGCGGGCGATGTTATTCCCGCCGATGGTGAAGTAATTGCTGGTGTAGCATCGGTAGACGAATCGGCAATTACGGGCGAATCCGCCCCCGTACTGAAAGAACCAGGATCGGACGTAGCAAGTTCTGTGACTGGGGGAACGCGGATTTTATCAGACGAATTAACAATTCGGATTACATCAGATCCGGGAAAAGGCTTTATCGATCGCATGATTGCCTTAGTTGAAGGGGCGGAACGCTCTAAAACTCCTAATGAAATTGCTTTAACGGTATTACTTGCGGTACTAACGCTGGTATTTTTATTTGTGGTCGCAACTTTAAGCGCGATCGCAAATTATGTCGGTAGTCCGGTGAGCGTTACAGTTTTGGTTGCTTTACTTGTGGCTTTAATTCCCACAACTATCGGCGGCTTACTGAGTGCGATCGGGATTGCTGGAATGGATAGAGTCGCTCAATTTAACGTCATAGCCACCTCTGGCAGGGCGGTAGAAGCTTGCGGCGACGTAAATACTTTGGTTTTAGACAAAACCGGGACAATCACCCTAGGAAACCGCCTAGCAGAAGAATTTATCCCCGTAAACGGTCACTCAATGACAGATATTGCTCAAGTGGCGTTGGCGGCTAGTATATTTGATGAAACCCCAGAAGGTAAATCTATTGTGCGGTTGGCAGAAAAATTAGGCGCAACGGTAGATTTTGACCGCAATGCTGCTGAAGGGTTGGAGTTTTCAGCGAAAACGCGGATGAGCGGTACAAATTTACCTGATGGGAGAGAAACGAGAAAAGGAGCGGTAGATGCGGTTAAGGGGTTTGTGCGTTCGCGTAGCGTGGGCGCAGACCAATCGCGTAGTGGGACTTTACCCCCCGAACTTGACGCGGCTTACGAAAGAGTTTCTAATCTTGGCGGCA
>JAPJOW010000053.1:1398-21472 GCA_030826005.1 Aliterella sp. RAGGC_92
ACTTTACCCCCCGAACTTGACGCGGCTTACGAAAGAGTTTCTAATCTTGGCGGCACGCCTTTAGCAGTGGCTTTAAATAACGATGTCTACGGCGTAATTTATTTAAAAGACATTATTAAGCCAGGTATCCGCGAACGTTTCGACCAGTTGCGGCGTATGGGTGTCCGCAGCGTCATGTTAACGGGAGATAACCGCATTACAGCTTCTGTAATTGCGGCGGAGGCGGGAGTTGATGACTTTATCGCCGAAGCCACCCCGGAAGACAAAATTGAAGTCATCAAACAAGAACAAGCCCAAGGTAAATTAGTAGCCATGACTGGAGACGGCACTAATGACGCCCCAGCACTTGCACAGGCAAACGTAGGCGTGGCAATGAATACGGGGACGCAAGCGGCTAAGGAAGCCGCCAATATGGTCGATTTAGATTCCGATCCCACAAAACTAATTGATATTGTGGCAATTGGTAAGCAATTACTAATTACGCGCGGTGCTTTGACGACTTTTTCTATTGCTAACGATATTGCGAAATACTTTGCGATTATTCCCGTCATTTTTACTTCGGCGCGGTTGGATAGTCTCAATATCATGCGCCTAACTAGCACTAATTCCGCCGTATTAGCGGCGCTGATTTATAACGCTTTGATTATCCCAGCTTTGATTCCTTTAGCGCTGACGGGGGTAAAATTTCGACCTTTGACGGCGAATCAGTTGTTGCAAAGAAATATCTTACTTTATGGCTTAGGAGGAGTGATTGCGCCCTTTATAGCGATTAAAGTAATTGATTGGGCGTTAGCGAAGCTCGCCGAAGGCATCGCTTTAGTTGGTTTAGCTTAAATATAAAAACATGAATAACATCAATCTTTTAGCTGGAATTGAGTGGCGCAGGCAAAAAATGCCCCTATACGCCTTTTTATTACTTTGTTTTAATTTAGCGATCGCACCCGCCGTTTATGCCGCCGCTAGTGGCGCGCTAGAACGCCGTCAAGCTTACGCTTTAGGGTTACTAGGGTTACTGACGTTTGGACTAATTGTTTATTTATTTGTTGTCGTCTTTCAACCGGAGCGATTTTAGCTTATGTCAGTAATTGGCGAAACTACTAAAGCAATTCGGATGACTTTAGTGTTATGGGTATTAACAGCAATTATTTATCCAATCTTAGTTTTAGCGATTTCTCAAGTGGCTTTTCCTTATCAAGCTAATGGTAGCTTAGTTCAAAATTTGGAGGGAAAGCTTGTTGGTTCAGCTTTAATCGGTCAAGCTTTTACCTCCGATCAATACTTTTCAACTCGTCCCAGTACCACCACTTACAGCCAAGGAAAAGAGCAGTCGCCCACAGGCTTATCGGGTGCGAGTAACCTTGCTCCTAGCAACCCCGACTTACTTAAACGCATTCAAGCTGAAGTTGAAAGGTTACAAGAAATCAACGTCCAACCTACCGCCGACTTAGTTTACACTTCAGGCTCTAGCTTAGATCCGCATATTACGGTAGAAAGTGCGATCGCTCAATTGGATAGAGTCGCCACCGCGCGCAATTTACCAAGTGAAGATATTGCGCCTTTAATTGCCGAACATACTCAAGGCAGATTCTTAGGCATTTTTGGCGAACCAAGGGTTAATGTTTTGAATTTAAACCGCGAACTCGATCTTTTTGCCTTTTCTCGTCAGCAGACACAATAAAGGTACAGTCATACTTTGGCATTTTTGGCAGGTGTAAGTTATACAAAGTATCTTTAAGCTTAGTTAGTTGCTGCTAAATGTGGGGAACACTAAATACTGTCAGGAGCAAACAGTATCTAAAATCCACACAAGATTATGACTCAAGCTTTAAAAAAAACAGATATTCTCCCAAATCCCCAATTTTTTCTCTCATCAAATTCATCTAACTCCTCGAATCGTTTCAAACTACTATCAATTCCTCTAACTCTAACTGTTGCGCTATGTGCAGGTATGGGTTGGTATGTTTGGGATTCCTACCGCGCTTTTAAAAGAATCCAAACTCAAGACTTGCAAATTCAAAAATTGAGCGGAGACATAACTTACTTAGATGAAGTGCTAACTTCTAGCGCTCGTTTAGCAGCGACTACGGGCAATAAGCGCTGGGAAGAACGTTATCTTGGCAATGTACCGAAATTAGATGCGGCTTTGGCTGAAGCCCAAAAACTACTCCCAAATGTGTTTAAAAGTGACGCATTTACTAAAACTAATGTCGCTAATGAAAAATTAATTGCCCTGGAAACAAGAGCATTTGAGCTAGTAAACAAAGGCAATTCAAAAGCCGCCGCCGCTTTATTACTAAGTTCGGAGTACGAAGGGCAAAAAGAAATTTATTCCCAAGGGTTAGATGAAGCGATCGCCGAGTTACAGAAGTATGTAAGCTCCAATATTCAAGCCAAATCTCAGCAGGCATTTGGTGCGATCGCCCTGCTTTTAATAGCTTTAGTTATTTTACTATTTGCTTGGATAGGCGTATTACGGGCTATGCTGCGCTACGACAAAGCAATCCATAGTGCGGGGCTAATAATTTCTACAAGTTCTAATGAAATTGCCGTCACCGTCCAACAACAAGAACGAGCGATCGCCGGACAAGCAAGTTCTGTAAACCAAACTACAACTACGATGGAAGAACTAGGCGCGTCTTCTCGTCAATCTGCCGAACAAGCTCAAGCCTCGGCTTCTGGGGCGCGTCAGGCATTGGTTTTAGCCGAAGACGGCACTAAAGCTGTAAATCAAACTATCGCCGGAATGTCTACGCTCAAAGATAAAGTAGAAGCGATCGCCCAGGCAATTGTCCGCTTAAGCGAACAAACAAATCAAATTAGCGGTATCTCAAGTTTAGTTGGTGACTTAGCCAATCAAACTAATATGCTGGCACTCAATGCGGCGGTAGAAGCCGCTAGAGCCGGGGAACATGGCAAAGGATTTGGCGTAGTAGCAACGGAAATTCGCAAGCTTGCCGATCAAAGTAAAAAATCTTCCGAGAAAATTACTGATTTAGTAGGAGATATCCAATCAGCAATTAATACAACAGTCATGGTAACGGATGAAGGGACTAAAACTGTAGATCGAGGTCTAGAACTTACTAATGCTACGGCGACGACGTTTGCAGGATTTAGTGATTCTATCAATAATGTGTTTCTCAATAGTCAGCAGATTGCTCTTAGCGCTCAACAGCAAGCTGTAGCTGTCCAGCAGGTGGTTGCAGCCATGAATTCTCTTAATTTGAGCGCCAGAGAAAGCGCTAGTGGGATTACTCAAGTCAAAGTCAGCACCGAACAACTCAACAAAGCTGCCCAAGAACTCAAAGCAGTTATTTAATCGACTTACGTGCAAAAGATTGGCTCTCTGGCGCGAACAGCTTCTTAAGTAGGTTGAACTATTAAAAACTCCTACTAAAAGTTGATTTATGTAATGCTTTAATCCCTGCTGTTTCTTACCACCTCGCTCTAACTTTGAACTCAGTATTGAAGCGATCTTTTAATTTTTGCATCTAGTTGCAGGACGGAGAGTTCTTCGCTCTTGAACAACCTGTGAATAAATGTTAAACAAAAATTGAAAGGAAAAAATTTAGAACTATCAACAAAAAAAAGGGGGTCAACCTAACGTAAGTTAAGTTAACCCTCTAAAGATTGAAACGCGCTGAAAGTGAGATTACTTCTGCACAACTAGCTTGACGTTGGCATTTTGTAAACCGCGTTGCTTGACTTCTGATAAAGTCTTGTTAACAGCGTACTTTTGATTGATAGAGTTAATTAACTCAGTTTGATTGTGCTTTTTAGCAACGCCCCAAAGGTCAGCAATTAGGTCAAAAGAACCATCGCTATTGCGCGACCAGCCTAAATCGTATTCGCCTTCTAAAACTGCAACTAGGTCAGCACGAACTCTTTGACCGTTGTAGCCGCGAACATCAGCTTCGGTCTTGGTGTTGATACCTAGGTCGCGTAAGGAAGCCTTGAGGATTTCGACATCAGCGATTTTGGTGCGTAGAGTGCTAAAGTGGGACATTTGGGTTTCCTCCTGGGAAATCTGAATTAAAACGACAACAGTTTGGTTCAGGTCAAGTCGCGCTTCTTTGAGGTGGGATAACCAAGGCGACTTTTTTTGTTAACTGCTGGCAATTGCCAGCCTTTCCCCCTGTGGTAGCAGGAGAAAGCTTTTAAAACTCCATGCGCTGATATTCAGCTACGGAGGTTGCGGCGGGTCTAGCACGCTGTCTTGCCCAATCTCTCAAGGCGGTGACTTGTTCTGTCATTGTTTTCGACAGAGGCAGCGTGGACTTGATTGCCGCAATAATGTCTAGTTGGGTAAATTCCCGGTCTTGAGCAAATGCCTCGTACATGGCAGCAACTAATGCTTGCTCGATTTCTGCACCAGAGAACCCATCAGCAACTTTTGCTAGTTGATCTAAGTCAAAGCGAGTAATGTCTCGCTTGCGTTTAACTAGGTGAATATTAAATATCTCTTTGCGTTCTTCCGCCGTCGGTAGGTCTACAAAGAAAAGCTCGTCAAAGCGTCCTTTACGGAGAAATTCTCCTGGTAAGCGTTCGACGCGGTTAGCAGTTGCCATAACGAATACAGGCGAAGTTTTTTCCTGCATCCAGGTAAGGAATGAGCCAAAAATTCTGCTCGATGTCCCGCCGTCAGAATCCGCCGAACCCGTGCTACCAGCAAAAGCTTTATCTAATTCATCGATAAATAAAATAGCTGGAGAAATAGATTCTGCTGTTTTTAAGGCGTTACGCAAATTGGCTTCGCTTCGCCCTACCATCGAGCCATCATAAACTCTACCCATATCTAGTCGCAGTAGGGGTAAACCCCAAAGGCGAGAAGTTGTTTTGGCAATTAATGATTTACCGCAGCCGGGTACGCCCAATATTAGCATTCCCTTGGGTTGAGGCAAGCCGTACTCTCTAGCTCTTTCAGTAAAAGCATTAGAGCGTTGCTTGAGCCAGTGCTTGAGTTCGTCTAATCCGCCAACGGCTTCTAAAGTTTCGTCTTCTTCAATGAATTCTAAAATTCCATTGCGGCGAATTAGTTGTTTTTTCTCCGATAGCACTATGTCTACTTCGTTTTCCGTCAAGCTGCCTTTGGTAACTTGAGCTTTGCGATAGACTTTCTCGGCTTCGTCCCTGGTTAAGCCTAAAGCTGCTTTTAGCAACTTTTCTCTAGCTTCAGTACTAATTTTACGTGCTTTAGTCTGCTCTAGCTGCTTGGACAAAACTTGGTTTAATTCCGTCATGTCTGGCAAGGGGAAGTCAAGAACTACAACTTCCTTTTCTAGTTCAATTGGTACTTGCTGGACTGGAGACATCAAGATAATTGTTTTTTGCGTTCCTTTGAAGCTGGCGATCGCATCTCTGAGCCACCGCGTAGTAGCGGGTGAATCTATAAAGGGGTGTAAATCCTTAAATATAAATATTCCTGCTTCTTTCTGCCTTGTTGCCCACTCAATGGCTGCTTCTGGCGATACGGTGTTATGTTGGGTAACATTCCGGGGTTGACCGTATTCGACAATTCCATGAGTCACCGTCCATAAATATATGCGACGCGCTGGTCTTGTTTGGGCAATTGTGGCGATCGCGCTCTCTGCCCGTTCTTCCTCGGATGTTACAAGGTAGATTAAGGGGTATTGAGCTTGAATCAGAATATTTAGCTCTTCTTGCATGACCGTCAACCTACTTGAACCGAATAAAAACAATTTGGATAGGGGGCGAATTATTTACTGGCAATAATTCACTTCAAACAAGGTACTAATTCTTCTTGACCTGCCGCCGCGCCGGGTGTTACTTGAGCTACGGTCAATTGTTCTTCGTTGATTACTTGGCTCTGGCTACCTAGAGCTACCATTTCTCCATCAGAGATGACTACGGTGGTGGCACACTCTGGGCAAGCATATAGCTGATGAGTGCGACCGTGAATTGTTTCTCCTGCTTCTACCATTTCTGGATGAGTTAGATAAAAAACAATTGCTTTTTCAGCTAATTCGGACATTGGCTCGGAGTCAATTGCCGATTTAATTTTGAGCCTTCTATGTATTTCTGGAGTTAGGTAAAATGTAACCTTTTGCTTCGCTTGCATATGTCGTTTTCAGTCTTGTTACCCGGGTATGTTTATCACCTTACTTGCCTCTAGGGGGATTGTCAAGACGGTATGCTGTTATGACAGCAATATCGTTACAAACTGTAATATTACTGATAAATAAGGGAAGTACGCTCAAATAGGTTATGAGTGTCACAAACCTGATAAATTTAGCGAGTATCAAGCGAGTAAGCACTGGTGAAGATGAAAGTCCTTATTATTGGTGGTGATGGCTATTGCGGCTGGGCAACCGCCCTATATCTATCGAATCGGGGTCACGAAGTTGGCATATTAGATAGTTTGGTGCGACGGCATTGGGATTTACAGTTAGGAGCAGATACGTTAACGCCGATAGCATCGATTGGGCAAAGAATCGAGCGCTGGAGGGATTTGACCGGTAAATCGATCGATTTATTTATTGGCGACATAAATAATTACGAGTTTTTAGACAAGTCGCTGCGTGAGTTTGAACCAGAAGCGATCGTGCATTTTGGCGAACAACGTTCCGCACCGTTTTCGATGATCGATCGCGAACACGCAGTTTTAACGCAAGTAAATAACGTTGTGGGGACGCTGAACATACTTTATGCCATGCGCGAAAACTTCCCCAACTGTCACTTAGTTAAGCTAGGGACAATGGGCGAGTATGGCACGCCAAATATAGATATTGAGGAAGGCTACATTACCATCGAACACAACGGGCGCAAGGACACGTTACCGTATCCCAAGCAGCCAGGTTCGATGTATCACTTAAGTAAAGTCCACGACAGCCACAATATCCACTTTGCTTGTAGAATTTGGGGCTTGCGCGCCACAGATTTGAACCAAGGAGTAGTTTATGGAGTGCTGACTGAAGAAACGGGGATGGACGAGATATTAATCAACCGTTTGGATTACGATGGCGTATTTGGGACGGCGTTAAATAGATTTTGCATTCAAGCGGCGGCTTCGCACCCCTTAACGGTGTATGGCAAAGGCGGACAGACGCGGGGATTTTTAGATATTCGCGATACAGTCAAGTGTGTAGAACTTGCGATCGCATCTCCCGCCGAAGCTGGCGAATTTAGAGTATTTAATCAATTTACCGAGCTATTTAGTGTCGGCGATCTGGCAAATATGGTAGCTAAGGCTGGACAAGCTATGGGATTAAAAGTCCAAGTCGATAACATCAGTAATCCCAGAGTTGAAAAAGAAGAACACTACTTCAACGCCAAAAATACTAATTTGCTCAACTTAGGTTTGCAACCACATTATCTCTCAGATTCGTTGCTCGATTCTCTGCTCAATTTTGCCGTTAAGTATCAACACCGAGTAGATAAAAATCAAATTTTGCCCAAAGTTTCTTGGCGTTGATAGACAATTAGCAGATTTTTGTGAAAGCTACCCTAAGTAATAAAAATCAATGAAATCGCTTGTATTGTTATTAACAGTTGTGTTACCTGGTATAACTTTTGCTAGTGTCAGTACCTACTACCTGCTACCAAAATGGGCGGTATTGAATGCTAGTTTCAAGTATTACGACCAGGTAGCCAAATCTCCATCCTCAACTTCGATGCGAGATGTATTTATTGCCCAAGCCGCAGAAAATAGACATCGAATTAATTGTTTTGCCGAAGGAGTAGGAGTTTTGTTAGGCGGCGGAATAGTTGCTATTGGCATACATGGAATCTGTACCCAACAAACTAGAAAACCGCTCGATTCTAATAATAGTTTGCGCTCGACCCGTTAGCTTTAATCCTTAGACCATATTTTCTGTATGCGAATTGCCTTATTTACGGAAACCTTTTTGCCCAAAGTTGATGGAATTGTTACGCGGCTGCGCCATACGGTAGAGCATTTGCAGCGTAGTGGTAACGAAGTAATTGTTTTTGCTCCCGATGGCGGCATAACCGAGTACAAAGGGGCTAGAGTGTACGGTGTAACTGGGTTTCCTTTGCCCCTATACCCAGAACTAAAAATGGCATTGCCAAGACCTGCGATCGGTCATGCTTTAGAGGAGTTTCAGCCCGATATTATTCACGTAGTTAACCCAGCAGTTTTAGGACTAGCTGGATTGTATTATGGCAAGTCGTTAAAAATTCCTTTGGTTGCTTCCTACCATACGCATTTGCCGCAATATCTTCAGCATTACAACTTAGGAATGCTGGAGGGTTTATTGTGGGAATTGCTCAAATCTGCCCACAATCAAGCGCAGCTAAACTTGTGTACTTCAACGGCGATGGTAGAAGAATTAACTTCTCATGGCATTGAAAGAGTAGATTTGTGGCAAAAAGGAGTAGATACAGAGTTATTTCACCCCGAACTTGCAACCGAGGAAATGCGATCGCATCTGAGCCTCGGCTATCCTCAACATCCATTGCTACTATACGTCGGGCGGCTGTCCGCAGAAAAAGAAATTGAGCGAATCAAACCCGTTTTAGCAGCTATCCCCGATGCGCGTTTAGCTTTAGTTGGCGATGGGCCTCACCGCGCCTCATTAGAACAGCATTTTGCGGGGACTCCTACGCACTTTGTCGGCTATTTGACCGGGAGAGACTTAGGATCGGCGTTTGCTTCGGCAGATGCCTTTATCTTTCCCTCCCGCACGGAAACCTTGGGATTAGTACTGCTGGAAGCAATGGCGGCGGGGTGTCCTGTCGTAGCTGCAAGTTCGGGGGGTATCCCGGATATTGTGACCTCAGGGGTGAACGGGTTTTTGTTCGATCCGCAAACCGGTGACGAAGGAGCAATTTTAGCTACCGAGCGGTTACTTGCCCAGGCGCAAGAACGAGAAAATATCCGCCGAAATGCCCGCCTAGAAGCCGAACGTTGGGGATGGGCTGCCGCTACTAGCCAATTAGTAGCTTATTATCAAAAAGTTAGAAGTCGCTGTTTAGCTTATTCTTAGAGTCAATTTGCAATACTTTAATGTATTCATCCACTACAGTTTCTACCGAAAATGCTTTTGCTCTTTGGCGTAATAATTCTGGTTCGATGGGCTGCTCTAACGTCGCAATAATTGCCTCTGCTAGAGCTTGGGAGTCACCTACAGGCGATAACTTGCCATATTTGCCATTTTCGAGAATTTCCGCAGGTCCGCTCTTACAATTAGTAGAAACAACCGGAGTTCCTGCGGCCATCGCTTCGGCAATTACATTCCCAAATCCTTCGTAGATCGATGAAAGCGCGAAAACTTTGGCTTTAGCCATATAAGCGTAAGGATTGCTCACAAAACCTGGTAAGGCTACCGATTCTTCTACACCTAATTCGGCGATGAGGCTCTCAAGTTGAGGTTTGATTGTGGGTTCGCGCTTATCTATGTCTCCCAAAATTACCAACCGTGCGGGGGTATGCTGGCGCACGATCGCAAAAGCGCGGACTAGAGTTGCAAAGTCTTTTTGTCTAACTAGCCGTCCTACTCCCAAAATTACTGGCGGTTCTCCGGGAGCAAACCAGGGATGTTCTACGGGAGAAGCTGCTTTTTCCCAAAAATCAGCCGTAATTACTGGATTGTAAATAACTTTAACGGTTTCCGGCGGCAAATTCGCTATCTGGGCGACATCATCGGCTACACCTCTAGATACGGCAATAATTCCATCTGCTAAAGGGTAAAACCAACGTACTAAGGCAATCCGTAATTTACCCGCAGCTAAATCCGGCTTGTCTTCAAACTGATAAGAGAGATTGGTATGTACCGACATGATTACTTTCGTTGGCACTTTTGCTAGACGTTTAGCCCAGGTTGCAGCGCTGACAATATCTAAAGCAGACAAAATAATCTTCGGTTTTTCTTGGCGCAGATAATTTACTAGCGCCAGAGTTTTAAACAAAATAACTGGAGACTTTGATTTTAAATCTACTAAACGCACTTCTGGAGGGATATTACTTAAATATGCTCCTTCGGCTCTAGCTAGTACCAAATCAATTTTTAGCCCTTTTTGAGCTAAACCTTGGGCTAGTTGGAGCATAACTCTTTCTGCTCCTCCACCGTCTAGGTTAGGCACAAATAAACTTATATCTGTATTTCTTTGTTCTGGAAGCGTAGGTGATGAACTCTGTAACATTTGCTATCTAACCGATCTTCAGTTGTTGAATCTAACCAATCAATTATCTAGCAATTTAGTTGCCAGCATGAGGAGTAGTAAGCAACCTCTTGAGCGCTTGACAAGTTTTCTAGCCTTAGATTTGTCGAACATAGCTGTGGTAGAGAGCAAGTTTTATTAACTCTCGCCGCGATCGCCATTACCTTCAAACGGTTTACTACCAATACCTAGCTGTTGTTTGGAACGTTTTAGTTGCTTCCAAAGAGCGCGGATTTTCTCATAAGATTCTTCAGGAGTAAGTTTTCCTGCTGTTTCTAAGTTGCAGATGTAACTTACTCTTTGAGCAAATTCTTGTAAGTTTGCATTAAAAACTAGGTTTTCGGGCTTAACTTGACCGTAGTAGCGACCGCGCGGGTAGAGAAAATCTGTTTTATTATCCACTGCTCTTCCTAATTTATAAAAGTTATGTAGTTTTTAGCACGAAAAGCAAAGCTTGAAAAATAGATAAATACTCTCTAGCAAGCCTAGGAAGCTAAGTATTTTCTACCCGTAATAGCAATAGCAACTTTATACTATTTTAGGCATTGCTAAATTTATATTAAACTAAGTCTTATTTTACTGGTTGGGCAAGGTTATAAAAAGTACAAAAGGGCAATACCTGCTCTACCTAAAGAGGTAATTTTTTGAACATAGCTAGGAGATTTCTGTATTATTAATGACACCTGACAAACTTGCGTTTAGCTAATTCATTAGGTACAAGTTGGAAAACTAATAATTGCCAAAGCTTAGTCATTTGCGCGGCACGAGCTTAATAATCGTTGCTTTATCGGTAACATTGAGGCTAATTTTATTATTTTTAATCGCCGCCGCACGATTAGACATATTACCCGCATCATCCAAAGTGTAGATGGTAGCACTGCGAATGGGAGTAGATAAATTAATTTGGGTTGGCATAGGCGGCGGATTTATTTCTCTAACAGGAGTAGTACTGCGATCGCCATTAGAAATTTCGTGCCAGATTACTAAATAAAAGTTACCATCGCGCTTTTGCAACAACAAATCGTGTACGTACTCAGTGCGATTGTAATTAGGCGGTGCTTTAATAGAAAGATTGTAGTTTAAAGAGCGGGGAATAATTCTCGCGCCTGTTGGATCTTTAAGGACAGAGATCAAATTTTTCAAGGCGGTGTAAGCTGGCTTTGGACTTAAGTTGTTGCGTAATAGTCCATAATTAGCTTCAGAATTATCTGGCTGATTCCACTCATCGACAAATTCATAAGAGCAAGTGCGGGGAATACCTTTACGGAAGTATTCCAAAAACAAACGCGGAATGTACTTTCCATGTACCTTTTCAGAAATACCTCCTGCACCTCTAGTCGTAAAATAGCCTGTTTCTGTTGCTACCATTGGCTTACCTTTAAAAGGTGGGGCAAAAACATCAAAAGCAAAAGGATGGTTATTGATATTTACCGACGGGAAGTTGCCATGCCAGTAATATTTTTCGATAGTGTTGTATCTAAACGGAACGTTATAAGGATTACCACCATGAGGGTAGGGATGGAAATTTCCCCAGTCTACGTAACGGCTTAAGTTCCCTAAAGGTGATTTATTCCCATAATCATAACTACGTCCTAAAGAAGGTCCGACGACTTTGACTCCTGCCGTCGCGCGATCGCTTTTTAAAGCTATGTAGGTATCTTTCGTTAAATTTTGAATGTAAGAAACCCAATACAAAGGCGATTTCGGGTTGTTATTAAGTTTAGCTGTATCACCTCTGCGCCAAGAGAATTTTTCGTAGTTAAAATCAATTTCATTAGCAATTTCTACCGCATCAATAGCATTAGTACCGACTTTGTTTTTCACAAAATCGACAATATTATAGGCAGGCTTGGCAGCCCAGTAAGATGAATTAGCAGTAACTCCTTCGACTGGAATCATCACAAAATTGGTTTTGATCCCCAAACGCCCTAGTTCTTTGATTTTGGCAATTACATCATCACTCGTACCGCTATCGCGGATATGACGAACGCCAAGATCGACTAATTTTTGTTTAACAGCATTGTAGGAGCTACCGTAAGGAGTGTCGTAGTAAGCCCAGTGAGTGGTAAGACAAATACTATCTACAAAAGCAGAAGCAGGTTTTGCAGCTTTGGACGATGCTGCCATCACTAATTGTGGCGTTGTAGCTGGCAAGCTAGGATTAGTTGTTAGATTTTGTTGAGCAAAACAACCAATATTACTCGCAAGTAGCGTGAGTGGAAGTAGTAGTTTTAGTTGTAAAGAGCGGATCATAAGATTAATTTACAGTGGACGTTTGATAAATAAACCTCTGGCATAAGTCAGTAATTCTCACCGTTAGAGGACAAAAGATAGGATTACTCGCCATTTTTGCTCTCTTGTCCATATTGTTTAAGTTTCATCTTCTTCCTCAGGCATATCGAACTCCGAAAGATGTTGTGGGGGAATAGCAGCGATAATGGCATCAATGACCTTAGCAACGGGGATAATTTCTAAAGTGCTAATATCGGGGTAATTTTGACCCTTGGGAACGATCGCGCGTTTAAAGCCAAGTTTAGCCGCCTCTTTTAAGCGTAATTCCATTTGCGATACGGGGCGAATTTGTCCGCCTAAACCCACTTCACCCATTAATACCGTGCGCGGATCGACCACGCGATCGCGAAAACTAGCAACTACAGCAATTGCCACCCCCAAATCTACCGCAGGTTCTTCGACATTCAAGCCTCCGGCGGAGGCGACGTAAGCATCTAGTTTTGATAGGGGAATGCCTACGCGCTTTTCTAAAACTGCGAGTATTTGCAACAGCCGATTGTAATCAACTCCCGTAGTTGAGCGCCGGGGGGAACTGTAGCTCGTCGGACTGACCAATGCTTGCAATTCAACCACAATCGGGCGAGTGCCTTCACAGGCAACCACAAGGGCAGTTCCGGGGGTAGATTCATCGCGGCTGCCTAAAAACAATTCCGAAGGGTTAGAAACTTCTCGCAAACCTTGCTCGATCATTTCAAACACGCCAATTTCGTGAGTTGCGCCAAAGCGATTTTTGACCGATCGCAGCAAGCGATGAGAAGCAAAGCGATCGCCTTCAAAATATAGTACCGTATCGACTAAATGCTCTAATACTTTGGGCCCGGCGATCGCGCCTTCTTTGGTGACGTGACCAACAATTAGCAAAGTTATATCTTCGCGTTTGGCTACTTTCATCAACGCCGCCGTACATTCGCGCACCTGCGCCACCGAACCCGGCGCAGAAGTCATAGAAGGTAAGTAAATTGTTTGAATACTATCAATAATTGCTACATTTGGTTTGAGCGATTCTAATTCGCGCAAAATTTCTTCTAAATCTGTTTCTGGTAGTACATAAAGATCCGCACCCTCTCGTTTATCCTGCGTCGTTTCCACTACTAGCTCTAGAGGTTGCGATTTATTAAAAACTCCTAATCTTGAAGCCCGCAATTTGACTTGTTGTCCAGATTCTTCGCCGCAAACATAGAGAACGCGGTAATGTGCGGCTAAAAGATTGGATACTTGCAATAGTAAGGTAGATTTACCAATTCCCGGATCGCCGCCGATTAAGACTAAAGATCCCGGTACAATTCCCCCACCAAGAACTCGATCTAGTTCACCGTAACCAGAAAGCCAGCGCTCTTGATCGCGGTGAGTAATTTGAGCAAAAGTTAAAGCCGATCGCGCTTTAGCGGGTTTATTTGATTTACCATTATTGCGTCCAGACTGTACCGCACCTCGACTAGGCAAAATAGAACTACTAGACTCTATTTGTTCCTCTAAAGAATTGTAAGTACCGCAGTGGGGACACTTGCCAAACCATTGCGGTGAATCGCCTCCGCAATCATTGCAAACGTAGTAAGTTCGGGGTTTTGCCATCGTTATTTTTTAACTTTTACGAAATATTTATATGAAGTAAATCTTAAGAAAGCTGGAAATCCAGTATTAGTAATACTCCCGGCTTCTTAAAACGATTAAATGAAGTGATAATCTTAATGGAATAGAACTAAAAATTAACGAAGCCTTGCGTGCGCGCTTGCGCTATCGCCAGATTTCACTTGCAGGAGAGTTATTAAAATTGGAAAATCATAAAGAAAAAATCCTAGTAGTAGACGACGAAGCCAGCATTCGCCGAATTTTGGAAACTCGGCTATCGATGATTGGGTATGATGTTGTTACCGCCGCCGACGGTGAAGAAGCTTTAGACATTTTTCGTAAAGCAGAACCAAATTTAGTAGTTTTAGATGTGATGATGCCTAAGCTTGATGGCTATGGTGTTTGTCAAGAATTGCGTAAGGAATCAGATGTACCTATTATTATGCTAACAGCCCTGGGAGATGTAGCCGATCGCATCACAGGGTTAGAATTGGGCGCTGATGACTATGTAGTTAAGCCTTTTTCTCCCAAAGAACTAGAAGCAAGGATTCGTTCGGTACTGCGGAGAGTCGATAAAACAGGTACATCGGGCATTCCCAGTTCGGGAGTTATTCATGTTACTAATTTACGCATTGACACTAATAAGCGCCAAGTTTATAAGGGCGACGAGCGCATTCGGCTTACGGGCATGGAATTTAGCTTATTAGAGCTACTCGTTAGCCGCTCTGGGGAAGCTTTTTCACGATCGGAGATTTTGCAGGAAGTATGGGGTTACACTCCCGAAAGGCACGTTGATACTCGCGTTGTGGACGTGCATATTTCTAGGTTACGCGCCAAGTTAGAAGACGATCCAAGCAATCCCGAACTCATATTGACAGCTAGAGGTACGGGTTATTTGTTTCAACGCATTATTGAGCCTGGAGAAGAATAACTAGCAATTTATGGCTAAACCAGACCAAAACCAAGTTTTGCGGCGGTTGCCAATTGTGGTAGGGGCGATCGCAGGTGTATTGCTACTGATCAATCGCCTACTTACTCCAGAGCTTACAGGCTCTCAAGCGCGGGCGGATGCGCTGGGAGTAATTTTGAGTGCGGTGTTAATTTTAACGGGTTTATTGTGGCAGCAAGTGACACCGCGATCGCCTGATGCGGTAAATTTAATTGGCGAACAAGGTTTTGAGCTTGCGCCCGATTTACCCGACGAAGTAAAAACTGAATTAGCTTGGGCGAGTCATTTGTTGCTAACTAACACTGTTACGAAAGTGGTAGTAGTTTTTTATCGGGGTAAAGTCCTGTTGCGGCGGGGAATTTTGGGGAAAAACAACGAAGTTAAACCCGGCGCAATTTTGCAACGAGTTTTAGACAAACAAAAAGCCGTTTATTTAGTCAATCTCACTATATATCCAGGAAAAATTGAGTTTGATTATTTGCCCGAAAATACTCAAGGAGCGATCGCGCAACCAATTGGCGATCGCGGGGTATTAATTCTAGGGGCAGATGCTCCGCGCAGCTATACCAAGCAAGATGAGAACTGGATTAGTGGTATTGCCGATAAAATCGCTGTCACTCTCAGTAATCATTTACCCGATACAGGTTGAAATTGTTTTATGTTAGCTCTCTACTGGTCGCTTGTGGCGGTAATGGTTGTTGGAATTATTGGGGCTGTAGTGCCTGCAATTCCTGGTACTAGCTTGATATTGGTGGCAATTTTGATTTGGGGAGCGGTGCAAGGCTCTTTTGCTAGTATTGGTTTGCCCTTGGTAGTTGCGATCGCCGTTTTAATTATGGGAATTGGGATTGATCTACTTGCTAGTTATTGGGGAGCGAAACGCGCTGGCGCTAGTAAATGGGGGCAAATTGGCGCAATTGTCGGTTTAATCGTCGGTATTCTTGGATTGCTGCCTGCTTTACCTGTAGGCGGCCCGTTATTAGGTATTTTAATCGGGCCATTGTTAGGGGCAGTTATTGGCGAATATCTTTATCAGCGCGATCTAAAATTGGCATTAAAAGCGGGAGTTGGTATTGTTGTCGGTTCTTTAATTGGCAACTTAATTCAAGGAGTGCTGGCGATCGCGGTGGTTGGAGTATTTTTATATACCACGTGGGGACAAGTATTTGCTGCTATCGATCCTAACTTGTCTGCTCTCCTTTAATAAAAAAGTCTTTACTATAAATTGATAATAATCCCCTCCGTACAGGTGTAAAACTTTATACATTATCTCTTATCTTAGGTAAGTACACGCAGAAAAAATCATGTGTTGTACTTAAGTAAAAAACAAGCTGCTCAATCGTGGCTAATTAAATTGTTTTTTGCTCTTAATCCATTCTTAGCTAAGAGAATAAATTATGCAATCTGGACTAGATAAAGTTTTAGCAGACCTGTATAGCAGCAACAAAAAGTTAGCCGAACAACTACTAGAAAAACAAATAATATCTGTCGCCCAGTTGGAAAAATTATTAGACAAAGAGCAAAAACCGTTAGGACAGTTACTACTTGAGGACAAATTAATTCTTCAATACGAACTCAAAATCGCTTTATTAGAGCAGCAGTTGAACAGTAAAAAACTAGGTGAGATTTTAGTTGAACAGCAAGCTATTTCTCAAGAGCAGTTAGCAAGGATTCTCTATAAACAAGCTTGGCAAATAGAAAAGCACAGTGCAATTCACATCAGCAATTGATTGTATTTATATAATTTTCATTCTAGCGATCGCATTTTAATAAAACTACAAGTTTTGCACTTTAAGGAAAAAAATACATGATTTGCTCAAACTACTCAGATTTTAAAAATGATGGCACTACTATTCAAATGTTTCCAAGTTCACCAACAACTACAGAAATAGACAAACAAATTGCCATACAACTTATTCAAGCAGCCGTAGAATTAATCAAACCTTCTATAGATGCAAATCATTTAGACGATCTGATTGCTAAGAAGTTTACGAGAGTGCATGAAGCGGTAGTATCTGCATATTTGGGCAGCATTATAGAGTAATTCAGCCGCGCTCAAGTCTCTTTATGCTTAAAATAGGCTAATTAGTGGGTGACAATTTTTCAAAAACTTGAGTTATAGAAAATATAGGTATTGAGCTACTGTAAAAATTGCGATCGCGAGTTACAATCGCATTTAAACCTTCAGTAATAGCACTAGCAACCTGTACAGCATCTTCAAAATCTAGAAGGTCAGATGCTAGCGCAAGTTCTAAAACTTCACGATTGACAGGACAAACTTCCATAGTTACTAAAGCAATTTCTACTGCTTGCTTTGCACGTTCAAAGCTTTGAGTATGTCGCCTCTCAATGTAAAAAATATCTGTTAGTGTAGTTGCCGTTATGTAACCAATAATCTGTCCAGAACTTATTACTTGAAATAACGCTTCTGCATCCTGCAAAAATGGCTCTCGCTCTAGCAAGAAATCTAAGATGATATTGGTGTTAATTAAAACTTTCATTGCAAATATCTTTCTCTTATCCTCTCCTCCAACATGGTTTGAACTTCAGTATCCGTAGGAGCAAGCTTATCTGTTTTTAAAAATCCACGCATTTGTTGAATTAAAGTTGTCCGTTCTGCATATGAAAGCTTTTGAATAGGACTACTAGGATTAGTAGTGAATGGTTGTTTAAGTGGTGCTGTTTGATTTACTGAACTATTTAGCTCATGTTGCAGCGATTCAATAATCAAATTTACTAAAGTAAGGCGATCGCTTACAGACAGCTTGAAAGCTTGTTCTTTGGTTTCTTGTAGAGACATACCGTGTTTTTAACTCTATTATCTAGCTTATTGCACAGAATATTTCAAACAGCTAGTAACTCTGCTAACTAAATTGATGAAGCGTATTCAATTCACCATATCAAAGTTGATATACCTGCAAGTACAGGACGACGACCGACCCGCCGATGTCCTAATAATACATTTTTAACTAACTTATCAGCAGTCGGACGAGTAGATAATTTTGGTGGTTTGGTTAATTTTTCTGCTAATTTTCCTTGTAAGTCAGAAGGCGCGCGGGGTGGAAATACTAAGCTTAGAGAAACATTATCTGTTAAAGTACGCGATTGCGATTCCGCCCAAGTCCACAAAGCGCCCTGAGTAGCGCTAAAATGTCCCAAATTTGGTAAACCAATTCGCCCATTTTGACCTAAAAATACACCGATTCTACCTTCTCCAGCCGCTTGCATTTGCGGTAAAACGCCTTCAATTAGATGGATGGGGGATATTACATTTACTTGCATCATTGTTTCTAAGTCGTCAAAAACGGCGGCGCAGTGAAACAATGCTGATGGTGTCTCTAATTCTGGTAATTGTAGAAGTCGCAAATCACAATGTTGCCATAATAATTCTTTGTTTTGCGATCGCGCCCATACTATCAACTCCTCTGGTGGCGATCGCGTCAACGCTACTACGCGCCAATCTAGCCGTAATAAACTCATTACTACATTTCGACCCCAAAACCCTGTTGCACCAGTTACCCAAGCGGTTTTCATGGTAATAGAAAGTTGTTAATTTCTTGATAAACGCGATCGCGTTCTACATCTAATAAAATAATATGGTCAGATTTTTCTAACCAACAAAGTTTTTTCTCTTTAGAACCAAGTTGCTGATAAATTATTTTTGCCCCATTAGGATCGACTACGGTATCTTTTGGCGATTGGATGATTAATGTTGGTACTTCTATTTGCGGTAATAGGGGTTTAATAGCGTTAATCAATTCCAGCGCACTTTTAACAGTAGGTAAATTAAAGGTTCTAAAAAATGCTGCTTCTTCGGCAGCTTTTCGCATAATTTTATCTCTAATTGGCAATTTCAATCGCGGTACATCATTAATTAATCTACCTACCGAAGCTAGATAAGTTTCGGGTTTTAGTAAGTAATACCACTCATGCTTGATTGCTAAAAATGGACTAAGTAAAATTAAATTCTCCACAGGATTTGTAGCTGCTAAGTACAACGCTAATGGGCAACCTGTAGAAAATCCTACTACTGAAACGCTGGCATATTTTAAACTTAGTTTTTGATAGGTTTCTTCTATATGTTCGTACCATTCCCGCCATTTAGAAGCAGGCATTTTAGGCATAAGTTCCGCATGACCTGGATAATTTATACCTTGGACAGCTAAACCGCGTTTATGCAAGTATTCTCCTAATAATTGCATCTCATATACACCGCCACCTAAGCCGTGTAAAAGCAAGCAAGCGCGATCGCCTTCTGTCTCTAATAAAAATGGTTGATTGCTTAATTTCATCTTTTTACCATTGTTCCTACAGCAAAATAATCGTTGCGTTGCAGGGTTTCTAGTTCCCAACCGTAAGGTTTTGCCCAATCAATTAGTTGTTGTGCTGGACGCAATACTAATTTCCAAGGCTTTTGATTTAGATCGACTAAAGTTTCTTGTAATAGTTTCAAATCTGGATGATGTTCTTCAATAGTAAAAACCCATCTTGCGCCGGATTGAGTAATCGCCGAACCGTTATTTAAAACTGTTTTAATTTGCTTGTCTTCAGTCAAAATGTCAAAGAATCCAGAAGATACTAAAATGTCAGCTTTTTGAGTAGCAAAGGCAGATAAATTAAAGGCATCGTTATGTTTAAATACAATATCGCTGCGTCCTTGAGTAGTAGCTTTTGCTTTTCCTTGCTTAACAGCTTCATCGTTATAATCGCCAGCAATAATAGTTGCGCGATCGAAAGGTAATAGAAATAAATACGAACCCACACCCGCCGCTAAATCAAACACGTGAGGACGATCGTATTTAGAAATTGCATTATTAAGTTGGGTTACTAGCATTTGACGGCGCGATCGCACTCCATCCCAAACTTTATTTGATAGATATATCCGGTCAATTAATACCCCTAATGGCGTGATTCCTTGGGGTTTATTTTCATAGACATATTCCAGCATTACACCAGAATCAAAACCCGTCCTCCAGCCTAAACTAATGCCTTTGCTGAGTTTGCCAACAGTTTTGAGTAAAAAACGTAAAATTTGATATTTCATTGCTTTTAGGGGGTATTTAACGGTATTTGAGCTTACATTTCCATAGCCAATCAACGGTTTTAACTAAACCATTCATTGAGTTA
>JAPJOW010000317.1 GCA_030826005.1 Aliterella sp. RAGGC_92
GTTCTACTGTAGGCGTATCTTTTTTACAAAAAGCATCTAAAGAATTGATATTGCTTGTTTCTTGAAACTTTGGGTTTTCTAAAGACGAATAAGCAATAATTTGAGTAGATGGAGCGATAGTTTTTATAAGACTTGAAGCGCTCCAGCCGTCCATCACAGGCATTTGCAGATCGAGGACAATTACATCAGGGTGGTAACGTTCTACCATCTCGATCGCTTCTTGACCGTTGCTGGCAACTCCTACTAGCTCGATGTTTTCTTGACCGCTCAATGCAAGCTTCAAGCTAAAACGAGTTAGTTCGTGATCGTCAACTACAAGAACGCGCAATGTACTAGGGCGACAAGACAACATTAACATCCAGATAAATCAATATTGATTAATTACTTATTTTTTTTATAGTCTAAATTACTGTTGGATAAATCGTATCTATCCTCTGGTTGAATAACTTAGTAACGTGGCTGCTCAAACTATGTACTTTAAGTTGTAAAACTTAAACAAAGTTTATAAATGCGGGTAAGGGGTAACTCACTTTGTTAAAATGAAGAAAAAACATTGAATAACCGTCCTATTTATTTAGATTGTCATGCCACTACACCTGTAGACGAACGGGTATTAGCGGCAATGCTGCCTTATTTTACTCAATATTTTGGCAACCCATCCAGTAGCGGTCATATTTACGGTTGGGAAGCGGAAGCAGGAGTTAAACAAGCAAGAAGTACGTTAGCTTCTGCCATTAATGCATCGCCGGAAGAAATAGTATTTACAAGTGGAGCAACCGAAGCAAATAATTTAGCAATTAAAGGTGTTGCCGAAGCTTATTTTAGTAAAGGGCGACACATTGTTACTTTACAAACCGAACATAGCGCCGTACTCGATCCTTGTAATTATTTGCAAAGTCTTGGTTTTGAAGTTACGATTTTGCCCGTCCAGACGGACGGATTAATCGATCTGGAGGTTTTGAAGCAAGCATTGCGTCCAGAGACAATTTTAGTGTCAGTAATGGCAGCTAATAACGAAATTGGCGTTTTGCAACCGTTGGCAGAAATTGGCGCAATCTGTCGCACGGCGGGGGTTTTGTTTCATACGGATGCAGCGCAAGCGATCGCTAAAATTCCTTTAAATGTAGAGGAAATGAATATAGACTTGCTATCAATGACAGCGCATAAAATCTATGGTGCTAAAGGTATTGGTGCTTTGTACGTCCGTCGCCGCAATCCTAGAGTGCAAATTTCGGCACAGTTACATGGAGGGGGACACGAGCGTGGTAGGCGATCGGGGACGTTGTATCCGCCGCAGATTGTTGGGTTTGCAAGCGCTGTAGAAATTGCTCTAGCCCAAATGGCAGCAGAGACAAAACGCTTAACTAATTTACGCCAGAAGTTATGGCAACAGCTTAATAAGTTACCAGGAATCCATCTTAACGGTCATCCTACCCAACGATTACCAGGCAATCTAAATATTAGTGTAGAAGGTGTAGATGGAGCAGCTTTACTCCTAGGATTGCAACCGATTGTAGCCGTTTCTTCGGGGGCGGCTTGCTCTAGTACAACGGTTGCTCCCTCTCATGTTTTGATGGCGCTGGGACACTCGGAAAAACTAGCTTATGCCTCGGTAAGATTTGGAATCGGGCGTTTTAATACAGAGTCAGAAATCGAGCAAGTAGCGCAACACGTAACTAATACTATTGCTAGTCTGCGACGGCAAACTTCCCCTGTCTAGTTTTTACCAAACAATTTGGGCTTTTTCTTGAAGTACGCGATCGTAAACGCTAACAGTTTGCTGCGCTAATTTGTCCCACCGAAAACGCTTATCTAAGTCTTGATAAGCATTATCAATTAACCACTGCTTGTAACCGGGGTTTTTTAATACTTCTAAAATTCCCCAAGCTAAAGAGTCTGCATTGCCTGTATAAGTGACTATACCTGTTTTTGTATGCTGGACGACTTCGGGTAAGCCTCCTGTATCGGAGACTACCACCGGGACACGAGCGGCAAAACTTTCCAATGCTACAATCCCAAAGGGTTCGTACAAACTCGGAAAAACCGCGCAATCGGCAACAGTTTGAAATTTATCTAAAGCTTCGTCAGACATGAAACCTGTAAAATAAAACTTGTTCCAAACTCCTAAATCCCAAGCTTGACGTTTTAAATTGTCCGTATTGCCACCGCCGATAATCACAAATTTGACATAACCGCCCATTTCGGCGGCGACTTTGGGAGCGGCGTTAATTAACACCGCCACACCTTTTTCATAAGTCATGCGCCCGACATAGTAAACTATGCTTTCGCGATCGTTAGCAAAGTAGCGGCGAAAATTCCAATAGTCAAAATCTACTTGGTGCTGTTTTTTTTCGGCTCTAATGCCGTTATAAATTACATCTACTTTATCCCAAGGACTGTGGAGCGCTCTTTCTACCTCGCGGCGCATATAGTCAGTACAAACAATTACCCGCCAAGCATTGTAAGCAAGTAACCTTTCTTTGCCGCAAATGTAATAATGGTCGTCATTGTAAAGCCCATTATAGCGCCCAAATTCTGTGGCGTGAATTGTGGCAATTAGCGGTACTTTAAAGTTGTGCTTGAGCGAAATCGCCGCATCTCCTACCAGCCAATCGTGAGCGTGGATGAAATCGAAAGCGCCTTCTTCTAGCATCAATTTAGCGCCATGACTGCCCATGCTTTCGTTTAAATTGACTATCCAGTGGAAAAAGTCATTACTTGCAGCTACGCTAACGCGATGCACCTTTACTCCATCTACTACCTCATACCTTGGCGCAGAGCCAAATTCTACGGTAATTAGGTGAATTTCATGCCCTAGCTTAACAATTTCTGGATACAACTCGGCTACGTGGCGGGCAATTCCGCCTACAATTCGCGGTGGAAACTCCCAAGTCAGTACCAAAATCTTCATCGACCACAAACCTGTAAATATTTCTAAATATATATTGATTTAAAGCTATAAGAACAGTAAATAAAGTATGTATAATTACTGAACTTTTTTGGCGCTCTAATTAATACTGACGATTACGGTTGCCCGATCGCCTTTAGTTGATTTTGATAAGCAAGCCAACTCGCTGTAGCGGGTGCGGAAGTAGGAGCGCCTCTTTTGAGCAAGATTACGCCATCGGTAAGTTCGATAATTCCGTATTGGCGATCGCTTAGTAACTGGTTAATAACCTTAACACTATCTATAAGTAATTGGCGATCGCCCTTAAATGCTGCTTGATACTGTTGCAATTGCCACAAGTCGGCGATCGCATATTCGGTACTAATTACTTCTTTAGCATCGTTACGCAATTGCAATGCTGGAAACCTAATAATTTCGCGACGGCTGGAAAGGTGAGGCACAAGGTAAGTAGTTGCCGATACACTAGCATTATTGGGAATCTGCTTTAATAGCTTCCGCAAGTTGGTAGTATGATGCCACTGCTGAGGCAAAGACACGTATACCAATGGTTCAATTGAATCGGGAATAATAAAATAAAAAGTTCTACTAGGGTTGGATGTCAGCGTAAATATTAAAGACAAACAAATGCAAGCATACCAAAAGCGCTGAAACGATGGCTTAAATTGCTTGGGGTGACGGGCTAACCAAAGGATCGCACCGTAGAATAATCCTGGTACTACGGTTAAAGCATAGCGAATTGTAATTGCTAACCTCGATTCGCCTTGCTGCAAGAATATTTGCAATAAAGGAAACCCCGCAACTAGCCAAGCTGCGCCAGAAATTGCTGGAATAAAAGCTAAAGGTAGCCAGTGACCGAGTAAATATTTTACTTTAGTTGCAAAAGGGGAAAATAACTGTACTATCAAT
>JAPJOW010000318.1 GCA_030826005.1 Aliterella sp. RAGGC_92
AAATTTGTTAAGGGCGGGAGCAGATAAAGTTAGTATCAATTCCGCCGCCGTGCGCCAACCAGACCTAATTAACCGCGCCAGCGATCGCTTTGGCAATCAGTGTATTGTTGTTGCTATTGATGCTAGGCGCAGACAAGATCCCACAAATCCCGGCTGGGATGTATACGTGCGTGGCGGACGCGAAAATACAGGCATAGATGTCTTAACCTGGGCGAAAGAACTCGAACAGCGCGGCGCTGGGGAGTTATTAATTACAAGCATGGATGCGGATGGTACGCAAGCGGGGTATGACTTAGAACTAACACGCCAAGTCGCATCATCGGTACAAATTCCCGTTATTGCTTCTGGTGGGGCGGGTAATTGCGAACACATTTATGAGGCGCTAACTGAAGGTAAGGCAGAAGCGGCGCTACTTGCTTCTTTACTACATTACGGACATCTTAGCGTTGCTCAGATTAAAAATTATCTACAAACCCGCTCTTGTCTTGTCCGCACGGCTTGACAAAATCCCCCTTCCTGCTGATTTTTTGTAGTTATGTTAAGGTAGATTAATAAATTTAATTTTCTTAATATATGCTCGTTTCTATATTAGTTTTTGATGTGGCGCTGGTGGCGTGGTCGCTGCACCTCATGGATGCGGCGGTGCAGAAGCGAGAATTTTCTTTAATGTTAGCAGGCACTTTAGTTGCTTTTTCGGCGGCAGCAATGCTAGTAGTTTATTTTCTCATGCACAATTGCCTGAGTTATTTAGGGAAGGTTTCTTAATAATTTTAGGTAGATTTATTAAAAAACTTGACAAGTAAATAATTGTTGAGCGATAATAGCAAAGCACTGTAATTAGTCAGTAGCTCGTCATCATAGAATAAAGTGTTGAATACCTAAAAAACACGCAAGTAAAAGTTCGGGGGATTAGCTCATTTGGTAGAGCGCTTCCATGGCATGGAAGAGGTATGGGGTTCGACTCCCCAATTCTCCATTAGTTTTAGATTAGATGCGACTTCTTACAGAATGCAAATGAGCCGCTTTTAGCAAAGCATCAACAGATTCCTCTATTGTATCAAAGGCTGTTACTAGCCTGACAATTGTTGAATGCTCTCCTTCCCAACGGTAAAACTGAAAACCATCCGCGATAAGTTTGGCAATAACAGTTTCCGGTAGCTGAATAAATATTTCATTCGCGTCTACCGGATAACAAAGCTCTACTCCTGGTAACTTGGTGAGTTCTGTTGCTAATTTATCCGCCATTAGGTTTGCATGAGCGGCATTTTTTAGCCACAAATCGTTAGTTATATAGGCTTCTAACTGCGCGGACAAAAATCGCATTTTTGACAACAAGTGTCCGCTCCGCTTGCGCCGATAGCTGAAACTTTGAGCTAAATCGCGATGGAAAAATATCACAGCTTCCGCCGCCAGAGCGCCGTTTTTAGTCGCGCCAAAACACAACACATCTACACCACAACGCCAGGTAATATCGGCGGGAGAACAACCTAAGCTGACAACAGCGTTAGCAAATCGCGCTCCATCCATATGCAAGCTAAGATTATGAGTATGGGCGACTTCCGCAAGATGCTTAACTTCATCAATGCTGTAAACTGTACCTGCTTCCGTTGCTTGGGTAATGCTAATAGCCGTAGGTTGGACGTGATGGACAACCCCAATTCCAGAAAGTGCGATCGCATTTTTCAAGTCTTGAGCGTTTATTTTACCATTACTACTAGGAAGTGTAAGTAATTTTGCCCCGCCTGTATAAAATTCTGGCGCACCGCATTCATCAACATTTATATGCGCGGCGGGATGACAGTAAATCGCACCAAAAGGGGGAACTATAACAGACAATGCTAAAGCATTAGCCGCCGTCCCGGTAGTTACGGGAAAAACTGTAACCTCTGTTTCAAATAACTCCGTAAACTTGGTATTTAGCCTTTTGGTACATTCGTCTTCCCCATAAGGCATAGCTGCGCCTTTGTTGACATCAGCTAAGGCGGTTAATATTTCTGGCGATATTCCGGTTACATTGTCACTGCAAAAATTCATGCTCAAAGTTCTAGTTTAAATTTATTAGCCGTAGTAACTAGGCTCGTTTCCAGATTTCCACTTAATATTGCAACCTATACTTGGTTTTTGCTCTGCATCAACGGGTTTACCTGCCAAAACTGCCTCAATTGCTGCGCGTAAATCTGCACCCGTAACTGGCTTACCGTTACTAGGTCTGCTATCGTCAAGTTGTCCGCGATAAACTAGCTGTAAACTCTCATCAAATAAGAAAAAGTCTGGCGTACAAGCTGCCGTATATGCTTTGGCTACTTCCTGAGTCTCGTCATAGCAAATAGGAAACGTTAAGCTGAGTTCTTGCGCCATTGCTTGCAAATGTTCCGGCGCGTCGTCTGGGTGAGTATTAACATCATTAGAACTAATTGCAATCATCCCTAAGTTACTATTAGCGTAATCGCTACTAAGTTGAGCTAATTGTGCCTTTATATGCTTGACAAAAGGACAATGTTGGCAAAGAAATATTACCAAAATTGCTTGTTTTCCTTTATAGTCCGACAACGAAATTAACTTGCTAGATACTACATCGGGTAATTCAAAGTCTGGCGCTTTAGTCCCTAAGGGCAACATCGTTGAAGCAGTCAAAGCCATAATATTTTTACCTGTTTGAATTTATTTAAGCTTAGTAGTTAGCGTTGTTCATCTCCACCCTTGTCAAGGCGTAGACTGCTATCTACCACTTTAAAGTACAAGGAGATTTTTGACTTTGCTAGGGATAATTGCGATCGCACGTAGCGACCTATACAGACAATTTTCGGGAAATTCTATCGATCTTTTTGTAGTAATAATCGTTGTTGTCAATGTATAAATTCTTGGAACTTTTATCGAAGGTTTAGCATCTTTTTACAAAACTGTCAGGCAGTTGAGTGATAATTAGTGATTGAGTTAACCAAATTCATGTAACTATTTACACTTAAATTAATTAGTGGTGTAGGAGACTTTGCACGTAGAATGAATAAATTTTCTGCTAGTGATGCAAGTAAATTAAATGCTGAGTGGAGTTTGCACCAGCAAATGGAACTGATTGGAGGAAAAATTTTAGTTAAAACGCGATCGCATTCCGATTGGGGCGGGGCGGTAACGGCTACAATGTACTTACCTTTAGTGCGATCGCACGTTTGGCAGCAAGTCACAGATTACCCGCGTTGGGTGCAGTATTTTCCTGATATCACTAAAAGTGAAGTATTACACCGAGGCGAAGTAAAGCGTTTATACCAAGCAGCGAAAAAAGCCTTTTTATTTTTTACAGCGCAAGTCGAAGTTTATCTAAATGTAATTGAAGTAGTACAGCAACAAATTCAGTTTCGTTTAGAAAGGGGTACTTTTACCGATTTTGCCGCCGAATTACACTTGCAAGATTGTCAAGATGGAACTTTGCTTACTTACGCCGTGCAAGCAACCCCTAATATTCCCATCCCCTCAATGTTTATTCAGCAAGCAATGCAGTTAGAATTACCTGCCAATATGCGAAAAATGCGCCAAGTTATTTGTGGTATTTAAAAGTTAGTTAGTGGAGGAGCAATAATTACAGACTTAAACCTCGATAAATTGCTCCTTTTCTTTCAATTCTTGCTCGTCTAAAAATCCTTGCTTTTTGGTAGTATCAATTTCAATATAGGCTCGTGCCATCCAAACTCGAATCAATAGCAACGCTCCTAAAACCAAAAGAAAAGCGCAAATAGCTAGAATTTGTTGCCAGGGAATTTCTAACGCGCCACGAATAATTACTTCTCTAAGCACTGATACTATAGATACTTCTACTG
>JAPJOW010000054.1:0-11836 GCA_030826005.1 Aliterella sp. RAGGC_92
TTAACAGAATATAGTTGAAGTCATTGATATATAAACTTTTATGTTTAATTAATAATTAACTAAACTATTGAAGCTCTAATCTGCTGGTTTTATTAAATATCAAAATATATTTAATCAACTATTTCTACTTAATTAAAAATAATTTACTAACAATGTAAATATTTGCAGTATACTGACCTTCATTACCTCGTCAGACTGTATAGCTTGATAAATATCTCCCTGCCGCCGCAAAAATTATTTTGGCTTCCCGAACTGAATAAAGCTGTTCTTATAGCTCTTGTCAGCACCTCTTATGGGCGAATGGTTGCCGAAAGGTTCACATTTTGTTACAAAAGTATAGAGAACTTCTACAAAGTGAAAACAAGATGTTCGGCGGACTCACTGGCTTAACTACTCCTACTGGCACTGATTGGGGAGAGCGAATGCTCAACAGCGTTGCCAGTAAAACAATTCGTCATCTGTTTACTCAAAGCGAGTCGATAGAAGTTTCTGTACGTTGCTACCCTTCTAGCAAGTTGTTACAGGGCAGCATAGACAATTTCAAAATGAGCGGTCGGGGCCTAGCGATTCGCAAAGACTTTTTAGTCGAAGAAATGTCTTTTGAAACCGATGCGGTATCTTTAGACTTTAGCTCGGTATTAGGGGGAAAATTGGCATTAAAGCAACCAACTCAAGCGGTTGCCGAAGTGAAATTGTCTGAAGCAGGTATAAACCACGCTTTTACCGCCGAATTGGTAAAAAAACGCTTGCTCAACTTAGATTTACCTAGTTTGACCGAACTATCGGGAGGCGAACCTGTATCTTTTAGCGAGATCCAAGTAGAGCTTTTGCCCAATAACCAAGTCAAGATATTGGCAAAAGCCGACTTAAATAGCGAAGAATTAGTGCCAATTAGCATGACGGCAACCTTAGCCGTAGAAAGGCGCAGACGAGTGGCATTTAACAATCCGCAATTTACAACAGACCTTGCCCCCGAAGCCCAAAAGGAGATATCTCAATCATTGGCGATCGCTTTTGCAGAAATTTTGGATAACATGGTCGATCTCGATCGCTTCGATCTCGATGGAGTAACGCTGCGGATTAATCGATTAGAAACTCAAGGGAAACAGTTAATTTTTAGCGGCTACGCCCAAATCGAGCGCATACCTAATAGTCCTTAAGCAAAGCAATCACTAATAAGCTTCTACCTCAAGTAGGCGATTAAACACAAAAAAGTTGGCAATCAAATCTTTTTTCTCCCAAATTTTCCCCTTGTATCCCCAATCACTTACTTATGCAAGAGTTTTAATGTTTCTTTTCTCCTAGTTGTGGCATCCTAAAGGAGTCTTGCAAGCATAAGCAATTATGAATTCGCAGCAAATGCCATCACCCCTACTCAAAAGAGAACTAGGAGTTTTTGGCGCTACCTTGATGGGTCTGGGTTCAATTATTGGGACTGGTGTATTTGTTAGTATTGGCATCGCTGCGGGGGTTGCGGGCGCGGCAGTAATTTTATCTGTAGCAATTGCGGCGCTCGTTGCCGCTTGTAATGGTTTAAATAGCGCTCAACTAGCAGCAAATCATGCAGTTAGTGGCGGGACTTACGAGTATGGATACAAGTATCTCAATCCAGCTTTGGGTTTTATAGCAGGTTGGATGTTTTTACTTGCAAAAACGGCTTCGGCGGGTACGGCGGCTTTGGGTTTTGCAGGCTATTTGCTCAATGCTAATAATTTAAGCGATCGCGGGCTACTCATCCCAACCGCAATAGCTTTAGTTGTAGTATTAACTGGGATTGTTTTGAGTGGAATTCGGCGCTCTAACTTAGTAAATATTGCGATCGTCTCTATTGCCTTGCTTTCACTGGGATTTTTTATCGCTGTCAGTTTGCCTGCGGTAGAAACCAAAAATCTCACGCCATTTTTTCCCGAATCAATCGCCGGGGTACTGCATGGTAGCGCCTTAATGTTTGTTGCCTACACGGGTTACGGACGGATTGCTACTTTAGGAGAAGAAGCGCGAAGTCCTAGAACTACTATTCCTCAAGCAATCATAATTACAATTGCCCTTACTATGCTGCTGTATATGCTAGTTGCGACTTCTTCTGTAGGTGCGGTAGGGGCAGAGGTACTTAGTAATGCCACAAACGGACAAGCTGCGCCTTTGCAAGTAGTAGTTAGCTTGTTAGGAGTTAGGGGCGGTAGTCAAATCCTAGCGATCGGGGCGATGTTTGCCATGATTGGAGTACTGCTTAACTTAATTTTGGGTTTATCTCGCGTACTTTTAGCAATGGCACGCCGTCGAGATATGCCAGGAATTTTAGCGCGCTTAAATCCGCAAGCAACACCCGCTCTAGCGGTGATAGTTGTAGGCGGTGCGATCGCGCTAATAGTTTTACTAGGCAATAATGTCAAAACTACTTGGTCTTTTAGTGCCTTTAACGTTTTGATTTACTATGCAATTACTAATTTGGCAGCTTTGCAAATACCTGCCGAGGAGCGCCTTTATCCTAAATGGCTTGCCTGGATCGGACTAATTGCTTGTGGCTTTCTAGCTTTTTGGGTAGAGTGGCAAATATGGGTGCTGGGGGTAGTTTTAATATTCGCCGGATTGGGGTGGCAAAATTTCGCCCGACGTATTGCCCCTTAAATAAAAAGATGAGGAGTAATTACTCCTCATCTTTTCAATCTTTTAGCGTCCTACGCCTACATATCTAAACCCAGCTTGGACTAATTGTTCTCTATCGAGAAAATTGCGCCCGTCAATCAATACTGGATGATTCATGAGGCTTGCCATTTTAGCGTAGTCTAAGTTACGAAACTGCTGCCAATCGGTAATTAGTACCAAAGCATCGCAACCATCGGCTAAACGTTCGGCATCGGTCTCTACTAAAACCCCGGCAATGCCATCGCGCAGACCACTTTGAGAAACAATTGGATCGTAAGCTTTAACTTTAGTTCCCAAACGATTGAGATGCTCGATCAAATTGAGGGCGGGTGCGTCGCGCATATCGTCGGTATCTGGTTTGAAAGTCAGCCCTAGTAAGCCGACAGTTTTACCCTTCAATATTTTGAGTACCTGTTGCAGTTTTTCTACTAAAATTAAGCGCTGCTTTTGATTGACGCTAACAGTCGCTTTAAGCAACTGAGCTTCGTAACCATAATCATCCGCCGTGTGAACTAATGCCGATACATCTTTAGGGAAACAAGAACCACCCCAACCGATACCCGCTTGCAGGAATTTGTTGCCAATGCGAGAATCTAAGCCAATACCTTTGGCAACTTCTGTTACATCCGCACCTACGCGATCGCAAATATTCGCAACTTCATTAATAAAGCTGATTTTAGTTGCCAAAAAAGCATTAGCTGCATACTTAATCATCTCTGCCGAACTTAAGTCTGTAATTAGCACTGGTACAGGGGGTAAAGTCCGATCGGCAGCAAAAGAGCGATCGATAATTGGCGCATATAGTTCTTGCATCATGGCGATCGCTTTAGAATTATTGCCACCTAGAACAATGCGATCGGGATTAAATGTGTCATATACTGCCGAACCTTCGCGCAGAAATTCGGGATTGCTAATTACATCAAACCCAGCTACGCGATCGCTTGGTTGTTCGCTGCTAACGCTTCCAGCACTTACTAATGCTTGCTGGCGAGTTGCTACGCCACTTTGAACGATCATTCTTACCCAGTCTCCCGAACCAATGGGGACGGTAGATTTATTGACGATCGCTTTGTAGCCGCCATTTAAGTGTTCGCCAATGCCACGAGCGACGGCTTCTACATAGCGCGTATCGCTTTCTCCGGTGGGTAAGGGGGGTGTACCTACGGCAATAAATAAAATCTCTCCGTGAGCGACTCCAGCACCTAAATCTGTCGTAAATTCTAACCGCCCGGCTTGACTGGATGATTGCATAATCTCTGACAATCCCGGCTCAAAAATTGGCGACTGTCCAGCCTTCATTAACTTAACTTTTTCTTCATTGTTGTCAACGCAGATGACATGATGACCGACATGAGCTAAACAAACTCCCGTTACTAAGCCGACGTATCCCGTACCAATTACACAAACACGCATAGTTTTTAGTTCCTTTAATCAATAATGAGTCTGAGATGGCAAAATCAATCGTTGTGGGTTTTCAAGTTTTACGACACCGATGAATGAGGAATAGCCGTTGGAATGCGATCGCGAAAATCTGCAATTGTTAGCTTTAATCCTTCTACTAAGGGAATTTTTGGCTCCCAGTTAAGTAAAGTTTTTGCGCGTGTAATATCTGGGCGACGGCGGCGGGGATCGTCTTGCGGCAATGGCTCGAACTGAAGTTCGGCCTTTGGATTAATTAGCTTTTGAACTTCGGTTGCTAGTTCTAAAATTGTGTATTCGTCTTGATTGCCCAAATTAACCGGGCCGATATAATCGCCATTCATTAGCCGCATCAGTCCTTCTACTAAGTCGCTGGCATAGCAGAAACTCCGAGTTTGTAAGCCTTCGCCATATACTGTTAGCGGAATACCTTTTAAAGCTTGCCCAATAAAATTACTTACTACTCGCCCGTCATTTTCTAGCATTCGAGGGCCGTAAGTATTAAAAATCCGAGCTACCCTAATGTCTACATCGTTTTGGCGGTGATAGTCAAAAGCTAAAGTTTCGGCAACTCGCTTACCTTCGTCGTAGCAGCTACGAATGCCAATAGGGTTGACATTGCCGTGATAGTCTTCATTTTGGGGGTGGACTTCTGGATCTCCATAGACTTCGGAAGTCGATGCCAAAAGAAATCTAGCTTTTACCCGTTTGGCAAGTCCTAACATATTCAAAGTTCCCACGACGTTTGTTTTAACTGTCTTAACTGGGTTGAATTGGTAATGAACGGGTGAAGCTGGACAAGCTAAATGATAAACTTGGTCTGCTTCTAAACGTATCGGCTCGGTAATATCATGACGGATAAGTTCAAAGTAAGGATGATCGAGCCACTTGACAATATTGCGCTTGTGACCTGTATAAAAGTTATCTAAACATAAAACTTCGTGTCCCTCGTTCATTAATCGATCGATTAGATGAGAACCGATAAATCCTGCACCGCCCGTAACCAAAATTCTCATAGCTCGCTAGTCATATAAAGTTGATTGGAGAACGCGATACTGTACTTTTTGCCCAAGCTATTGCTTTTTAATGGCTATAGCGCAACTCTTGTGTAACATAGGTACAATCGTTTTAAGCAAAGTTAACAAAAAGATTGTTCGTTGTTATTTAAGCAACAATAAACTCTCCCTTAATTAAGCTTTGTCTAAGTTAACTAGCAAAGTACCAGACATTCTGTATAAATGCACGAATTTTTTTAAATTTGTCGTTAGCTAAAAGCTCTACACAATTGCCTTGGGAGAACGACTAGGAACGGAGAGGACGGCATTGGCTACGGGTTGAGGTTCGCCCAGCATCACAATTGAACCTGTAATAGCTGCAACTAGCTGACTATTGACATCGCTAATCGCTAAAACCCCTGTATTTGTGCGTCTTTGGAAAGAGCGTAAAACTACTAAATCGTACTCTTTTGCTGCTGCCACGATCGCGCTGGCAATATTATCGTGAGGAATAATCTTTATTTCTACTTGTCCCTCTAAACCTAGTTTAGATACCATGAGCAATAGTTGCGACCGAGTCCAAGCGATTTTACTCGCACTGGCGCGGCGATCGCAGATATGCAATAAAGTTACTTGTGCCTCGTTTACTAATGCCAGCATCCGCGCAAATTGGACGGGCTGTAATGCTTGAGGGGTCAAGTTTTCGATGGGGACTAAAATTTGCTTGATATTGCTTGGAGAATTTAATAAGCGCGTAACGGCAACGGGACAGTGGGATGTCCATAAAACGCTATCGATTAAATTACCGAACAACCGGGATCTGATCCCTGTGCGTTTTCCCCAACCCATGATGATTAAACTGGCATTTTGTTCGCGACTAGCGCGAGTAATTCCTAAAGCGACCGTATCATCAATTCGCAATAATGGTTCGGCTTCTACCCCCAACTCTTGACTCAATTGGGTGGCATTATTGATAATTTCCAAGCTTCTTTGTCGCGCGACTTCTACTTGCGGCGCGTTCATGTGGACGGAAGACTTGGCGATCGCTAAAGGAATAATTCGCCCGGAAGTTTGCCGCGCTAGTAACGCTGCCATTTCGATTAAATACTGCTCGGTTTTGGGATTATATACAGGTACTACAACTGTAAATCTGCCTTGGGTGTTAATACCGCTATCTGGATAGTCCGATGTTGGCTCTAAGGGCGTTGTCGCTGGCACTAAACCTACGGCTACTTTGCTTGTAATTACAGGGCCTAAAGTTGCGGTGACGAGCATTAAGACGATTACGCTATTTAGTACGCCTTCGGTTAATAATCCGGCTTTATAACCTACTAGCGTAGCGGCTAAGGTCGCTCCAACTTGGGGCATCGATAGCGACCACATAGTTAGCATCTCGTTCCATTTGTAGCGATAAACGAGCTTTGCAAGGAGGGCGGCGATAAATTTACTAGCAATTAAGCCGCTCACGATCGCTAAAGTCAGCCAAATTGTACTAATGCTCTTAATAAATGCGGGAATATCAATTAGTAAACCCAAATCGACAAAGAAAATCGGAATAAATAATACATTACCCACAAATACAACTTTTTCTTTTACAGGCCCTTCACCAACGGCATCATTTACTGCAAGTCCAGCTAGGAAAGCGCCGACAATCTTTTCGATGCCAATTAGTTGAGCGCCTACAGCCGAAAGAAATACAGCAAGCAATACAAATAAAAATTGATTCCCTTCTTCGTCCCCCGATCGCCTAAAAAATTCTTTACCTGCTTTGTCAAAACCAATCAGTACAACGATTGAGTAAATTATTAACGAGCCAACCAAAGTTATCAAGCGCCAAATTGTAAAGTCCCCGGCATGAATTGCTATACAGATAGCAAGTACCAGTAAAGCGCCAATATCAGTAAAAATAGTTGCGCCAATCGTGACAATTACCGATTCATTAGCGATCGCTCCCAAGCGGCTCACAATTGGGTATGCAAGTAAAGTATGAGACGCAAATAATGAGCCAATTAAGATTGACGCATTCCAGCCAAAATCAAAACTGCGCCCGACAATTGTTCCCATAATTAATGGCACGAGGAAAGTAAACGTACCAAACACTAACGAGCGATTTTTAGTCCGCCGAAATTGTTCCATGTCTACTTCTAAGCCCGCTACAAACATTAGATACACAAGTCCAATGTCTGAGAGCAATTCCATTGTTGGTGCGTCATTTTGCAGTACGTTTAGACCGTTACTACCAAGAGCTACTCCGGCGGCTAGTAACCCAACTAAGCCCGGTAGTCGCAGCTTTTCAAAGACAATTGGCACGACTAAAATAACGACAAGCAAAATTGCAAAAGGAACAATTGGCTCATTGCCAAGAACGTGCGACGCTGATTCTTGAGCAAGAAAGTAGAGGGGTTTCAGCATAAATAGCTCTCGTAATAGCAACCTAAATATTTCGATCGAGCCAATAAATTTTATCGAGGCGCGACTTGTTAGCCCAGTAAAGTTGTTTAATTTAGTTCTTGTAAATAAACTAAACTAAACTTACAACGCTATTACAGCAAAGCTAATAACAATAACCCTCTAAGGGTGGATTTGACTTAAGATAATTTTTAAGCGATCGTAATCATCTTTAAGCAGTACGCTGAGGGTACGTCCAGCTTTGACTAGCCAAGGGCGATCGCCACGTAACTGATAAATTTCGCGAATCGCCGCCGCCGTCAATGCTTCAACCGGTGCGCCCATTACTTGCAACAGCGTCCGCAAAAAGTCTAACTGTTCGCTAAATTCGACAATTTCTTCGCTCTGACACTGATTAACAGCTTGATGGATTTGGGGAGGACGCGGGGGCAAATATTGATGGATTTGCATCGGACTTCTAGGGCTTGGTTGCTGTTTAAACCCGACAATTGCAGCGCGAAATTCAGTTTTCAGCATGGCAAATATTTGCGGTTGTTGTTCGCGCAAGTCTTGCAAAGACAATCCCAAAGCCCTAGCTCTATGAATAGAGTCTATAGGCATAGTTGTAGCGTGATAAACCACTCCATAGACGATATTGCCCGATTCTTCATCTATTGATTTTACCCAGCTACCAAAGGGCGGCATGACGGGAAAGCTCAAGTCGTCAGGATCGAGACACTGAGCCAAAAATTCGCTAGTAGAAGTTTCGATGACTTCCGCAATATGGTGAGATGGGCGATCGCCGGTGGCAAATTGTGGTAAAGGAAGGCGCATAAACTAACTATTTTGCTTTTTTGCGTCCGGTGACTTCTACAGGAGATAGTTCCGATAGTTTAAAGGTTACTATTTTGTCCCAATTACCGCCTTCAAATAGTACGGCAGCTTTGCCATCAGTTACTCTTTGAACTAAGCCAGTGACACCGTAGTAGGTATCGTTAGTATTGGTTACGCGCACTACTGAGCCAGGAAATAACATAAATTTATTTATAAGTTACTTTTTTAAATTACCTTACTTTGCCTTGGCTGGAAAATTACCTACAGTGACACATCCTCGTAAAGGAGTTCTAGTTTTTCCTCAAAATCAATACTATCAAGCCGAAATGACGGGTGTTCGCGGCGATCGTAAGACTGAAACACCCATAAAAATTCTTCATTGCGTCGCAAACAATCGACTCGTTGCTGCTTAGTGTTGATTAAAATGTATTCGCGCAAGCTCTCTATTTGCTGATAATCAATAAACTTATCGCCTCGATCGAAAGCTTCGGTAGAGTCGGACAAAACTTCAATAATTAGCGTAGGAAAGCGCTTGTAAGTAGAGGTTTCTAAGTCGCGGCGATCGCAACTTACAATAATATCGGGATAATAGAATCGATTGAGCGATTCTATGCGTACCTTCATATCTGAAATATAGACGCGGCAACCCGAACCCCGGACATGATTGCGGAGCAAAGTAAATAAGTTTCCGGCAATAGTAACATGGGCATCGCTTGCGCCTGCCATTGCATAAATTTGTCCGTCAATATATTCGTGCTTAATATTGCTCGATACCTCCAAATGGAGGTATCGATCGGGAGTCAAATAGGAATTTTGGGATGCAATCATTAATTAAAACCTCCTAGTTTGCTTGAGCGCGATCGCCCTTAGTAATATTTAATTGCGCGCTGACGATAATTTGCTACGGATTCCACTATCCCGATCGCAATAAAGTTAGTCAGCATTGCCGATCGCCCGTAGCTAATCCAAGGTAAAGGAATGCCCGTTACTGGAGCTAAACCAATTGTCATACTAATATTGACAATTACTTGAAATACCAGCATTGACAATACGCCAATAGCCAGTAGCGAGCCAAAATTATCTTTAGCTGTTTGAGCAATATGGATTAACCGCCAGCAAATTAACCAAAACACAAACAAAACTCCCAAGCAGCCAGCAAAGCCTAATTCTTCCCCAATTGCCGAAAAAATAAAATCTGTATGCTGCTCTGGAATAAAATTAAGCTGGGTTTGCGTACCGTTATTTAACCCTTGTCCCCAACGCTCTCCCGCACCGATCGCAATCCGCGATTGAATTAAATGATAACCGCCGCCTAGAGGATCTTTTTCAGGATTGAGAAATAAAATAATTCGGTCTTTTTGATAATCTTTTAATATTCCCCAGAGCAAACTGCCCAATTCCCCAGCGACAAGATTAATTGCAACGGCGCTTATTCCTCCCATCCACTTCCAGGGAAGGGTAAAAAAAGCGATCGCGCACATAGCGATCGTCCAAACAATCCAGCCTGGTAAAAATATATTAAATAAAATTACCGATACTAAGGGCGAAACGAGCAACACTAGCCAACCAGGGTTAGCATTTCCCCAGTAAAGCATCCCCAAAGTAATCGCCCCAAATACAAGCGACGTGCCTAAGTCTGGCTGCAAAAATACCAAAGCCCAAGGTACGGAAGTAATTGCTAAAGCTTTAATAAAAGCTGGAATTGTCGAGGCAGTTTTGGCGTGTAAAATTGCCGCGAGAGTAATGATGACTCCAACTTTGGCAAATTCCGATGGTTGGAGATTAAAGCCGCCTACGGTAATCCAGCGCTGCGCTCCTTTGGCGCTTGTACCAATGATCATGACTGCAAGTAAGCTGATATTGGTCAATCCGTAAATTACCCAATGTAACTGAAGCAAGTTCTCGTAACGCCACCGAGCAAGGAGCATCGCGACGATTAAGCCAACACCTCCTACAAACCAATGCTGCCACCAATCGGTAAGTCCTTGATTTAGTTCGGCACTGCGAATCATTATGCCGCCAAACAGCGTTACACTGACGCACAAGCCCAGCAGCCATAAATCTATTTGCTTCCACGCGGAGAATAAATAGGGACGGTTTTTAAATAATCGCGATCGCCTTAGCATTTTGTAATTGAGGCAAGTACATTCCTCTCAGTTGTATAACAGTAATTCCTCAATTACACTGAAAAGTCAGCCTAATTTATTAGACTGAGCGATCGCTATTTTGAAATGGGTGTATTAATTAAAAAGTTGACCGCAACGCCGTCTTACCTCAGTTTTAGACCTGGTAAAACCAGGTGGGTATCGGGGCGTTTAGCTTGAAGTTTCCGGGTACAAGCCCGGTTTACTGCTGCCGAAACGTTTTGATTCCCTTATCGGACAAAACATAGATCAAAAACATTATTGGCAGTCACCAACGTCGCAGCGCAACCTTACCTATTATAGTAGCAATTATTAGAGGCGCAATGCCTCGCGCCCCTATCACTTACAAATAGTTGTCTACGCTCTACCTCGAAGAATTTGCGCCATTTCATTTGGTTTGGGCGATGCTTCTAAAGCAGTTTCTTCGGTAATCCTACCTTCTTCATACAGCCTGTAAATTGACTGGTTCATAGTACACATCCCTTCAAAGTTGCATCGCGGAATAATCGATTCTATTTCTTCTACCTCATTACGCAAAATGTAATCTTTGATGGCATCGGTATTAATCATAATTTCATGAATTGCCGCTCGTTTGCGATCGGTGGTTCTGACCAAGCTTTGAGAGATTACAGCAACTAAAGACTCGCCGACTTGAACTCGCATTGGTGCTTGTTCTTCGGGGTTGTAGAGGTTCAAAATCCGCTCGATAGTTTTAGCTGCGCCGTTGGTATGGAGAGTACCAAAAACTAAGTGTCCGGTTTGGGCGGCTTTGAGGGCGGTATTCACGGTTTCGCGATCGCGCATTTCTCCAATCAAAATAATATCAGGATCTTCGCGCAAAGATGCTTTCAAAGCATTGTCAAACTTTAAAGTGTGAATGCCTACTTCTCGCTGCTTAATCAATGATTTTTGACTTTTATGCACAAATTCCACCGGATCTTCAATAGAGATAATGTTTTTTGGCATTTCTTTATTGATATAGTCAATCATTGCTGCCATCGTTGTAGATTTACCCGAACCTGTTGGCCCTGTAACTAAAATCAAGCCTTTATGGTAGTGACACAAATCCCGGAAAACCGGGGGTAAACCTAGTTGTTCCATTGTGAGAATTTTTAAGGGAATTAATCGCATTACCATCGCCGGGCCGTTGAGCGACACAAAGATGTTAATCCGCACCCGCACCAATCCCTCGTACTGGGTAGCTCCGTCGTACTCCATCTCGTGGCGAAATGTCTCAATTTGTTCTGGAGTAAGAATTTCGGCTAACCAATCAAAAAATGTTGCTTCATCAGTTTGGGGATACTGACTAATAATAATGTGACCGCGTTCGCGGAAACGAGGTATTTCCCCAACGCCTAAGTGCAAGTCCGAAGCTCCTTGTTCGTAAGCTTCTTGAACTAATTTTTCTAG
>JAPJOW010000054.1:11936-20920 GCA_030826005.1 Aliterella sp. RAGGC_92
CTGCTAGTCTTCCCAAGATGTTGCCTAAATTATCACTCTGAAGGATTTATTCTCCATTCATGGTTTGATTATGAGAAACTAACTGTTTATTTATAAGAAATGTTAAGTGAATTGTTGATAAACTATTTCATCTGAATTTAAAACTAATAAATATAACCTGCAATTAATCGTTCTAAAAAGCCAGAAGTTTATGTTGGTAAGGGTTATAGTTTCTATGTCTAAAGATAGAGATGGGTTGAAAGCCTGATAAATAGCTTTATTAAAACTTTGCATTCATAAACGTAGAGTGTTGATTGTAAATTTTAATAACTAATCGATCATACTTGGTGGCAGGATCTATATACTAATTTTTAATGACAGGCTAGAACGCTCTAGTCAACCGAAATTTTACTCAATTTAAAAAAAACTTATTACCTTTGGAGGTAAATCATGGCTCTAGCTCAAAGCTCCAGTCTAGGAAAAACTTATTTTTTGGTCATGGCTAAAAGCTTTTTAATTTGGACTTTTACTCTAGCCGTTTGCTTATTAGTAGTAGGTTTTCCTTTAGTAGTTTTAATGGCTACAGTCGGCTCTTTGCTATCGGTTATTCTCCAGTCAGTGATGCCAATTAGCGCCGTTTTGCTAGTTGCTGGTAGCCTGATCGGGTTAAACGTGCTTGCCGTAGTTGCTGGTGCGGGTATTTTAACATTTAAAGGCATCCACCCCACAGAAGTAACCTGGTTAAGCTGGCTGCATGGTGAGGTAGATAATGCACAAACTTCTGTTTATGCGGCTTGTCCTTTGACGTGCGATCTTAAATAGCAAGGCATTGCTAAAATAAAGATTTTGCGCTAAACAGTGCATCCATCTGCCCGGTTAAAGCCGGGTTTTTTCATGGAAAATTGTGATAAAAAAGACGGAATCTAAAACTATATTTGACTAATATCAGTAAACTCAGCCGTGCGGGCATAAAAGCTCCTTAGTCGATGATTTTTAGGGAGAACTTAGGCAAAGTGAGAATAAAATTAATGTTATAAATTATGAATATAATATTAGCTATTTTAATGTTTGCAGATTTATCAATTAGAATTATTTTCACAAATACTCTCTAACTAATAACAAGTTATGTTAACTAAAACTGTTGACCGGATAGAGAAAGCTTTTTTAGGACAAATTTTAATTCGCAAAGGTTTGATTTCGGAAGCTGAACTAGAGCGAACTTTATTAGAACAGCTTGGCAGTACAAAAAAGCTCGGCGAAATATTACTAGAGCGAAATATGATTTCTGAAGCCGAGTTAGAGCGCGTACTGATTGAGCAAAATATGATGCTAGGAAAAATTTTGCTGCAAGAAAACTTAATTTCTCCAGCGCAACTAGAATATGCCTTGACAGAGCAAAATTACACTCATAAAAAGCTAGGCGAAATTTTGGTCGAAAAGCATATAATATCCGTAGAGCAGCTAGAAAAAATCCTAGAAAAGCAATACTGGCAAAAAAATGGCTTTTGGTTAATTTCTTAAGCTACTAACCAACTAAAATGACTAATTAGCCCGTCAGTAGCGATCGCTACGTCAATTGCAAGTAAACTAATGTAAAGTAGTATAAATACTTATAAAGACATTTCTAGAAGTAACTTGCGATGATAACTGCTGAGAATCAATCGGCTCATCATGTGGTAGTTGTTGGTGGCGGCTTTGGCGGACTATACGCAGCTAAAGCTTTAAGTCGCGACAAAAATATTTTTGTCACTTTGATAGATAAACGTAACTTTCATTTATTTCAACCTTTACTTTACCAAGTTGCTACAGGAACGCTATCTCCGGCAGATATTTCCTCGCCGTTGCGATCGGTACTCAATCACAGCAAAAATACTCAAGTATTGATGGGAGAAGTGCTAGACATCAATCCCGAAGCGCAAAAAGTTACCTTACATAACCAAGAACTAAATTACGATAGCTTGATTGTCGCAACCGGAGTTAGCCATCACTACTTTGGTAACGACAACTGGGAACAAGTCGCCCCCGGATTGAAAACCGTAGAAGATGCGCTAGAGATGCGCCGCAAAATATTTATCGCCTTTGAAGCGGCGGAAAAAGAAACCGACATCGAAAAACGCCGCGCTTGGTTAACTTTTGTGGTAGTTGGAGGCGGCCCGACCGGAGTAGAATTAGCTGGTGCGATCGCCGAACTTGCTTATAGCACCTTAAAAAAAGATTTTCGCAACATCGACACTTCCGAAGCGCAAATTTTATTATTAGAAGGCATGGATCGGATTCTTCCGCCTTATACCCCAGATTTATCCGCAAAAGCAGAGACATCTTTAACAAAACTAGGCGTAACCGTGAGGACAAAAGCGCTAGTTACAGATATTGCTGATGACATTGTAACTATACGTCAAGCCGACAAAGTAGAACAAATTCCCGCCAAAACAATTTTATGGGCAGCAGGGGTTAAAGCTTCGCCGATGGGGGCAATTTTGGCAGAAAAAACGGGCGCAGAACTCGATCGCGTGGGGAGAGTAATTGTAAATCCAGATTTAAGCATCCCAAACCATCCAAACATTTTTGTAGTAGGAGATTTGGCAAGCTTTTCTCACCAAAACAGTAAGCCTTTACCAGGAGTAGCGCCCGTCGCTATGCAAGAAGGTAGCTATGTTGCCAAGCTCATTCAAAACACGATTGCAGGTAAACAAACTGTACCGTTTCGCTACTTAGATCGCGGTAGCTTGGCGGTAATTGGGAGAAATGCGGCGGTAGTAGATTTAGGCTTTGTCAAGTTTTCCGGGATTTTAGCTTGGCTAACTTGGGTATTTGTTCATATCTACTTTTTGATTGAATTTGATAACAAATTAGTAGTCATGCTTCAGTGGGGATGGAATTACTGGACTCGCAACCGAGGAGCGCGGTTGATTACTGGCGAATCGCTACTAATAGTTAATGGAGAAGATCGAATTAGCGATCGCTTTACATCGGTAAATAACAAAACTACCGTCAAAGTTTAGCTACCACTGGGAATTTGCCAAAATTAATGCCCTCGCAGCTTGGCTGTCTAACGGGTGAGAGAAGAAAAATCCTTGCCCATACTTGCATTTCAATTCTCTTAGCTTTGCTAATTGCTCAGGAGTTTCTACTCCTTCGGCGATCATGTTCAAGTTTAGCTTTTGCGCTAGAGCAATTATCGCCTCAACTATTTCTGAATTTCCAGAACGATCGCTCATATTTTTAATAAAAGAGCGATCTATTTTTAATTCGTCAATCGGAAAATGGTGGAGTCTAGCTAAGGATGAATATCCCGTACCAAAATCGTCAATAGATAATTGAATCCCTAAATCTTTCAATTCGTAAAGCATCGCCGTTACCGTTTCAGCACTTGCCATAATTAGGCTTTCGGTAACTTCTAACTTCAAAATAGATGCCTCTAAACCCGTTTCTTGCAAAACTTGCGCGACTTCCGTACCAAGATTAGATTGGTTAAACCGTTGACTTGAAAGATTAACACTAATTGTTAAATGGCGATCGGGAAATTGCGATCGCCATTGACTTGCCTCTTGACAAGCGGTACGAATTACCCACCGACAAAGAGGAATTAGCAATCCCGTTTCGGTTGCTGCCTGTAAAAATTTATCTGGCGATAAAAGTCCGTTTTGGGGATGCTGCCAGCGAATTAATGCCTCAAACCCGGCAATCTTACCGCTTTCTAGTAAGACTATCGGTTGATAATGCAAGCAAAATTCTTGACGTTCGATCGCCAAGCGCAAATCGGTTTCTAACTGCAATAGCGCGATCGCCTGCGCGTGCATACCTGTGTTGAATATCTCATAACGTGCCGCTCCTTGGCTTTTGGCACGGTACATGGCAATATCCGCATCTCTCAACACATCTTGGGCAGAGTCATAGCCTGTAGTGCTTAAAGTAATGCCAATACTTGCAGAAGTAAATACTTCATTGGCATCTAAAGTAAAAGGTAATTGCAATTCCTCTTTAATGCGCTCGGCAACCCGGATAGCATCGCTGCTATCTTCAATATCCGGCAACAAAATTGTAAACTCGTCACCCCCTAAACGGGCGACAGTATCTGACTGGCGCAGGCATAACTTGAGGCGACTGGCAATTTCAATTAATAAGCGATCGCCTGTTAAATGCCCTAAACTGTCATTGACGACTTTAAAGCGATCTAAATCGAGAAATAAAACCGCAAATAAATCTTCCTTGTGTCTGCGGGTATGCCCGACTGCTTGCTCTAGACGCTCTGTAAATAACACTCGATTGGGTAAACCTGTTAGCGCGTCATAAAAGGCATTCTGGCGTAACTGTTCTTCTACTTGCTTGCGCTCGGTAATATCTCGGCAAATCATCCGCAATTCTACAGGTTCGCCGTCACGATTGCTAATTAATTGACTGCGCTGGCGTTCCCAGATAACTGAGCCGTCTTTACGGACTTTACGTAATTCTGCTTCTGCGATCGCTAATTTTTCTTGAAAGATCCGCGCAAATAATTGGTAAAAATAATCGCGATCGTCTTCATGGACAACACTTGCAAAATCTCGATACATCAACTCTTGTTTGCTGTATCCTAAAGCTGCTGCGCCATACTGATTTATAGAGACTATTTTGCCATCGGCAGCAAGGGTTAGATACGCATCCGGCGCAAAATCATACAAGTTTTGATATAGTTCTTCGCTCTCCTGCAATGCTTCAGCTTTAGCAATTTCGGCACTCAGGCGTTGTCCAAAAGAGGAAGCCAATGAAGCTAGTGCTAGGATAATTAGCGCCGCAATACTAATAGAAAGCGCCAAGACGTAATCGTTGTTTTCCGGCGACTGGTTTTTTAATAACTTAAAGCTAGGGTAAAACTTGACTGCTGACATTGCTGTATAGTGCAGCGAGTCAATCGATAGCCCCGTTAAAACGGCACTGCCAAACTTGCGAATAGTTCCTGAAATTCCCTCAGCACTAGGATGAAATGCCAACCATAAAGCGCTAAAGCAAAGGGTAATTGTAGATAAGTTGGCAAGGGCAACGATTTTTAAATCGTACACGGGTACTGCCGCTAGTTGCATTCCTGTCATGGCAGTAAAGTGCATACCAACAACCCCTGCGGCGACAAAACTACCTCCTGCTAGAAACAACAGCCAATTTAGGGGTTGCTTAGTTACAAATAACAGCCCGATACTGCAACAAGCGATCGCCAATACCATTGATAAAAAGACAATATAAAAGTTGTAGGTAATAGGTATTGGTAGCTCGTAAGCCAGCATCGCAATGAAGTGCATTAGCCAAATACTAATACCAAGAGCGATCGCGCTTCCCAAAAGCCACAGCTTACTTGCCCGCCTGGAAGCTACAGGTACTTGTCTTGCTAAATCCAAAGCAGTGTAGCTGCTGACAATCGCCACTACTAAGGAAAGGATAATTAAGCGCCAATCGTAACTAACTTTAAGAGCTTGGCTAACTTGAAGTATGCGATCGCTTGTCGATCCAAATATATATATATAAAGCACTGATATTAGTTTTTTTAAGTTAAAAAGTTGCAATTATTGTCAGGTCTACCGCTAAAAGCTTTGTTTAGAGTAACAGCTAATCTCCGATCGTTCGCGCTTACGAAGGGATAATTTTCGTTATCTAGAGAAATAATTTTAGCTCAGAGCATTTTTAAAGCCAAAATTACTTAGAGCTTGAACTAACATAGACTCAAATTTTTAACTCTGCCAAAACTTTTAACAAATATTGGGTCAAAGTATAAGCATCTACGCCCATTTCCGTGCGGATGCTGGCAGCTTTAATTCCAGCCATAGAATGCCACCAAGCGGCAATTGATGCGACTTCATCTATAGTTACGTTACTTTTTTGAGCTAATAGCCCACCCATTAATCCTGTTAAAACATCGCCGCTACCGCCACGAGCTAAAGCTGGGGTACTTTCGGGGTTAATCCATACTTTCCCATCGGGAGATGCGACTTTAGTTCTTGCTCCTTTTAATAAAACTACCGCTCCAGTTGTTTTGGCGGCGGCGGTAATAGCGTCTAGACGATCTAAATTGTCTAGTTCGGGAAATAAGCGTTTAAATTCTCCGGTATGAGGAGTAAGAATTGTTGCCCCAATTCTAGCGGCTAAAGTGGGTACAGTTCCTAATTGTGCCAATATATTTAAACCGTCCGCATCCAGAATTAACGGACAATTACTTTGCAATACTTCTTGAATTATGGGCGTAGCTTCAATAGTTAAGCCAGGGCCGCAAGCAATAGCATCAAAAGAATCTAAGTTAGTTTTGGCGGGTAACTTTAGTTGCAAAATTGCCCCAGGCTCTGTTTCCGGGCAACCTACAATTAAAGCTTCTGGTAACTGAGCAACTAATAGGGGTTTTAGCGATTCGGGGACAGCAATAGAAAGCATTCCTACGCCGCTTGCTCTTGCGCCTAATCCCGTTAAAATTGCCCCGCCAGCATAACGAGCAGAGCCGCAAATTAATAGTAAATGTCCTTGCTGGTATTTGTGAGTAACGGGGGGACGATGTAATGGTAATGAAGACTTCGCCAATTCTTTTGTTATTCTTTTAATGTTAGGTGTTTCGCCCAATACAGCATCAATAGCTGTTAGGGGAATATCAAAATCTATTAATTGAACTTTGCCAACATAATCTAAGGCTCGATCTTGAAGTAAGCCTAGTTTCCACAACCCCAAACAAAAGGTGTAAGTCGCCTTAATCGCTATTCCCAATACTTCCCCGGTATCTGTATGCAAGCCGGAAGGTAAATCAATGCTAATTATTGGTAAAGAAGATTGGTTAACTAAGGCGATCGCCTGCGCTAGTTCCCCCGTAACATCGCGCTCTAAGCCAAAACCAAACAAACCATCGATTAATAAATCCGATTGGGCAAGCAGCTTTTCTATACTGTCGCAGCGCCAAATCTTTAAGCTTTCTGCATACTGTAAGTGACTATTAGTTAATTCTTTGTGCTGGGAAGGACTAAAAAACCCTACTTGGTAGCCGCGTAAATGCAATTCGCGCGCCACAACCAAAGCATCGCCGCCATTATGTCCCGTACCTACTAATACCCCAATCCTTTGCCCTGGAAGTGTTTGGAGGATTTCGATGGTTTTGGAGGCGATCGCTAATCCCACTTTTTCCATTAACGCCGCTACAGGCATCCCGGCAGCAAATATCCGCCCTTCAATATCGCGCATTTGCTGGGCGCTGACAACTATTTGCTCGATTTTTTTTTGCCTGTCCATAATTTTACGATTTTAACTAAACTAGCGCTGGCGAATTGTAACCAAGAGCAATTTTTTCCTTCATCATAATTATTAAAAATAACAATTCGTCAAATTTAGATAACAAAGTTGACAAGATATTTTATTATTAAATACTCCAGGAAAACGATTAGGTAGCCATAAATTAGCTTAAGCAAAAATCCTCCAGGAGACGGAGGAATTGTAAAAAATGATAACTAAGTTGTAAACCAAATTAAAAACGAGGTATAGCAATGATAAAAAAAATCTTATTAGCGGTTTCTGGACTAGGACACGCCGAAGAAATGCTCAAAACTTTGAAAGAAGTGCCAGCAATTGGGCAAGCAGAAGTAACAGTTTTGCACGTTGTCCCCGCTCAAGCCTCCGCTCAAGTGATGACAAATAAGTGGGAAGAAGGAGGCAAAATTTTAGGCTCGGCGATTGAAACTGTGAATTTAGATGCTAATAAAGTTACAGCAATTTTACGTCAAGGAGATCCTAAAGATGTAGTTTGTCAAGTAGCTGACGAAGTAAATGCTGACTTAATTATTATGGGTTCGCGCGGATTAAAACGCTTGCAATCGATTTTAGCAAATTCTGTCAGTCAGTACGTTTTTCAGTTATCGTCGCGCCCGATGTTGCTAGTAAAAGATGACATTTACATCAAAAAAATTAAGCGCGTAATGGTAGCAATAGATGGTTCGGAAGCTACTCAACAGTGTTTGCAATTGGCATTATATCTGGTTCGAGATATTAAAGGCGGTCAATTAATTTTGGCTAATGTCGATAAAAACGCCAGCAAATCTGGCGAAGTCGCCCCAAGCGCCGAGAAAAACCCAGTTTTAGCGCCAGCAATTGCGGAAGCAAAAAAACAAGGAGTCCAACCCCGCGCGATCGCCTCCTCTGGTAAACCGGGCGAAGAAATTTGCCGCTTGGCTCAAGCAGAAGATGTTGATTTGTTAATTATTGGCTCTCCCGATCGCCGTCCTTCCATCGCTAAGAGCTTTGTAGATATAGATCGTTTAATTAGCTCCTCTTTATCAGATTACGTGCGCGTCAACGCCACGTGTCCAGTGCTATTGGCGCGTACTGTAGGCTAATTGCATTTTTGCTAAAAAAAATCCCTACACCGTAATAGTGTAGGGATTTTTTTAAAACCGACGATTACGAATCATTTTTGCTATCGCGGCTGGCAGTCTGAATATATAAAATCAACAGGAAAACCGTAGGCACAAGTACAAATAAAATACTTGCGACAAACCCTAAATCGTTAACTTGCATCGAAAGAAAGCCTCACGCGGATTTCAGTCCAACACCAATAGAATATCACCAATCGGTACAAGTAATGGGATTTTCAGCCCAGAGGTTTTGGCGCAGCCTAAAATAAAGAAAAAAAGGGGAGACTTGAGCGTTGGGGATTCCCGCGCCAAGGCTTTCCAAATAGCCAAGAACAAAACTAAACTATGCAAGCAGAGTACCAAAATCGCCGTCAGCAGTTAATGGCAAAAATTGGTAATGGTACGGCAATTTTTCGCAGTGCGCCAATGGCAGTTATGCACAATGATGTAGAGTACACTTTTCGCCAAGATAGCGATTTTTTCTACTTGACAGGATTTAACGAGCCGCAAGCTGTAGCCGTTTTAGCACCGCACCATGAAGAACACCGTTTTATTCTTTTTGTCCAACCCAAAGAAAGAGAAAAGGAAGTTTGGACGGGTTATCGCACGGGCGTTGAAGAAGCAAAAAAACGCTACGGCGCGGACGAGGCTTACCCC
>JAPJOW010000055.1 GCA_030826005.1 Aliterella sp. RAGGC_92
AAAAGTTCGTATGCGAGGCTACTAATGGGGGGAAAGTATGTAGCGATCGCCCAACTATTACCGAAATGCCATTACCCGAATTACTTGTAAACTACAAACGAGTATTGATGCAGGGCGAAATAGAGCGCTATCGTCAAGTAGGGCAAAAAGCCAGCGCCGCCATGACAGAGGTATTATCCAACGCCAAACCTACATGGACAGAATACCAACTAGCCGGAGCGGGTGCTGAAGCATTATGGGCGCGGGGGTTACATCCAGCTTTAACTTTGGTAGCAGGAGAAAGGCGTTTACCGTTATATCGTCATGCAACACCGAGTAATGAGGCGATTTCTCAAGTTGCGATGATGGTATTTTGCGCTAGAGGTTACGGCTTATATGCCAATCTTACAAGGTTTGTTTGTTTTGGTAAAAATGGATATTCCCAATTGCACCAGCACGTGCGAGAAATTGAAGCCCAAGCTTTAGACTCGTGCAAACCTGGCGTAGCGCTCAACGCTGTCTACCACCAATTGAAACAGGCTTACGAACAACACGGCTATGTTCGAGCTATCCGCGAACACCATCAAGGCGGAACTTGCGGCTATTTAGCTAGAGAAATTGTTGCTAATCCTCATACTGGGGATACATTAAAAGCAAACATGGTTATGGCTTGGAATCCCAGTTTGCCAGGAGCAAAAATTGAGGATACTTTTGTCATTTTGGAGGATGGCAAGTTAGAAAATCTCACTTTCGATCCAAGTTTTCCTAGTGTAGAAATATCAGGGAGACTGCGCCCTGTAGTTTTAGAAATTACTTAAGTTATGAATTTTCAACAAATATTTGGGACAAAGCCAGAAGTTGAAGCTACTGCACCAGGGCGAGTAAATTTGCTGGGCGAACATACGGATTATAATGACGGGTTTGTATTGCCGATCGCTATTCCTCAACGCACGAAAGTAGAGTTAGGTTTGAGCCGAGATAGCCAACACCACTTTTATTCCCAAGAATTAGCGGAAATGGTAAGTGTTGTAGAGCGCGATCGCACTCCCCAAGGTTTTGCTAGTTATATATTTGGCTGCATCCAACTTTTAGCAAAGCAAGGCTACAAAATTCCACCTATAAACTTGTACGTTACATCTACTGTACCAATTGGTGTGGGCTTATCTAGCAGCGCGGCTTTGGAGGTAGCAACGCTCAAAGGATTACGCAGTCTGCTGAATTTGCCTATTGATGATGTGCAAATTGCCCAAATCGGACAACAAGCTGAAATTCAGTATGCAGGCTTAAATTGCGGGATTATGGATCAAATGGCATCTAGCCTTGCGGATACTCATTCGATGCTATTTCTAGATACTCGTACCCTGGAACGGCGCACGCTCCAATTGCCAGCAGGAGGAGAGATTTTAGTTATAGATAGTGGCGTGCATCACGAATTAGCAGCAGGTAGCGGCTACAATCAACGTCGGGCGCAATGCGAGGAGGCGGCGCGACTTTTGGGAGTAAAAGCGCTGAGAGATGTTACCAATCCTCAAGTTGCTGATTCTTTGCCAGAACCGCTTTGTCGCCGCGCTCGTCATGTTATTACTGAAAATAACCGCGTATTGGAGGCGGTAGCGGGAGTTTCTGTTAGCCGCTTTGGTGAATTGATGAATGCTTCTCATGCTAGTCAACGCGATGATTATGAAGTCTCTGTACCCGAAGTGGATGTTTTGGTGGATATATTACAAAAAACTTCGGGAGTGTTTGGCGCGCGGCTTACAGGTGGCGGTTTTGGTGGTGCTTGTGTGGCTTTGGTGAGTGATGGTGCGATCGCATTTGATGTCCTCAAACATTACAGCCAATTAGGTTACAAAGGACAAGTTTTAGTTTCTACCGCATCAGCGTAGCCAAGTAGAAGCTAGTGAAGCGATTTTGCATGAATGTAACGCGCGATCGCATTATCGAGGGAAGGCATTAATAAGCCGCGATTGCTGCCAAGAACGCTATAAGCGGGGCGTTGAGCTACAAGTCCTAGTTCTTGGGTAGGACGAGCAATTATTTTACTGCTGTCTATACCAGCTTGTTTTGCTGCTTGTTTTGCCAAATCTGCCCAAGCGATCGCGCCAAGGTTTGCTAAGTGCCACAAGCCATTTTCGCCATCAATTAATAGATCCAAGCTGGCGTTAACTAAGTCGGGAACGTAGGTGGGCGATACGATCGCATCATCGGCGGCAATAAATGTTTTACCAGCAGCTAATTGGCGCAAGGCTATAGTCACGAAGTTGTAATTGTCCCAAGGGCTAAAAAATGCGCTAGTGCGGATGACTAAGGATGTGGGATTAGTTGTTAATACTTTTTCTTCGGCGATCGCTTTACTGCGCCCGTACACATTTAAAGGGGCAACCGGATCGCTTTCGGTGTAAGGAGTCGATAAACTCCCATCAAACACTAAATCAGAGGAAAATGTCAGCAAGGGTATTTCCCGCTTGGCACAAGCAGCAGCAAGGATGGCTGCACCCTCCGCGTTTGCTTGCAAACAAGCATCAATTTCGCGTTCGGCATCATCTACCCGGACATATCCCGCAGCGTTAACAACTGCCCAAGGTTCTACTTCGCTTAAAGCCGCATCTACAGAGGCAGAATTAGTAATATCTATTTGTTGACGCGATAGCAATTGATAATAAATGCCCCTTTGTTCGCACAATCTGGCAAAAGCTTGTCCTAGCGTTCCTGTAGCTCCTACTATAGCAAGTGGCTTTGGTATTGAGGAACAGATATTTTTGGCTGTTGCTGGCTCTAAAATACAACTTACAGCCGGGTACAATAATCGCTCTTGTCGATGCCACCAGCCAGGGGTTTTTAATAAGGGGTGGTTTGGTTTGCTGCCTTTGGCTAAATCTGCGATCGCTCTTGCAATTGCTGTAGGACGTGGATGAGGCGATCGCAAATCGAATACGCCTGGTTCGTAATAGCCATCAAAGCGAGTTAGCAAGCTATTCCAATCGTATGCCCCTAAAAGTGACCAAGCAGTAATAGCGCGTACATCTACACCTAGTTGCTTTTGCTCGTTTGCCGTCTGCCACACTTCATACAGCCACCGCAATTGTTCTTCACGGGTACAGCCAAGATGTACCTCAGTTATTGCTAAGGGCAAACTATAGCGTTGCCAGGCGGATTGTAGTAACTTACCTACTCCTACTGTATTTTCAGCGCAAACTCTGACAGCTTCTACATCTGCGTAAGCGTGCTTGCCGTTGCCGCCATGAGCCGATTTTGGATAGCGTTCTAAACGTTCATCTAAAAAGCGATCGCTTGTCAAATAATGGTTAATCCCCATAATATCGGGCGGACAAGGATTGTCTAAAAACCAGTTTAGTTCTGCTTCTGTAATGCCAGCCGAACGCAAGTAATCCCAGGTTGGGCGATCGCGATTTAAACGTCCGCATAATAAATCGAAGCTCAAAAAGCGGCGTTCGTTTTCTAGTTCTGCTTGATATGCCAATAAAGGCGTACTATAAATCTGCCCTAAGTCGTCAGTTTGCACCAGTTGGGCGTTGGGGTTGACTTTGCGGATTGCTTGCATAGATAAAGCGATCGCCTGGCATTGATTTAGCAAGGCACGAGCAAAAGTTAAATCATCTCTGCCATGCGGATACCAGTGTCCGTACAAGCCGCTAAACCTAGCTGTAGTCAAGGGTTCGTTTACAGGCGTATAACAATCTATCCAAGGATAGCGATCGGCAACCATCCGCGCAAACGTAGCTAGTTTTTCGGGAAAAGCCGGATCGACTAAACTTGTATATTTAGGCCCGCTACCGTGATGGACTAAACCAACAATCGGGCGAATACCTAGTTCTCGCAACCGATGCAATCTTTCGTCCGCCCACGACCAATCAGCTACATCTAAACTATCAGGTGCAGTCCGCTCCCACAATACAGGGTAACGTATAGCACTTATCCCTAGTTCGGCAAATAACTCTAAGTCTTCTAGGCGCGTAGCATGACCGTTTAGTTTTAACTGGTCGCTATATTCGTCATTTACTCGATTAACAGTACACTCTACACCAGCCCAAATTTCTAAAGGCGGAGTATTTAGCAATTGCGAACTCATGAACATCCTCTTGCTTGCTTGCAACAATCGGTTAAAGGGTTGCTTTAAACCCTTTAACCTTTCCCTTTCTAGCGCCCTACGACCTTGCTACCAATTTGTTTGTACACAGCCAAAGCCTGAGCGACAACTTGATCCATGTTGTAATACTTGTAAGTTGCCAACCTGCCGACAAAATGCACGTTAGCCGTAGTATCAGCTAAAGCCTTGTACTTTTTGTAAATTTCCGCATTTTCAGAGCGAGGTACGGGATAGTAAGGATCTCCTTCATCGCGGGGAAACTCATACACAATGCTGGTTTTGTTGTGTTCTTGCCCTGTTAAATACTTAAACTCAGTGACGCGAGTATAAAGTTGTTCGTTGGGATAGTTAATTACTGGCGCTGATTGATGCACGGCAGTATTGTGGGTTTCGTGCTTGAACTCCAACGAACGATAGGGCAACTTCCCGTAGCAAAAATCAAAAAACTCATCAACGGGGCCTGAATAGATCGTTTCCCGACAAGGAATTGCTTTGGCAATCTCCCGATAATCGGTATTGAGCATAATTTTGATATTCGGGTGCGATAGCATATTCTCGAACATCCGCGTATAACCATGCAAAGGCATTGCTTGGTAAGTATCGGTAAAATAGCGATCGTCGCGGTTAGTACGAGTAGGAACGCGCGCAGTTACCGATCTATCTAACTCTGATGGATCTAGCCCCCATTGCTTGCGCGTGTAGTTGCGAAAGAATTTTTCGTATAGTTCCCTACCTACTTTACTAACGACAACATCCTCGGAAGTTAGGATTTGTGATTTGGGTTCAGCTACCGATGCAAAAAATTCCTCGACTTGAAATGAATTGAGCGATAACCCGTACAGTTTATTAATTGTGTCGAGATTGATCGGAATTGGTACGAGTTGACCGTCTACACTAGCTAAAACGCGATGCTCGTAACTGCGCCATTGCGTAAATTGCGATAAGTATTCAAAAACTTCGCGGCTGTTGGTATGAAAGATGTGGGGGCCGTATTTGTGAACGAGAATGCCTGCATTGTCGTAATGATCGTAAGCATTACCGCCGATGTGCGATCGCTTATCAACAATCAACACTTTTTTACCTGACTGAGTTGCTAATCTTTCGGCAAGTACGCTGCCCGAAAAACCCGCGCCTACTATCAAGTAATCAAATAAATATTCTCTAGTAACAATGCTGGGCGGCTCAATTGTGGGCGATTGCGTATTATCTTGTCCGCGCGTTGCTAAAGCTGAATCAATCAATTTCATCATTGATGCCCAACTGCGATCCCAAGAAATCTGTTCTAAAAAAGTATCAACGCGCGATCGCCATCCTGATGTTAAGTCCTGTTGTATTACCTTTTCGACCGCCGCCACAAAATCGCTAACACTGTCAGCAATCTCTACTAAATTTTCTTGTCCGTAAGGACGCACTACATCTCGAATTGAGGTAGAAACTACAGGCTTACCCGCAGCTAAATACTCAGGGGTTTTAGTCGGGCTAATAAAGCGGGTTGACTCGTTACGGGCAAAGGGTAACATTGCTACATCCCAGCCAGCTAAATAGGCTGGTAGCTCTTGATAGTCTTTACTACCGAGGTAATGAATATTCTCGCCTTGGGGTAGTATCCCTGGATCGATTTTTACTACTGGCCCAATCATTACCAAATGCCAATCTGGTCTAGCGGCGGCAATTCCAGCTAATAGTTCGAGATCCATCCGCTCGTCGATCACGCCATAAAATCCTAGGCGCGGATGGGGAATGTTTGCTTGATCTGCTGGATCTTGACCAATGTTTCTTGCTTGAGCAAAGTGGGGTACATCTACGCTGCTGGGAAAGGCGTAGACATTGGGATGGCGATCGCGTTTGGCTTCATATAAACTTTGACCGCCTGTAAATACTAAGTCTGCGCGGCGAAATAACTGGGCTTCATAATTTTTCAGGGTAGGCGATGCGCCTTTAAATGCAGATAATTCATCCATACAATCGTACACAATTGCCAATGGTTGCAAATGCTCAGTAAACGATAAAGCCATCGGCGTGTAGTACCAGCAGATATACTGCTCGATTTGGTACTGGGCAAATAAACCGTCAATTAGTAACTTTTGGGCAGAGGCAATTTCTTCTTGGCTCAAAGCTTCATTCAAATGCGGCACTATTACCAGCACTCCGCTCTCATCGGGATTGATATCAAGCCTACCTATGGGAGCGTTGCTCAGTATAGGTTCTTCGATAAAAAATACTCGCCTTCCTTGAGCGCAACGGCTAAGTAAATGTTGAGGTCTTTGGAAAACAAAATTCCACCGCAAGTGAGATAAACAAACTAAGTCTGGCGCAGTTGTACTTGTTTTCGTCGCTTGATTTTTTTGCTCAGATACAGGTTGCAATGATTCAGATAAGGTCGCTAGGCGCTCCTCGCTCATTTTTGCCATTCCAACTTTGTTACTACCGTTACTCTCTATTTTTGGGTTCTGTCGCGGCATATTTTATCTCAATTCAGTTATTTATCGGTTTGATTTCGATCGGCTTTTACTAAAGTTTTTTGGAAAAATTTTAGTTGTCTTATTACCAAATTTTTTTAAAGCTTGATATAAATTTAACAAGAATTTGACCATAGGTTGTATAGCAAATTCCTAGCGCTACGCTTGCAATAATTAATGGTATTAAGCGCTATATATAAACTTTTTTAGCTGTTAGCTATTATTAAAATCTGGTTATGTCAAATAGCATATTAATTATTTTATAACGATACATCTTCCACTAGAGAGACAAAATTTTAGTACCACAATAGTTATGCAAAGTTGTTTGATAACCTTAGCTACGTTCCGTTAACAATAAAAGACAGGCATCTAAACAAGATGCCTGTCTTTTATAGACTCTAATTTTTAAGATTAATTCAAGCACAAAAAAGATTAGTTTCCGCCAGATTGAACAGATTTGTTGTGAATATTAGTATCTTCTGGTTTTAACTTCCATTCACCACTACTACTTTGTTCGTAGCTGTCCTTAATACTGTTCCAACCAACGCTGAGGGCTGCTTCTTCACTCATTCCATCTTCTTTAGCGCTATTAAATGCAGCTATAAAAATTTGTTGAGCGTGTTCGGGAAGTTGTTCAACTTCTGGAGATAACTTAGACGATTGACTTTGAGACATAAGCTTAGTTTTACCAATTAAAGTAAGAATCAATTTATCAAACTATCTATAAGGTTTCCTCCTCCTACATTATTAGAATAAACTATTGACCTATAAGTCTTAAGTATTACTTAAGCTTAAAATTAGTTGTAATCGGCGATACATAAAACAAAGTAGATAATATTTTCTTTTACTCCAATTGCCGCAGTAACTTCTTAATTTATATCCTTCGAGCTTCTTCCCAAGAAATCAATACCGCAAATAAATCTTCTTCTACAAATCTCTTTTACAAACATCTGTAGCACAATCCACTAAAGCTCTGACTATTGACGTATAAGTATTGTTAACTATCTGATGCCCGTAGCCGACAGCTTTGCCCAAATTGCCCGTTTTTTTATTAAATACATAGTTGCCAATGTTAAATCGTAGTAATTGCGCGATCGCATACCTCTACTTACGATCTCAAATTGTAAATAGGCTCAATTTAATATCTTCCTCTTAAAGATAGGTGTCGGATATCTACAGCACAAAAAAGATTAATAGATTTTGTAGCTAACAATACAAATAACTGCAATGAACAATAATGAAATTGAGGAGAGGAAAGGCATAACAATTGTTGCCGTAAATCTTTTAGGTCAGCAGGTACGCAACAGCGCTGCGTGGCAATATAGCGAACCAAAGTTGGGCAAAGCTGCTATAAATCTGTTGAACTAAAAAAAGAGCCAACGCTAACAACTAGCAAAGATAATATTCCTCTAGCCAAAGAACCTGCGATCGCCTGTTGTAGAGCAAGTAGTAATCGAGAAGGGCTAAATCCTTAAGCTGTAGAATTGATTTTTATAAAAATTAGCTAAAAATACTTATCTTATAGAGCTTCACACTATTTGCCTTTCTAGGGCGGGGATTCTTGCCTCAATGCTTATACTTATGACCCCGCTAGAGTAACGCTGCAAGTATTTTATCCGCCGGGACTGCCCGACCGCCGTTGTCGAGGAAAGAAAAACATCTTTCCCAAATTCCCGGTGTTTTTGGTTCAGATCCAGATAAAGTTTTTTATAATGTTTTGAGAGTGATTATCATTCTCTAAAAAAGAGGTATTCGTGGTATGGTCGCTAACAAGACAATGGATGTAGTGCCTGTAACAGTTCTTACTGGCTATCTGGGAGCAGGGAAAACAACTTTACTCAATCGCATCTTGACTCACGAACATGGCTTAAAGGTAGCTGTGATTGTCAATGAGTTTGGAGAAGTGGGAATCGATAACCAGTTGGTTATTGATGCAGAGGAAGAAATATTTGAGATGAACAATGGCTGCATTTGCTGCACAGTTCGAGGTGATTTGATTCGGATTATTGGCAATTTGATGCGACGGCGGGATAAATTTGACCATCTAGTGATTGAAACAACAGGACTTGCAGACCCCGCCCCAGTAATTCAAACTTTCTTTGTAGATGAAGATATGCAGGGTCAATTGGCTCTAGATGCAGTGGTGACGGTAGTTGATGCTAAACACATTTGGTCGCATTGGGAAAGTAGTGAAGCCCAAGAGCAAATTGCATTTGCAGATGTAATTTTGCTCAATAAAACTGACCTGGTAACAAATGATGTGTTAGAAGAACTGGAAAAGCGGATTAAAGGGATAAATGCAATTGCCAAAATTTACCGTACCCGCAACGCCGAGCTAGAAATGGATGCAATATTAGGGGTAGGAGCATTCGATCTCAACCGTGCTTTAGAAATCGATCCAGAATTTTTGGATGAAACAGCCCACGAGCATGATGAAACCATTGCTTCTGTGGCTTTGGTAGAATCCGGCGGATTAGATATGCAAAAGTTAAACGATTGGATTAGTTATTTGTTACACACCCAAGGAACAGATATCTATCGCATGAAAGGGATTGTCAATATTGCCGGAGAAGACAATCGGTTTGTATTTCAAGGAGTGCATATGCTGTTTGATGGTACGCGCGATCGCGCTTGGAAGCCAAACGAAGCCCGCAAAAATGAAATGGTGTTCATCGGTCGTAACTTGAACGAGGCTCAACTGAAAAAGGACTTTCAGGCGTGTTTGGTTGAAAAACGATAATAGAAGTACGTCAAATTCGAGCAACAGTGACAAACAAAATGCTTCGGTTGGCGTATTTGTCAGTAACTACTCCCTGAAAGCTATTTGCGACGTTTGAGTAAAGCTAGACGACGCATAGTTGCGATACTTCCCCTTGGGTTCGGTCGAGTTAAAATTCCCTGAGATGGGCTAAATAGTAGTGCTAGTAAAAACAAACTAGATGACAGCAAGACGATCGCCGGACCCGAAGGCAAGTTCCAATAATAACTGAGATAAACACCGGAAATACTAGAGATTGAGCCTAAAATAGCTCCTACTATCATCATCTGATGCAGTTCTTTTACTAACAAATAGGCAGTCAAGGCAGGCCCGACCAGTAGAGAAATTACCAGAATTACTCCCACTGCTTGCATACTAGCGATAATGGTGAGAGTAATGGCTGTCATGAAGCCAAAGTAAATAGTGTTGATAGGTAAGCCGACTGCTTGAGCGCCAGTTTTATCGAAGGTGTAGAACAATAATTCTTTATAAAACAGTTCGATCGCAAGCAAAATTAAAACGGCGATCGCGAACGAGCGCCCAATATCATGGAGTGTTACTCCGAGGATATCGCCGAACAAAAAACTATCGAGATCGAGTTTATTTTTCAGTACCGTAATCAGCGTCACGCCCAAGGCAAAAAAAGTAGAAAATGTCAGTGCCATTGCTGCATCAACTTTGACTCGTGTTTGAGAACGAATCCAAACAATGAGCAACGCGCCCAGAATGCCCGATCCAAAAGCACCTAGTAGAATATCAATACCCAAAAAGAAAGAAATTGATAACCCTGGTAGAACGCAGTGAGCAATGACATCTCCAAGCATTGCCATGCGCTGCACAATTAGATAACTACCGACCACCGGGCAAAGAATTCCCACGATCGCGCCAATGGCGATCGCGTTGCGTATGAATTCGTAATTAAGAGGTTCTAACAGAAGGTTAAACACGAGCAGTAGGGGAATAAATAAGTAAATGGTTTAGCAGAAAAAAGACGTTTCTATCTTTTGATGCAAGGAATTTCCCAAGTAGCTGCCATAAGCTTGACGCAGATTTTCAGGAGTCATTACTTGTTGGGGCGAACCCTCGGCTATCAAGGATTGATTGAGCAACAGCAATCGATCGAGTTGACTGAGGGACGATCCCCATTCATGGGTACTAAGAATTAAAATTTTCCCTTGCGATCGCAATTCCTCAAAAACTTCTAGCATAATGGCTTCGGTTTTCTTATCCACACCCGTAAATGGTTCGTCAAATAAGAACAAATCTGCTTGTTGCGCCAAAGCCCGCGCTAAAAATACCCGTTGCTGCTGTCCTCCAGAAAGTTCGCCAATGCGGCGATGGCAAAGATTTAGCATCTCTACTCGTTTCAATGCTGTCTTCACCGTTTCTTTTGCCCCAGGGTTGGGATTGCGAAGCCATCCTAGCTGACGAGTCCGCGCCATCATCACAACGTTCCAAACCGTAATCGGATAATCCCAATCAATTTGCGACTTCTGCGGGATATACGCTACCCGCTCTAACTGCTGGCATAGCGGACAGGTGCAATAGCGAACTACACCCCCCGCAGGGACTAAGCCTAACAATGCTTTTAGCAGCGTACTTTTGCCTGCTCCATTTGGCCCAATAATGCCCACCAGTTGACCTGGATTTACTTGGAAACTGACTGGATCGAGTCCACGCACGCCCCGATAATTGACAGCAAGCTGCCGAACCTCTAACATGAATACCTAGAATGAGAATGATTATTATTATATACTGAGAACGCGATTCTTAAATTAAAACATCATGTCTACTCAGCACTATCGAACCTGGAATAGCACGCTCCTAGCGATCGCTGTCAGCATACTTAGTGCTTGCAGCCAATCTACATCAATCGATCGAAATAGCCCAACCAATTTTACTAATACCGCCGCTACCAGCACGAAATTGAAAGTAGTTGCAACCAGCAGCGTGCTATGCGATTTAACGAAAACTATTGCCGCTAATACAATCGACCTAACTTGCTTAGTAAAAGCGGGAACTGACCCCCACGTTTATAAGCCAACACCAAAAGACCGCAAGGCGCTCGAAGATGCCCAGCTTGTTCTGTACTCTGGCTATAACTTTGAACCTAGTTTGATCGAATTAATTAAAGCCTCCTCTAATCGCGCTACCAAAGTAGCAGTGGGAGAAACGGCAGTTCCCAAACCTCTGATGGGTAAACATGAAGACGATCGCGCTGAAGAAAAGAGTGAAACCCATGCGGGAGGTGAAGAACCAGACCCGCATATTTGGCACGATGCCAAAAATGGAGTTCAGATGGTAAAAGTAATTCAAGACAACCTGACGAAAGCTGCACCGCAAAACACTAATTTATATAGGAAAAATGCTCAAGGGCTGTCCGCAAAACTAACTCAGGTTGATAGCTGGATTAAAACTCAAATCGCTACCATTCCACCAAACTCACGCAAACTGGTGACAACTCACGATGCCTTGGGATATTATTCTGCGGCTTACAGCATTCCGGTTGAAGGGGTATTACAGGGTATCAGTACCGCAGAAAAACCTACGGCTGCACGAGTAAAAGAACTAACCGAGGAAATTAAAGCCGAGCGAGTGCCAACTATTTTTGCGGAAGTTTCAGCCAATCCTAAACTGATTGAAACGGTGGCAAAAGAAGCGAATGTGAAACTGTCCGAACGAGAACTATTTGCCGATGGACTGGGAGACGCAGGCACGGAGGGCGATACCTACCCCAAAATGCTGATTGCGAACACAAAGGCGATCGTCCTTGGCTTGGGCGGTCAATACGCGGCGTTTGCGCCATAATTATCAACAAGTGAGAAGCGATGAAACCTTCAGTTGCAAACTCCCAACAATTCGACTTGCATTGGCGGGGGAAGCTTTCAGATTATGTAACAGCGATCGCCTGGTCGCCTCAAGCTAAAACTTTAGCAGTAAGTTCTGCCGCCGGAGAAGTAATGCTCTGGCGGGATCTCTCTAATACGCAAGAGAGCAACTGGCCTTTATTACCTTTACAAATGGCTGAGAGTCACTCCCTAGACTGCCTCGCTTTTTCTCCTGATGGGCAGAACCTCGCTGCTGGCGGTCAGGCTGGGCAGGTAAAAATTTGGCGTTTGTATGAAGATAATAGAACTTACCGATGTAGACCCTTCCACATTATGGAAAATGCACCTGCCTGGGTAGACAAGTTAGCTTGGAATCCTATTCGCAATCAACTAGCTTTCAGCTTAGGGCGCTATGTCCAGGTGTGGGATGCTGATACGGGCGAGGTAATCGCTACGCTTAATTTTGATAATTCCTCTGTACTGGATTTAGATTGGAGTCCTGATGGACAGTACTTAGCGATCGCAGGTTATCAAGGAGCGAAGATTTGGAATGCTCAATCTTGGGATGACGATCCTTATGTAGTGTTAGTGCCTTCGGCAAGTTTGGCGATCGCTTGGTCGCCGGATGGCAAGTATCTTGCTTGTGGAAATATGGATCGAACGATCGCCGTTATCGAGTGGAATAACTCAATTGCCTCAGAAAGTGACGATCCAAACCAAGATTTTTTTCCTTGGGTAATGCGCGGTTTTCCTGGTAAAATTCGCCAGCTTGCCTGGTCGCAAACTCAAACTGGGCTAAATTCCTCTCTGTTGGCTGCTTCTAGCCTTGAAGGTATTGTGGTATGGGAACGGGCGAAGGAGTCTATGGGCTGGACAAGTAGATTATTACAACAGCATAGTGGAGTTATACAAGCCCTTGCCTTTCAACCCAATAGCTTTTTACTAGCTTCGGCATCGGAGGATGGTTGGGTTTGTTTGTGGCAAAAAGCTAAAAAATTAGCCCAAATTCTCCCTGGCGCACCTAAGGGATTTTCTCGTCTAGCCTGGCATCCCCAAGGGCATCAACTTGCGGCGGGAGGTCATGGCGGTGAATTAATGATTTGGTCAAAAGGTATGCGCGGTCAAGGATTTGGTAGTCCTTAGCAACTATTATCGCAAGCTCTGATTGAAAATTGTCACCAAAATAAGGATAAGTTTATGGCAGCTTTGCAGCACTACATAAGATAAAAATTTGTATTGAATTAATTTAATCTGCAATGCCGCTCTTACTATCTAAAATCCCACTCATAAGCTCTGCATAAGCTTCTTTCATTGGCAATTCTCTATTAATCTCAATCCGCCGACGCTTAACTACAACCGCTTGCTGAGAAATTGGATTGTAGCCTTCTTTTTCATACTCTCCCCAATACAATCCTATCCCTCGCCTTTGCCAGGTGGGTAAATCGTTAAAATTAATCCCATACTCAAACAACAAATTATTTTTAAAAGCTACCGATTTACCTTCAAGCATCGATGTTGCTTCCCCAATACTTTTACCAGCTTGGCGTAAAGTCCAGTAGCACCAACCATTTAACGCACACCTAGCTGCATCCGCTTGTCGCCAACGAAAATAATCTACCACTTGCGACTTATTGACACCTAGCCAAATCCGACTGTCAAAACTTACAGCATTTTGACAACTATGAGTAAAGGTAGCACTAGCAATTCCTGCGGAAATTGATACAACTTTTTCTAAACTGCGATCGAAAAAATCCCAGTTTGGCGCGCAAAGAATTGATATTTCATCGCTCTCTGTATAAGCATATATTCCTTGAATTTCTTGTAGCAATACTTCTGTTGTTTGTACCATCATTTCATGAAACTTAAAGTCAAAAGGCTTTTCAAAACGGGATTCGGTAAACTTAGAAAATCCTCTCCCATCAAGGCGAATTACTACCCACGCACCCGGTATAATTTGCAGGTTGTGAAAATACTCACCCTGGCGCATTTTAGCTTCAAAACTATCGCTATCCATAAATTTTATTAACTAAGTAGCTATTCTGGACTAATATCAAATAAGTCGTGGAATCCCTCACTATAATCAGGGCGCGTTAATTTTTTTAGCGTTGCATAAATCCCTACTTCAGGAACTTTTGCTTTACCATGTCGCTGTGAATTACGCTCTAAACACACTTTAAGCGGCAAATCAAAGTAATAGCCAATAATTTTACAATCATAGCTGTTGCCAATTTCAATTAGTGGCGCGCGTTCAATAGTTGTAGGGTTGGTATTATCAACGACTACAGATTTTCCCTCATTTAATGCCGCCGTAATTAATTGTGTCTGTCTTCTATTTTTATGCTTGTTATTGGGAAATAAGTCTTTACTAACGTGCTGATGAGTTGAGGCAAAATTATTGTGATAGAAAGTAGTTTTTCCCGAAGCCTGCAAACCAATAAATATAATTAATTCCATGCCTCATTAATTTTAAATTGAAGGCTACTTTCTATTTTTAAGCGCCTAACGTGCTAATTTAACTGTTCGATTGTGCCTTTAACCCCTTGGCTAGTTAAATACTGCTGCATTTCCTCGGCTTTGGCGCGATCGCTAAAAGCTCCCACTTGCATCAACACTTTACCATTATTAAACGTTCTAAATGCCCCTGGCACAAGACTCCGCACTTGGTCTTGTTGGCTTTTACTATCGGCGGCTACTACTACTCGATAGCGCAAACCAAGGCTAGTTGCTTGAGTTGGCGGAATTGGCGGGCTACCATCACCAGGATTTGCATTTTGCCGCACGGGAACTTTGGGTAATTTACGACTATTACCAATAGGAATATTGCCCCCAGGTACGGGTAAAAGTTCGGCTTCAACAATTTGGGCAGATTGCAACACAGGTAAATTTAGATTTTTGTCTATTGTTGCGGGCGGGTTAATTTGCCCGGAGACAATTGGCGGCGGGGGAATATCAACTTGAGAAATACTAGCAGTATCGCTACCTTGAGAAGCATTTGCCACTACTTCAACGGTCGGCGGGTTAGAAGAATTTTCTGGCGGGGGGACGATAATTTCAATGCTTTCGGTGGAAACTTCCCGGCTATTAGGCGCGGTTGGTTGGGGTGATTGAGTTTTTCCTAAAGGCAGGGCGGGTAATTGCAACGGGGTAGTCTTAGGCGGTTGGGTGTTACCTAAAGGCGGTGGGGGTAAGGGCGATGTGGTTATTTTTGGTGGTTGAATATTTGCGGCGGTAGTTGTTCTCGCAATTGTAGGTAGTGGTTTAACTGACGGCGGCGTGCTGACGCTGGGGACATTTTGAGCAATTTGAGCTTGATTTGGGTTTACCGTACCGCTAAGGTCTAATTTACCGCTAATGCGATCGCTTGCTAATTGATTGCCAAAAGCTACTAATACCTGTTTTGAGGCACTGCTATTGATATCAAATCGTCCATTTTGGCGAAAAACATTTTTTCCAGGTTCGGCTTGCGTCCCCAAATCTGGTTGGCTAGTAGAGATTGCGACTAATCCATCTTCGGTATTATTTTCAATCACATTGCCGCGCAATACGGGACGGGCGTTAGCTTGAGTAACTATACCAGAGCGATTTTGCACTATGCGATTATTGATGACAATTGGCGCTGCTTTTTGATTAATATTGATGCCAAATCCAGTTTTTTCAAAGACATTTTCCTGAATCTCCGGCGTTGATGTACCATAAATTGTCATCCCATTAGCGCCATTGAGATAAAAATAGTTACCGCGAATTTTGGGCGCGCTATTCCCGGTAATAGAGATACCGTCGTGTTTGCTGCCAGTAAAAGTATTGTCGCTAACGGTGGGACTACTCGATTCAATCCACAAGCCATAACCGCGCGGATTGTTGTTTGTAATTGTTACTCCCGAAATAGTGGCATTATTTGCCCCCAAGATTGTAATATTTTGCCGCGCAAAAGTGCGGCTCATATAAGCACCGCCGCCATTAATGACAATATCTTTGCCTCGCGATTGGGAGTTACCAACAATAGATACCCCGCTTTTGAGAACTAAAGGAAACGTTTCGCCCGATTCGGCGCTATAAGTTCCACTAGCTAAAACAATTACACTATTTTCTCCAGCTACTTGCAATGCTTGGGCGATCGTTTTAAAAGGCGCAACTTCGCTACCATTACCACCAGTAGCATTCCCGGCAGGATTTACAAATAATTTATTTGCAGCAGTGGGTACTTGAGCAACTACGTCTGTATTCTTAGGCAGTTGTGCTGAGGCAATATCTGGAATGCACAACATCGTAATATTTGTCAAGCCGACTGCGAGAGTAATTAAATAATTACAGGTTTTTAATATCTTAAAAAGATAGCTGGGATGATGTAGGAAATTCACGGCACTCCTCAAATCGATCGCTAAATTTACAATTGTGGCATTAGTCTAACGACAGCAATAAGAATCTGTTAGTTGCAAGTAGTTTGTTTGCGGTTATAACAAGCTTTTGACGATCTTATATATTTGTTTTGGTTATACAGCCGAAGTCAGATAAAATCAATGGGGAAAAAAGTAGTTATTTATAGTTTCTAGCAGTCAGTTTTCTGACTAATAGTGCAACCACTATAAAGGTGGGCAAAGCTTATATTAATAAATAATTATCCCTTGTCAAGTAGCTGTTACATTGCGAAAACAGTAACATTGGCTGATAGGATAAAAAGACTAATGCTAATGCTATTGATGGTCAACAGACAAAACCAAGGAGTACAAGTGCAGGCAACGGTTTGTCGCATCTTGGATGCCAACTTAGATCGCGCCCGCGAAGGGCTGAGAATTATTGAAGAATGGTGTCGCTTTGGTATTAATAGCGTCCAGTTGACGGATGAATGCAAGCAGTTACGTCAAGAATTGGCAAGCTGGCATACCCCCGAACTAAGAGCAGCGCGAGACACCCCAGGAGATCCGGGGACAGAATTAACTCATCCCCAAGAGCAACAGCGCGCGAGTATCGAACAATTATTGCAAGTAAATTTTTCGCGCGTCCAAGAAGCATTAAGAGTATTAGAAGAATACGGCAAACTGTATCATCCGACAATGGGCGGCGCATTTAAGCAAATTCGCTATCGAGTTTATACGCTTGAAAGTCAATTGCTGGGCTATCAGCGCCAGCAAATACTTGCAGAGGCGAAATTGTATTTTGTCACTTCCCCAAGCGATCGCTTATTTAATATTGTGGAAGCCGCCTTGCAAGGCGGATTAACCTTAGTACAGTACCGCGACAAAACTACCGACGATCGCACCCGTTTAGCCACCGCCGAAAAACTCTGTCAACTTTGCCATCAATACGGGGCATTATTTATCGTCAACGATCGCCTAGATATAGCAATGGCTGTAAACGCCGATGGCGTGCATCTAGGACAGCAAGACACGCCGGTTAGCGTAGCAAGAGCATTACTAGGTTCGCAAAAAATCATTGGTAGTTCGACAACCAACCCCGAAGAAATGCAGCAAGCCATCGAGCAAGGCGCTGATTACATCGGAGTTGGGCCAGTCTACGAAACCCCCACCAAACCAGGAAAAGCCGCCGCCGGGTTAGATTACGTGCGCTACGCCGCGCAGTATGCAACAATTCCTTGGTTTGCGATCGGCGGAATTAGTGTAAATAACGTTAATGATGTAATTGGGGCAGGTGGAGAACGAGTAGCTGTAGTGCGGAGTTTGATTCAAGCCCAGCACCCAACCTTAATTGCTCAATACTTCCTAGCGCAACTAAATCGCCGTCCATCAGTGCGAAGTTTACCCCCAGACTACTCAAACAATCATGCCTAAAGCGATCGCCCTAGAAGTAAACGGCGAACAAAAAACCTGCAACGAAGGTGCATTCTTACCAGAAGTGCTAGAAACCCTAGGATTTAACCCGCGCCTAGTAGCCGTAGAGTACAACGGCGAAATCCTCCATCGGCAATATTGGACAGAGACAAAAATGCAAATGGGCGATCGCCTAGAAGTAGTCACAATTGTAGGCGGTGGCTAAAAGCCTATCTCCCCTTGTTCGGTTATCTCCCCCAGAAATCTGCTATTAAGGTAGATCCCCAAGAAGGATGAGAAACGATAAATTAAAAAGGTAGCCTTAAGTTAAAGGTAAATAGGAGCAAAAATTAAACTAATAATTTTTGCTATCCGGCGCGGATGCGGACTGACGGAGAAGTTATTTAGCACAACCGCTAAAATATATCTCCAGAATCTAGAGCTCCGCTACCGACAATTGTTTTTTAGGAAATCTGTTATGCGTAACAAACTGCTTTCGGCAATCAAACCACTTTTAAAACCTTTATTTGTCATCGGTTTAATTTTTACTTTAGCGTTGGGACACGCTGACGGAGCTTTAGCCGCGCGCGGTAGTGGCGGGCGAATTGGTGGAGGTTCTTTTAGAGCGCCTAGCCGTACTTATGCACCTCCCAGCCGTACCTATGCGCCCGGTGGTGGTTATGGATATCCCGGTGGCGGCTATGGTTATGGCTACCCCGGCGGTGGATTTGGTTTTCCCTTTGTCTTTCCCTTCTTTGGAATTGGTGGAGGGTTTGGCGGTTTATTTACAATTTTAATTGCGCTGGCGATCGGCAATTTTCTATTGCAAAGCTTCCGACGTGCTAGTGGTGGCGAAGACGAAGCGCAGTACAGCAGCAACCCCAACGTGACAATTAATCGCTTGCAAGTGGGTATGTTGGCAAACGCCCGGCAATTGCAAGCCGAACTCGATCGCATCGCCGAAACTGCCGATACCAACTCCCCGGAAGGACGCGCCGAAGTATTGCAAGAAACTTCTTTAGCATTGCTCCGTCACCCCGAATACTGGTCTTACGCGTCAGGAAATAGCCAAAAAGCGCTATTAGGTGCAGCCGAGTCTCAGTTTAATCGATTGGCGTTGGCAGAACGGAGCAAGTTTACAGAAGAAACTCTTTCTAATGTCAACAACCAACTAAAAGCAGCAAGTCCCAAAGGTGTTTTACCAGAAGCGGGTGGTGCGTTAGATAACCCCACTCGTTTGATTACAGAAGGCCCTGGAGAGTATATTGTTGTTACACTTCTAGCGGCTACTTTGGGAAATCTAGAAATGCCCCAAATCAATAGTGCAGAGGACTTGCGCCAAGCATTGCGAGTTTTAGGTGGTATATCTAGCGATCGCCTCCTAGCAATTGAAGTGCTTTGGACACCTCAAGCCGAAGGCGATACTTTAACGGCTGATGACTTATTGGCTGAGTATTCCGACCTCAAGCTCGTATAAGCTCAACCTTCTGAATAAAGCTTCGTTTCTCAGCCCCCGCTCTTTTAATTGAGAGCGGGGGCATTAGTTTTAAGCATTTTTTGTGTCGTCCACTCTTGAAGAAATAGAGCTAATTCCTTGCTGCAACACTTTTAATTTATAACCGAAAGATCTGGGTTTATCGATCCCTAAATTTTCAATCAACTTGTCCAATACTATATTTAGCTCAAACAGAGTTTTCTCTTAAAGTATTTTGTGAATATCTTGCCCTAGCAAGTAGATGTTTGCATCAAGGAATTCAACTAATCCACTGGCAAGCTCATCGTGTAATTCAATATAAACTCGATCGTCATCCTCATACTTTGATAAAATAAATTCAATGTCTTCTAAATCCTTATTAGTCCGCTCACCGCGATCGCCCCAAGCAAAAATTTTGAGGACTATCAAAGCTGGCGTATCAATTACTGGTATTTCTAACTCACCAATATTAATATTTTTGGCATGAAGGAGAGCTTCAGCAAAACCTAAAACGTTCATAGAATTGCCTGTTTTAAACCAAACTATTTTTCGATCGGGTTCGCCAATTTCTCCAAAAGGCACGATGTCAACCTCAATGCTGGTTTCAATATGTACAAATTTATGAGGGGTTTTTGTAAATTTAAACCGAGGAAAATCACCCTTAGTTAAATATTCACTAAGTTTTTGATAAGCTTCCCAACTATTTATAGATATTGCTACATCCCAATCTTTTGTTCCTCGTCCTTCTCCAAATTTACAATCGAATATTAGCATTCTAGCTCCTGCACCAACTACAATCATTGGTAACTTCAAGGCACTGACTATATCTACTAGATCGGTCAAAACTTGTTTTTCTGTAGAACTAATCATTCTTTTGAGTTATTGGATGAATATATCGAGCGTAAATAATTTGAGCAGTTTCTTTTAATCGACTATTACCAGTCCGAACTAATTCTGCATGAATTAGTAACGGATTAACAAAATTTTTTAATTTTCCAAATTCATTTCGCCGATCTTCGCCGCTCCCAAAACTTTGAAACAAAATAATATTTCCTTCAACATCAGGCTTTAGTTTTAGCTTGACTGCTAGGTGACGAGGATCGATGTTTTTATGTAAATGTAATGTTGCACTAATAGGACGAAGATATTTAGTTAAGATTGAGGCAGCAAGTTCACCACCTATTAAATAGCCGTATTTATCTGCATACTCTTTAAGCTCATCTTCAACTTCTGAAAAGTTCCGTTTCCCAATAGGGCTAAATGTTCCAAGTAAAAATTTTGCCCGTAATTTTTCTGAATATCCTAACTCCCATCGCTCAAAAAGCTTGACATAATCAACAA
>JAPJOW010000319.1 GCA_030826005.1 Aliterella sp. RAGGC_92
ATGCTTACCATTAAGGTTATATAAAGAGTTAACGGGTGAGGGAATAAGTTCAATTAAAGACCGAGCAAAATCGTCAAACTGAGTTAAATTTTCAAGTTCCAATAACTTAGTTTTAATGTTAAATCCCCGCACTTCAGATAAAGCTAAAGCAGCCAACATTCCTTGCCATTGTTCGAGCATTTGGCGACGGATAGGATAGTCATCAATGTGCAATGCCATTTCCATTGAAAGCGGACGCGCCCACATATTGGGAATAGAACTTACACTTTTTATATCTTTTCCACCCGCACTAAAATCTAGACTTTTAGCAACATTTTGAAACTCTATAGATTGTCTAATATCCCATTGTCCAGCCGAACTAGATTTAAGCTCGGTATCGGGTTTTAACTTTGGCAGCAAAAAAGCAGAATTATCCTCAATTCGGTCGCTGTTCATTAGTATTTTTATTTAAGGTTTGCACTGTAAATAAAGAGATTTGGCAAGTCCAACAGTCCCCGGTTGTCCTATTTTGCCATCTAACTTTTCTTTTAATAATTGAATCGTATCAAGCGATCGCTTGTCTTTATCTCTGCTATCATCAAATACAAGCCCCGCAAAGCTTTCAGCACTTAATCTCCCTTCTCCCGCCCCAAATATTTCCGGTTTAAATAGCTCGATATTATCTCCCGAAAAGTGCAGCTTATTTAACCAACGCAAATAACTATTACACCATTTTTTGATTGTTTCAATAGCTTCTTGTTGGGGTAACTCGTTAAATTCGGGCAAAGTTTGCATTTGTCTATTGCCAATCATTTTTCCCAAAAAACCTTGTTCGGGGCGAAAGAAACTAGAAAACCAAGGGGCTTGATCTTGAAATTTTTTCACCCCTACTTTACTTGCATAAGCAAGTTCTGGTACGAGATTTGCCATCCAAGCAAAAGCAAATCGAGTTGTATTTACTAGCTTTTGTTTTACTTCTTCGCTATCGGGTAAATCTTTCCAAGTAACTCGCCCCGGCGACCCACGCCCAATTAAAATTACTTTACCTGTTTCGCCACTAGCAGAATTTCCTAAGAAGTGTTTGGCGGCTAAAGCTGCATACAATTCAATAAAATGCGGTTCGTTACTTTGGCTATTTTTACCAATACTAAATTTAACGTTAGTCGGGTTTTGACTTCCTAACATATAAACAGCATCGAAGGTACTTTGAGCCTCGTTTACATAATAACGTAGGGCAGATTCGGTATTAAGTAAAAACTGATCGGCGCGGGCATGAATTCCATTACTATCTCGATCGTTTGGCACTAAAAAAGCAAAATAAGGCAGCATTAATAACCCGCCAATTTTTAATCTGTCCCGTCCTTCTAACCTACTTAATTTATTTACTAATAACCGCCCAATTGTTGGAAACCCCGAAGCTCCCGTACCGCCAAAAATCGAGCCGCATAAAAACATATTTACTGACTTTCCCGTCCCTAAATCGGCACGAATTAATTTAATTAATGTTGCCCAAGGTTCTTGTTCTGACTCGTCAAAATTCACTTGGCTAATAATTGCCGAACCAATAGCAGGTCTGCCCCTAAACCCTACATCTAAAGGTGCTTCGCGCTCGTCTTTAGTATATAAAACATCAAATAAATGTCCTAAAGCCGGATGATTATTTTTGTAACTATTGTAGTTTAAAAAACTTCCTAAAGTTTTATTCGTACTATTACTAAACGGCGACCAAAAGCTGAGTAACTCAATCGGTGTTTGCAACCAAGGAGTTTGAGCATTATTTTTAACTAATTGGTGACATTCTTGATAAGTTTTGATTGTTTCGGTAGTCCGCGACAAATTACCGTTAGACTCATCCGCGTCTACAAATAAAATTTTAATTGGTTCTTCTGTATATAAACCTGCGGCGGCGCACTGAGTTACGGCTTCAACGCATCTCGCACCCGTTCCGCCAATTGCAATAATATAAAGTGTCATTACCTTAAACCAAGTAAATTACGCAGAAAAAATGCCCCAGGAACAACAAACATCAACGAACGTGGAGAACTTATTGCTGTCGAAAACCAATATATAAGTAAAATATCAAAAACAAAAAATCCAGTTACAGATAATAAAGCATCATTACTACGATTAAAAAAGAAAATTGCCGCACAAATACTAAGTATTGGCATCAGAAAAAATAGCCACCAAAGAATCGCCATTGAAGAAGTTTCTTTAGCGCTTTGAACTTTAGCTTTAGCTGCTATTACATACCATAAAATCACAGCTATAATCGAAATCAAAAATACTGTAACTGCACCAATAATATAATTATCTCCAACCCAAGCTTCTGGTTCTACATCATTTAAAGGGATAATGCCATTTTGATAAAGCCAAGGCTGTAACAAAAACATTATTGCTGCACCAATTAAGCTGACAACAACAATTCTAATAACATCCCATATCCACGCTTCCATTTTCTCTCCCAAACTATAGGTACAGCCAAATTCTCTGTTAAAATTTAGTATTTTATGTTACGGTGACGATTGTCTAAATGCCTGTTAAAAAATTTTAAGTTTAAAGTATATTCTTAGCTTACGGTACAAATTAGCATGATTAAACTCAGATGGCTAGTTGCGATCGCAGCTTGCTTATTGATGACTTCCTGTAAACCTAAAACAATCGTTCCTACTTGCGTACCCTTAAGTAACCCTTCACCAATCGACCAAAAATCTGAATCGGTAACAACCATTATTCAAATTGATGGCACGCCGTCAATGCAGGGATTTACAAAAAACTTTACAAATAGTCGTTACGCTCAAACCTTAGACTTGCTAGATAGAGCTTCTACAACTACCTGGAAAACCTCAACTGTTCAGTATTTCCGTTTCGGTACAGCCAAGCAACAAATTAATAGACAAACTTACCTCAAAGCAAAGCTACCAGAGTTTTACACTGGGGATAATCCGGTTTTTAGAGTCAGTCAAATTGAATCGGCTATTACCCCCGCAGCTAAAGAGCGAGTTTCTATTATAGTCACGGATTTGTATCAAAAAGACTCCGATACTAATTTAGTTTTAAGAAAGCTGAAAGAAGATTATTTGCAAAAAGGTTATGCTGTAGGAATTTTAGCAATTAGAAGTGAATTTGACGGCACAATTTACGACGTAGGCATCAAAAATACACAGTTTACCTATAGCACTCAAGGCAAAAAACTAGATCAGTTTCGACCTTTCTACGTGCTTGTACTAGGTAGCTATGGTAATATTTTTAACTATTTTAATGAAATAAAAAAATCTAGTAATAATCTAATTAAAAACGAGCAAATTACAATCTTTTATCCGCAAATTGTGCGTCAACTATCTACTTTTCAATCCGACAATTTACCAGATTTACCCCAGGGAATCCGACGATTAAAAACTATTAATGACGGTAAAGTATTACTGAAAGTAAACGAGCAACCTATTGAAATTATTAATGTAAATAAAAATACTAACGATGACTATAATATAACTTATCAAGCCGCCTACACCCCTCTACCTTATACGTTACCGATTGCGCCAGGAGGAGTAGCTATTAATTCGGTTGCTCAGTCCTTCGATTCTACAAGCAAAGATTTTCAATCATTAAATGGCTCAAAAGCATTGCAATTTAATCAATGGAAAATTACAACAAACAATATTAGTTTT
>JAPJOW010000056.1:0-9817 GCA_030826005.1 Aliterella sp. RAGGC_92
TTGTTATTAGTTAGCTACTTTAAAAGTAATTATTTGCTCAAGTTTGACCTTCAATTACTCCTAAATATACCGATAGAGTAGCTATTAAATAAATCTCAATACTTGACTAATTAAACCTATGACAATATCTTATCAACTCAAAAACAACTATTGGCAGCAATTAGCGCGACCGATGCTATTATTTTCTATAGGCATACATGGTTTGCTATTACTTTCACCGATGCCTAAACCAGAAACAGAAGTTACAAAAAAAGCATTAACTCAAGACAAAGTAAGAATTACCGATCTACCAATTTCTAGTTCACCAAGCGTTAACAAAAGAACAATTCAGCCAACTGTTAAACCGTCACCAGTTGTCAAACAAAAAGTTGCTAGTTCGACAGCAATTAAACAATCTCCAAAAGTATTAGCAAGCACTAAAGCAGCAAAACCCACTCCTCAAGTTGTAGCTTCTAAACCTTTAGGAACTAGCTCTTTACCCAATCCCGATAATCTTAATAATGCATTTAGCGACTTTCCAAAATATATCAATGCTCAACCAGGTTCGCTAGGCTTATTTGCAGCACCTCTAGATCGAAGTAGTCAACAAACCAAAGATTCCCTTACCGCCGTAACTCAATACTTTGAGCGAGAACTAAAGGCAAGAAAATACAAAATTAATTTTGCTAAAAATGAAGCTAGGGCAAAAGTTATTGAAGTAACAAAAGGCAATACAACTAAGTTTTTAAACTTAATTACTCATAATAATGGAACGGTGATTGTATTAGCTTCAGAAATACTTAATCCTGAAAATATAAGTAACGTAGCAAAAGTAAGTCCTCAAGAAGAAACTTTTATCGGTATCATTCAGCAAGCAAACTTAGAAAATATTGAAGATCCCGAATCTTATTTAACAGATCCGAGCTTATTTTATTCTAAATTTGGTGCAGATAAAGATGGTTTTTATGAAGTTGAGCAAAAAGCAAATACTGTAGGTAGTATTCGTTTAATTCCCGATCGCATACCAGAGCAAGTATTTGATACAGTGTTTGCGCCCACATTAAAAAGCAGTGGTTTTGAAGTTAATCCCCAAGGGGAATATGGGGGCGGAATTGTTTACGAAGTTAAGCAAGAAAGTTTTGTTACCTATCTCAATTTAGTCCCCACAAGCGATCGCCAAGGCACAATCGTTGTAGCTTGGAGCAGTATGCCTAATTAGAGTCGATTGCCAATGATACGCGATCGCCCCCTACATCTCTCATTTTCCCTAATACCTGTACAACCTGCTCGTAGGGCAATTTTTTGTCAGCTTGCAAAACTACTGCTCCCTTAGGATTTGTTTGCAAATAAGCTTGCATTTGTTGACTTAATTGCGCTTCAGTAACAGGTTTATTTGCGACTTCCAGTGTCCCTCGATTTGTCAAGCCCACAATCAACGGATTGGGGGTTTTAAGATCGTTTGCACCTGCATTGGTGCTAGGTAAATCGATATTTACCGATTGCTGTTGCGCCGTCAGTGTCATCGAAATGATGATGAAAAAAGTTAAAATCGTCATCAATACGTCCATCATCGGAACTAAATTTATTTCCGGCATTTGGGACGCAGATGCGCGAAATCTAGACTTTAAAGGCATAAATTAATTATTTTGTGGTAATTGCGGACTACTATTTAACTTTTGAGTCGGTTCGTACCATACTTGACGATATATAAGTTCTAATTCGCTCCCTACTCTAGAAAAATAGTCCATTTGCTGCGACTGCAAGCTCACAAAAATTCGGAAAAAAAACAAAGCAATAATTGCTACAATCATTCCCGCCGCCGTAGTTGTCAGGGCTTCACCAATTCCCGCCGCCGCTTGAGTTACATCGGCATTACTACCGCCACCGCCAATTTTGAGACTGCCAAAAGTAATAATTAAACCCGTCACCGTACCCAATAATCCGAGTAGAGGTGCGATCGCAATTACCGTTTCTAGCAACTTGTCGCCTTTCCGCATCTGCACAAATTCCTTATCGGCGGCGGCTTCCATTGCGAGGTGAAAAGTTTCAGGGCTAGGTTGATGGAGTTTAAGCGGTGCTAACAAAAATCTGCCAATTGCCAAGTTTTGCGATTGTTTGGCAATTTGGACGGCGGTGCTTAAATCCTTGGGAGCGGCTTTTAAAACATCGTTTACAACTCGATCTTCCTGGCTAGTCAACTGAAACCAAAACCAGCCGCGCTCAAAAGCACAAGCAAAAGTAGCGATCGATAAGCCTAGCAAAGGGTACATCACTGGCCCCCCGGCTACAAATAAGTCATATACTCTAGACATAATTTAGGCAAAAACTGACATAACAACCAAGTTTCTAGGTCTGCTTGCAAATCCAAGTTAATTATTACGATAAATTAAAAAGGTAAAGTTTTATTTAAGCTTATTTACCTTCCCACTCGCAAAACTCTTTTAATCTCTGCGACTAGGAACTGATAATAAAAAATATACCTATACATTATTTTAAAGTTCGCATCCGAAACAATGGCAAGAGATTTACGAGGATTTATCAAACAGTTAGAGGAACGCGGACAATTAAAGCGAATTAGTGCTTTAGTCGATCCAGAGCTAGAAATTGCCGAAATTTCTAACCGAATGCTGACTCAAGGCGGCCCCGGACTATTATTTGAAAACGTCAAAGGTGCAGCTTTTCCTGTAGCCATTAACTTGATGGGGACTGTAGAGCGCATTTGCTGGGCGATGAATATGCAGCAGCCAGAGGAATTAGAAGACTTGGGTAAAAGACTGGGAATGCTTCAGCAACCCAAGCCACCAAAGAAAATCAAACAAGCGGTAGAGTTTGGTAAGTTGTTGTTTGATGTCCTGAAAGCCAAGCCAGGGAGAGACTTTTTCCCCGCTTGTCAGCAAGTAGTAATTGAAGGCGATGATGTAGACTTAACGCAACTCCCTTTAATTCGTCCTTACATCGGCGATGCGGGCAAAATTATTACTTTGGGATTAGTAATTACCAAAGACTGCGAAACCGGAACGCCCAACGTGGGAGTTTATCGCCTGCAACTGCAATCGCGCAATACAATGACCGTCCACTGGTTATCGGTGCGAGGGGGCGCTAGACACTTACGCAAAGCCGCCGAAAGAGGCAAAAAATTAGAAATAGCGATCGCTCTTGGTGTCGATCCGATGATTATTATGGCTGCCGCTACCCCCATTCCGGTAGACCTTTCGGAGTGGCTGTTTGCAGGGCTGTACGGCGGTTCGGGCGTAAATTTGGCAAAATGCAAAACTGTAGATTTGGAAGTGCCAGCCGACTCGGAATTTGTCTTAGAAGGGACAATTACCCCAGGAGAAGTAATGCCCGATGGACCCTTTGGCGATCACATGGGTTACTACGGCGGCGTGGAAGATTCACCTTTAGTGCGCTTTCACTGCATGACTCATCGCCAAAACCCAATTTATTTAACTACTTTTAGCGGTCGTCCGCCCAAAGAAGAAGCAATGATGGCGATCGCTCTCAACCGCATTTACACGCCCATATTGCGCCAGCAAGTATCGGAAATTGTCGATTTTTTCTTACCAATGGAAGCCCTAAGTTACAAAGCGGCAATTATTTCCATTGATAAAGCTTACCCTGGTCAAGCTAGACGCGCGGCTTTGGCTTTTTGGAGCGCCCTACCGCAATTTACCTATACTAAATTTGTGATTGTGGTAGATAAAGATATTAATATCCGCGATCCGCGTCAAGTTGTTTGGGCAATTAGTTCTAAAGTAGATCCGACACGGGATGTATTTATTTTGCCCAATACCCCCTTTGATACTCTAGACTTTGCCAGCGAAAAAATTGGCTTAGGCGGACGCATGGGCATTGATGCCACAACTAAAATACCCCCAGAAACAGACCACGATTGGGGTGCGGCGTTAGAATCCGATCCCGATGTCGCGGCGATGGTAGAAAGGCGCTGGCAAGAGTATGGTTTAGCAGATTTAAACTTAGGAGAAGTCGATCCCAACTTGTTCGGCTACGATATGCGATGAAAAGTCAAGTCATATTTATTTTAAAATTGCTAATCGTCTCCGCCGTACTGTCGGTAGCAATTAAATTTGTGCCTGTATCTATTCCAGCCACCGCAATTAATGCTTTAATTGCCGTATTGTTGCCCGCAATTGTAATGGCGATTATTTTTTTATTCCGCTATGCAAATCTCCGCCAGCAAAAAACCTAACTAACTCTTTGGGAAACTAGAACAAAAAGCCATAATCCGCTAATCTAGCTGCATTGATATGTTAAATACAAATATTTGCTAGGAGTTACAGCAGAGTGAATATCGGTCAATGGATCGGTTTAATCGCCTTAGTTATTTCTTTGTATATACTGTGGCAGATTCGACAACTGCTTTTATTAGTGTTTGCGGCGATCGTGATCGCTACGGCTTTAAACAGACTAGCAAGGCGATTGCAAAAGTCAGGAGTATCGAGGGGTTTTGCAATCCTACTATCGATAGGAATTTTAATAACTATATTAACGGGCTTTTTCTGGTTAATAGTGCCAGCTTTTGCCGGACAATTCCAACAACTATCAGAGTTGTTTCCCAAAGGATTAGCGCGCTCTGAATTTTGGGTAGCTCAACTTGAAAGGTTTGTACCGCCGCAATTTATTCCTTACTTGCCAGATGTTGATGGCTTAATTAGACAAGTTCAACCTTTAGCAAACCAGCTATTTCAAAGATTTTTTACGTTCTTTTCTAGCTCTTTTGGGTTTGTTGTTGACTTTTTGCTCGTACTAATTTTGACGCTAATGTTCCTTAGCGACCCGCAGCCATATCGTCAAGCTTTTATCGGCTTATTTCCCTCTTTTTATCGGCGACGAGTTAATACGATTTTAGACCGTTGTGAAATCGCCTTGCGCGGCTGGCTAATCGGCATTTTATTTAATATGTTTGTGATTGCTTCCTTAAGCGGAATTGGGCTATTTATTTTAGGCATTCCCTTACCCTTAGCTCAAGCCGCGTTAGCAGGAATTTTGACATTTATCCCCAACGTGGGGCCAGCTTTGAGTGTAATTCCGCCGATGGCGATCGCACTATTAGACGCGCCCTGGAAGTCTCTGGCAGTTTTAGGATGGTACATCGGCATCCAGCAGCTAGAAACTAACTTTTTGACTCCCTACGTCATGGCGCAACAAGTCTCGCTCCTACCTGCCGTTACGTTGCTCTCCCAAGTCTTTTTTGCAACATTTTTCGGTTTTTTGGGTTTATTATTAGCACTGCCTTTAACCGTCGTTGCTCAAGTATGGATTCAAGAAGTATTAATTACCGATGTTTTAGATAAATGGGAGAGCGATCGCTCTGAGGAAGTCCCAGTTATTGAAACACAAATAAGTAGCGATGAATCTGGAGAAGATCGAATTAAATCATCAATTCAGCAAGTAGTTATTGTCGATAAAACAGACCATCCCCCCAGCGAGGAAGAATAATTGATTGTAGAGACGTAGCGCTGCTCCGTCTCTACGGGAATATTCATAATTGACATGAAAACGATCGCCGAAATTAACGACAAAATTAGCCGTAAATGCGCGGTAGTATGGACGGTAGAGGAATTAAAAGCAAAAGTCGCCGATTCTAGTGTCGCGCAAGCCGCCAAAGAAGTAGATGTAATTACCACCGGAACTTTTGAGCCGATGGAATCTTCTGGCGCAATTATTAACTTAGGACATACCGACCCCCCGATTAAAATTCGGCGCTGCTGGATCGATAACGTCCCCGTTTACTCTGGTTTTGGCGCGGTAGACTTGTATTTGGGCGCAACTCAAGCAATGGAAGCAATGGACGGGGAAGAATTGCGCGATCGCGGTGGCGGTCATGTAATTTCTGACTTGATTGCTGGCTTACCCGTACAAGTAAAAGCTTTGGGACAGGTAACAGATTGCTATCCCCGCGCTACTTTTGAAACTACAATTACCCGCGAAACCATCAACCAGTTTTACCTATTTAACCCGCGCAATTTATACCAAAATTTTATCGTTGGCGTTAATGGTGGCGATCGCCCGTTATTTACTTATTTAGGTCCTTTGCAGCCGCGTTTGAGCAATGCCGTTTATTCTAATCCCGGCGCAATTTCTCCACTGCTTAACGATCCAGACTTGCAACTAATTGGCATTGGGACAAAAATCTTTTTAGGCGGCGGTATAGGTTACGTTGCTTGGGAAGGTACGCAGCATTTCCCCTTACAAAAACGCCTCCCCAATCGTACCCCCGTCGGGCCTGCGGCTACTTTAGCTTTAATTGGCGATGCCAAACAAATGAGCAATCGTTGGGTGCGCGGCTGTTATTTTAAAAGTTACGGCCCTTCTTTAATGCTAGGAGTAGGCATACCTTTACCTGCTTTGAACGCAGAAGTAGTCGCTCATTGTGCTGTTCAAGATAAAGAATTGGTAGCGCCGATAGTAGACTTTTCTATTCCCCGGCGCGTCCGTCCTACCTTTGGGTTAGTAAGTTACGCGCAACTAAAATCTGGGCGCATTACTATTGAGGGTAAAGCTGTGCGTACTGCTCCCCTTGCTAGTGTCTTTCTGTCGCGGCTTGTAGCCATAGAATTGAAGCAATGGATTGAGGCTGGAGAATTTACTCTTACTGAACCTGTAGCGCCCATTCCTGCCGAGCGAACTTTTTTACCTCAAGATCGGTGGACGGAATTTTAGTAGAGACGTAGCATTGCTACGTCTCTACTGGGGATTTTGGCGTTTGATTGGTTTAGGTGTAGGCGATCGCGGGCTTTGTTTAATTGGGGGCGCGACAAAACTTTTTTTCACGGGCTGGGGCGGCTCAAAATTACGTTTGGTGCCGCTAGTTGGGGCATTGTAGGGCTTCTTTTTTAATTTTGGTTTGGCTGAAGGTAAGGGGGCGATCGCTTCTCCTTTTGCCAATACCAACGTCTCGGCTTTTCTTTCTACTTGCAAATCCCAAAACTGCCCTACGGCTTTAGTTTGCAGGTCGCCAAGGACTTTTAGCTTGAAATACTTTGGTTTATCTGATTCGGAACGGGCAACTTGCCTAATTTTGACAATAAAATGTCCCTCGGCAGTAGATTGATAAACTACTTCTCCGCGCACCGAAAAATAATCGTCAACTACCTCTTGAGTCAAAGCAATATCTGGAGGGCGATCGCTTACAGGCTGTTGAGTTAGTTTTTCTGGCTCCCACACGCCGACAATTTGCAAGTGTAAATTATCTTCTTTTTGCCCAGTGCGGGGATATACTACCCATAAGTGTGCTTGGGCTAAATCTATATGATTTTTTAGCAAACTAATAACTCGCCCTAGTAAAACTGCACTAACGTTCGTGCCATCCTCAGTAATGAGCGTACCTTGGGTAAATTGTTCGTTGCTTGCAACATAACGACCGCGAACTAAGCCAATGGCTCGGTACTGCATTGGTTCGCTAGGCGGTGGAATTGGTTGCAGCCGTTGCCAATCTGACTGGTTGGCATCTGTAGAGGCAGCACCAGAAGACGAGTTTTGAGCCTCTATTGCCGACATATTTTTTTGCTGTTGATTTGGAGCAGAATTTGATTCGGACGGGTTGGTATAGGAATTCATAAAAACTCCTTGCGGCGGAGACTTATCCCTTTTTAGGCTTTGGGGTTAGGGTATTACACTTTAGCTAGAAATTGGCACAAGTTAAAGGATTAATTTTCCTAACTTTTTTTGGTAACTTTTACTCAGCACCTAGCGCAAAAACAATTTTGCTCTAGTTATACTAATTTTCCGTAACCATTGCTAGTCCCAAGGATAGCTCAAGCAATCAATAGTAAAACATAGTGTGGGCAGCATAACACAGCTACAGGGCGATCGCGATCGCCCTGTAGGTTTGAGAAATAAAATGCAAAGTTTTATGGCGAAAAGCTTTGCTCCTTTGCTTGTTGTGGGCAAATAATTCTATTTTGGTCAAGGATATATCATACAGAGTTCAAGGCAGTTTTGTGTCTCAAAAGAGCAATCGCTGGTTAATTAATATTGTCTTGGTGGTGGCAGCTATTGCTTTGGTAGGAGCTTCTATGCTGCCTTTACTAACAAGTACCATAGAGCAAAGCCAACCACCTAATGCAACGCAGTCACCCTCTGGGCAAGATGCGCTGGCAGCCCAAAAATCGCAACTAGAAGACCAAGCACGGGGTTTTGAGTTAGTTTTACAGCGCGAACCAGAAAACCAGACAGCTTTACAAGGATTAGCCGATGCCCGCATTAAGTTAGGAGATGTTAAAGGCGCAATCCCGGCAATTGAAAAACTAGCCCAATTAAATCCGACTCAAACCCAATATACGCTTTTACTTGCTCAAGCTAAAGTTAGAACTGGCGATGTTGCGGGGGGACAAAATGCTTATCGCTCGATATTAAAAACAAAACCCGGCGATAACTTGGCTTTACAAGGATTAGTGCTAACTTTCTTGCAGCAACAACGCCCCGATGAAGCGATTAGCTTATTGCAAAATACTTTAAGTCAAGCAGAAAAAGCCACTCCTGGAACTGTAGATGTAACTTCCGTACAGTTGCTTTTAGGGGAAGTTTACGCCAACCAAAAACGCTACGACGATGCGATCGCAACTTACGATCGCGCGATTTCTGCAAATCAAAAAGATGTACGTCCTTTGTTAGCTAAAGGTAGCGTCTTAGCCGTCCAAAAACGTTACGCTGATGCGATCGCTCTTTACGATCGCGCAACCGCTATAGATAGCAAAGATTTTCGTCCGGTACTAGCCAAAGCCAGCGTTTTAAAAGAGCAAGGCAAAAACGATCTCGCAAAACCCTTATTTGAAACTGCGGCTACTCTCGCACCGCCAGAGTACAAAGCGCAAATTCAGCAACTAGCCCAAGCAAGTCCTACGCCATCGCCAACTAATACGCCTACGGTAGCCCCATCGCCAACCAAAACACCATAACTATCTAGGGCATACTCAAAAGTATGTCCTACATTTTTTCTAATAAACTCAAAACGCCAAATACTAAAAATAAGCCGCCCCCAGCAAAAGTAAGATTGCGTTCTGAAATTTGCCCCGCCAGCATTCGCCCGCCAATTACAGCGATCGCCGTACAAATAGCATGACCGATAATCGAGCCAATAGTCACGCCTACGGGGTTATTAGCCGCCGATAGAGCAATTGTGGCAATTTGAGTGCGATCGCCCCATTCAGCGATAAAAGTCAGCACGAAGGCTTCTATATAAATTGCTGTAGCTATTTGTTTTTTAGATAGTTTCATTTCGGCTTTTTCTACAGCTTCGGTTGCTTCAGCGACGACTTCTACATCGCAAGAATCTCTGGGCATTTGACTTGCGGCGTACAATAACTTAATTCCAAAGCCAATAAATAAAATAATTTCGCCGTAATGGACGTATTGCGGAGGCAACAAGGAAGCAACTTGTCCTACCAGTACGGAAATTATCGTCATTGCCGCTAAAGCGGCTAGTACCCCAGCAAATACAATTCTGCGGGAATGACGCATAGCCAAAATTACGGCGATAAAAAAGGTTTTATCTCCTAACTCGGAAACAGTAATTAAAGATAAACCCTTACTAAAAGCAGTTAGCACTTCGCGATCTCGCTCCTCAAAAGTTACATTACTTTTTTGAGCTTGATAAAAGCGCGATCGCATTTCACCAAGCCCACATTTTGCTGTGAACTGGTGAAAGTCTCGCTGCCAAATTTATGAAATTAGTTACTAATTCCTAACTTGTCATGGGAACCAGGCAATTATTGCCAGTATGTTGATTCCGATGGACTGGCAAAATAATTACCAGTAGCTACTCCCCTTCATTGTTGTCCAAATTATACATTTGTCATTGCTCAAAATACAAGCT
>JAPJOW010000056.1:9917-20226 GCA_030826005.1 Aliterella sp. RAGGC_92
AAATTCAGCAATTACTTAATACTTGCGCTCTTTTGGCTCAAACATGGTAATAGTTACTGGGCGGTGTTGAATGTCAATGCCTGCGGGAGAGTAATAAGCCATCGTATGCTTGAGAAAATTCTCATCGTCTCGTTCGGTGTAATCTTCACGACAATGAGCGCCCCGGCTTTCATTGCGACTTAAAGCCGAAGTTAAAATTATTTGTCCCACTACTAATAAGCTTTGCAATTCTAGTGCTTCTACAAGTTCAGAGTTCCAGCAATCGCCCTTATCATCTAAATAGATTTCTTGGTACTGCATTTGTATTTGCTGCAATTGCTCTAAGCCCTGACGCATAGTTGCTTCAGTCCGAAAAACTCCGCAATACTCAGTCATACAGTCTTGAAAAGCTTGGCGAACTTGAGCAATGCGATATTTTCCTTCTTTGGCGACTAATTGCTGCATCTGTCTAGCCGCTTCTTGAATGTAAGGCTGTTCGTCTAAAACGGGTAACTTGCGGTTTTGCACAAATTCGGCGATCGCAAATCCAGTTCTGCGCCCGTAAACAACGCATTCAAGTAACGAATTACTCCCTAGTCGATTCGCGCCATGTACCGACACGCAAGCCGACTCTCCCGCCGCAAAAAAGCGATCGATAAATCCATCTCCACTACTGCGGACTTTGCCATCGGTATTTACAGGGATACCACCCATAGAATAATGAATTGTCGGGCGTACTGGCATCGGTTGATGTACCGCATCAATGCCAACTAATCTGTGCGCTTCTTCCCAACAAAAAGGAATCCGACTCATAATTTTTTCTTCGCCCATGTGCCGCAAATCGAGATACACAAATTTGCCCCCCGCACTGCCATCGTGATTAGCACCGCGTCCGGCGGCAATTTCCCGCGCGATCGCTCGTGAAGTAATATCGCGGGGGGCGAGTTCCATGCGACTAGGGGCGTAAGTATTCATAAAGCGACTTCCATGAGCATTAATTAAATACGCACCTTCCCCGCGCACGGCTTCGGAAATTAGTACCCCCACCGGATAAAGCCCTGTAGGATGAAATTGCACAAATTCCATGTCTTCTAAAGGTAAACCCGCTTGCGCCGTCATCGCCAGCCCGTCACCCGTCGAAGCGTAGTCATTTGAAGTGGTGTTGTAAGCTCTGCCATAACCACCAGTCGCGAACATTACAGCTTTAGCGCGGACAACTTCAATATGTCCGTCTAAAATCCGGTACATGACAACGCCTTTGGCTTCTTCATCTTCTACAATCAGCTTCATTACATACCATTCATCGTAGATATGTACGCCATAGCGTCTTAAATTGCTAACTAATTCGTGTAAGATAGCGTGACCTGTTTTATCGGCAGCGTAGCAGGTACGATTGTGAGAATGTCCGCCAAAAGCCCTTTGCGCGATGCGTCCATCGTCCAGGCGCGAAAACATTACCCCCATGTGTTCTAGATCGATTACCACGTCTGGGGCTTCGCGGGTGAGAATTTCTACCGCATCTTGATCGGCTAAGTAGTCTGAGCCTTTGACTGTATCAAAAGCGTGAGCTTCCCAACTATCTGCCGCATCTACATTTTTTAAGGTTGCCGCAATTCCCCCTTGGGCGGCTACCGAGTGGGAGCGAATCGGGTGAGTTTTGGCGACAACGGCAATACTTAACTTAGAATCGGTACGGGCAATCTCAACGGCGGCACGGCATCCAGCCAATCCACCACCAATAATAATTACATCGTGTTCTATCATAAATAAAATAAATAGTATTCTTTAATATTGACTCAACAAAAAATCCTCACCACAAGGCAAGGATATTTTTGAGCTTGTGTCTTTTGTTAATTAACTCGTTGCTTCTACGGGGCGCTGGTTTGATACATTACCAGGCATCGGTTCGTACTGAGTTTGAGCGTCTACAGCAATTAGTTCAATATGATTGAACAATGTTGTAACAAACGCAAATAGCAAAAATGGCAGAGACAGCAATACAATTAATCCTACGGTAGCTAGGGCGTAGTAAGGTCTTCTTGCGCCCATGAGCGCCATTGCTGAAGCTAAACTGAGGGTAATGGTAATCAACCACACAATAATTTGACCGTAGATATCGCCAAAGGTTAAAGTGCAGGCTAAACGATACTTGCGTAATTTATCCATAATATTTCCTTAAGGACTATCTTAAATTTTTAGATGAAGCGTCTACTTGTGTTTTAGACAATTTTTAAAGGTTTTTGAGAATTTCGCAACAGTAATTTACAGTTCTTACTATTTTTTTCAGAAATAGCGATCGCACAGTTCTCTTTGGCAGCAGGTACAAAACTATATTTATCTACTTTTTGATAAATATCTTACTTCTCGCCATAAATAACTCTAATAATTTCTGCATAAAATGTAACCACATATTTGATGATTTTGTGTTAATAAACTTTCTCTAAGTCGTAGTATAGTTTTGTGGTATTTATACTCATTTTCTCGCGATTACAACACGAAGAAACTAATGTAAATTTCTTCAAAATAAGCGTTTATTTGTCTGTCTATCTCTTTCGGTACTCAGTATTAAAGTTAAAGTAATGAGCTTTAAGGAAATTTAACCCGCTCGTGCTGGCATTTCTGCAACACATCCTTAATATGTTTGTTATCTGCTTTAAAGCAGAATTAATATTAAATTGCAATGTTAGCAATATAACATTCCTGGAATTAAGATGTTTTTTATTTAGTTCAAAAAATATAACTAAAGTAGGAAACTTACCAAGCCTTGCATCCGTAGATTTGTTGGGAGAGAGTCTTAGCAATACTTTTTAATTGCTAGTAAATAGTTGAGCTTTAAAGATTCTCTATTGTTTTAAATCTTAGGGAGTTTGATTATGAAGCCAGGACAATACTTTGCCTTAATTACTGGCATTATCTTTGTTCTTGTTGGTATTATGGGCTTTATTCCAGGTTTTGTTAAAGAACCTACGACTGCGGCTGATATGGCTGGTCTGGCATATACACCTGGGTATGGCGATCTATTGGGACTATTCCCCATCAATGTTTTACACAATATTGTTCATCTCCTTGTAGGAGTTCTAGGAATTGTTGCATCAGTGTCCTTGGGTAGCACCCGCCTCTATAGTGGGGTACTGGCAATTTTCTATGGACTACTGACTATAATGGGGCTTTTTCCTCCTACTCAAGCGACTTTGGGCTTCATTCCAATTTTTGGAAATGATGTTTGGCTTCATGCAGTAACTGGCGCGATCGCTACTTATTTTGGTTTTTTTGCTACACCAGACTTATTAGAGCTACGAGCCGGAAACAGTGGCAATCCTAACCAAGGATAAAAAAGTTGGACTCTAACGGGGGGGACTAATTATCTAATCGCGTTTATTTCAAGCTAAGAGACTTTACTAATAAGCAAAATCTCTTAGCTTACCCCTATTAATATTAGGGACTTTTAGCTAAGTTAAGCTGCTACATCTGCTATCGCTATTGAATGGTGGCATGGTTTATGCCGTAGAGCCGGATAACGTGCCAGATGGAGCGCCCGCCGCAGCTATTTTCCGCTATTGATCCTAAATTGTGGCGATCGCATTCTCTATATATAATTAAAAAGCTTTACTCCTCACCATTAATAATCCTCATAATTTCTGCACAAAATGTAACTATCTGTTTGCTGATTTTGTGTTAAGCATCTATTACAAATACAATTTGTAATAGATGCCTAATGGAAAAACAACTTGATTTAGAAGTCTATAAGCAAGAGATAGCAGACTTATATAGTGGTAGAAGTCAAACTTATGATAATAGCAATTGGCATTTGCAGATTGCTCATCGTCTTGTTGAATATGGACAGGTTAGTTCTGGTCAATATATTTTAGACATTGCAACAGGAACAGGTCATGTGGCGATTTCTTCTGCTCAATTAGTTGGTGCGGAAGGTAAAGTAATTGGGATAGATATTTCTGCTGAAATGGTGAAACAAGCAAGATATAAGGCTGAACAATTGAATCTTAAAAATATTGAATTTCAGCTTGTAGATGCGGAATCACTTAATTTTACAGCTAACAGTTTTGACAGAATTTTTTGTTCGTCTGCGTTTATCTGGATGTCCGATTTAATTGCGGCGCTGCGTCTTTGGCATAACTGTCTTAAACCTGGGGGAATTATAGGAATCCATGCTTTTGCTGATACTGCCTTTATAGGTGGAGTTGTCACCCAAAAAATTGCTCAAAAGTATGGGATTTCATTTTTAATGAGTAAGCCAACTGGCACAGTAGAAAAATGTCAAAATTTACTTCAAAAAGCAGGATTTGAGGCAATTGATATTAAAGTTGAGCAAGAAGGTAGTTATATCAGTTTAGACAAAGCCAAAGGAATGTGGGCGGGAAGTTCTCATCCTGCACCTGGTCAATATCCGCCTCCTTTATCGCAACTTTCACTAGAGCAGTTAATTCAAGCTAAAACTGAATTTGAGGCAGAATTAGAATTATTACAAACTGAGCAAGGAATCTGGAATGATATCACTACCTTTTATGTATATGGTAGTAAGCCAAAAATTACAAACTGATTGTACTAATTTTCTGCATAAAATGTAACTATTTACCTGCTGATTTTGTGGTTAACAATTCTCTATTTTCGTCTAGCAACGGGGATTATCAAGTAGGGGGAAATCTCCCGGTTGATGCTCCAACTTATGTGAAAAGACTTGCTGATACAGAACTATATAGCAAAGTATTGGCGGGAGAGTTTTGTTATGTCCTCAACTCGCGTCAAATGGGAAAGTCTAGCTTGCGCGTGCAAGTTATGCACCAATTACAGGCTAACAATGTTGCTTGTGCGGTGGTGGATTTAACTACTATTGGTATAGAACAAGTTACTAGCGTTACTTTTAGTCCTAATGGTAAATTAATCGCCGCAGCTAATCGTAACAAAGCGGTGAAACTATGGGACGCACAGGGGACATTATTAAAAACCCTCATCGGACACAAAGCACCCGTTTATAGCGTTAGTTTTCATCCTAATAGTCAGTTATTGGCTTCGGGAAGCTACGACGCTAGGGTTAAGCTATGGAACACCAAAGGCGAGCTAATTCGCACCTTACAAGGTCATGTAGGACGGGTATACAGCGTTGATTTTAGTCCTAATGGATTGTTGTTAGCGTCGGGAAGTAGCGATCGCACAATTAAATTATGGAACGCTCAAGGGCAGCTAATTCGCACCTTACAAGGGCATATAGGGTGCGTATACAGCATTGATTTTAGTCCCAATAGTCAACTACTTGCGTCCGCAAGTCAAGACGGAACTATTAAAGTATGGAATACTCTTAACGGCAGTCAAATCAGTAGTTTGTTAGGACATCGCGGGGCAATTTATAGCGTTAGTTTTAGTCCCGATGGTGAAACTATTGCTTCTGGGGGCGACGATAATACCGTTAAGTTGTGGGACTATCGCCAGGAGAAATTATTAAAAACTTTTAGCGGACATTTTGCCGAAATTAACGGCGTAAGTTTTAGCCCCAACGGTCAAATTTTAGCTTCCGCTAGTAGAGATAATACAGCGATTTTGTGGAACTGGGACGTAGAATTTAACCGCCTTTACGAGCATAGTTGTAATTGGCTAAAAGATTATTTAGAAAATAATCCGGCAGGAAGATCGAGCGATCGCCCTTGCGTGTAAATTTTTTAAGTAAAGGCGCACTTTGTACGCCCCTACAAATTTTTAGCCTTTGTTTTGCGGTTTAGCATCAGCAACGCGCAAAGCTTCTACTAATTGAGCAAAAGCAGTTTGTAATTGCACTGTGGGGTCTGTCGCTACCCATCCTCGATCTGTTAGCTGTCTAACTTCATAATGCAGGTGAGCGCCCGTAGAATTGCCCGTACTACCTACAAGCCCGATTACCGTACCTTGTTCTACTACTTGACCCGGTTGCACCAATATTTCTGATAAGTGAGCGTAAAGCGTTTGTTGACCCAACTTTTGATGATCTAAAACTACTGCTAAACCATAACCGCCCATCGAATCTGCGATCGCTACATTACCACTATAAGCCGCGATCACAGGCGTACCCATTTCTGCGCCGAAGTCTGTACCCGCGTGAAAGCGCCGATCTCCGGTAATTGGATGAATCCGCCAGCCAAACAACGATGTAATTGTTGCAGGGATGGGAAGCGGAAACATCATGTTTGTATTATCGTTTCCTAGTAAACCCGTAGGTTTAATTGTGCGGTTGTAGTAGCTGCTAACAGGTATTTTGGGTAAAATTACCGCATTTTTAAAAGCTTTTTGTCTATAAATAGGCGATCGCATGGAGTTGGCAACGCCAATTCTATTTATATTCGCTCTTACGGGGGTTGTGTAACGAGTTTTATTTGTATTTCCTCGAACGGGAAGCATTGCTGTTGTTGCAACTCTACTATTTCTTACCCAACTTGCATTTGGCTGAGTTTTTGGAGTAGTAGATAACTGTACAGAATTACCGTTATTTGTAACTATTGTTTGACGCTGGGCTTCGCCCCTCCGGGAACGCTGGGAGAATATAACTTGACTTGGTGGCTCGTAAGTGCTTGTAGCGCCCGTACTGTAAGCTGTAGGATCTATAAATGCGCCGTTATAGTCTTGGTTTTTTTGAATAGCAGTTTTGCGTACAGGTGCAACTTTCGGCGGTATATAAGTAGACTGCGGTGCAACTTGTTGGCGTTTAGGTTTGGCTAAAGCACGTTGCAATCTTTGCACTCTATCAGTCGATGGTTGAGGCGCTTCTGCGGTAGGTAAGGGGACGAGATTATCTGATGAGGAGCTTTCTGTTTGAGCAAATACTTGATTGCAGCTAAAAATGCTAACAACGCCTATCCAACTAAGGCTCTTAATTAATAGATTCTGGCGTGCAGGTTTGCGGCGATCGCTAAATTGCTGATTCATTTTCCCCCTAAAGGACTACTTAATCACTAAGCCCTCGTAATTTTAATAGTTTCTTATGTAAAGTTCAATGAATTATTTTTAGCCTAGGCTAATGCTACCTGGCTTGAGGCATATTTCTACTGGATCTATGGGAGTATTTTTTTCTCTGTTTAAGCAAACGCGCAGATATCCACTGCTATTAACACCGACAACAACACCCGTGCGATCGCCTACGGTTACTTTTTGCCCAATATTGATTAATAATTGTTCGTAGGCTGGAATTAAATTTGCGATCGGCGCGTTCATTCCCTTGGTTATACCTTGAATAGTAATAGCGGCAAGCATTTCTAAAGAAGAAATTGTTTCTGTAAATGATTGCAGATTAATACCTGTTTCGGGTACGAGATTAGTCCAATTAATACCTACACCAACAATTGCGCTAGTAATAATTCCTTGATTTATTTTAGTTTCCGTCAAAATACCGCCTAGTTTGCGATCGTTCAACCATAAGTCATTGAGCCATTTTAATCGTACAGGAATGCCATGAGTTTGCAGTAAGCTCGAAATTCCCCAAGCCGTGCGTATAGTTAACTGAAAACTCTCCGATACTGGGATATTAGGCGCAAGAGCGATAGACAAATACAATCCCCCCTTTGGAGAATACCACTGATGCCCCCGTTGTCCGCGTCCGGCGGTTTGCTGGGCTGCAATTACAACACTTCCCGGTTTTGCGCCTGCTTTAATTAACTGCCATAAGGTTTGATTTGTAGAAGGGAGAGTTTCATAAATATGCAGGTCGAGATGTTGGGCGACCAATGCCTTTAATTTTTGCCTGTCTAAGCTCAAGATTTGCTACTCAAGTTAATATAAATCAACACTTATTATTACCTACGGCAATGCACGTTACTTGGAACTGGCGCACCTGCGAAGAATTACCATACTTGTCTTGCAGCCTTTTAGAACCTTGGGATCACGGTTTTTTTACTCAGCAGTTTTCCCCCCGCACTCCTGCTGAAATTACTTCCATGCTGCAACCTCAAGCCGAGGCTTATCGAGTTAAACAAGTTCACGGTAATGTAGTGCTTAGTCCTAGAGAAATTGGCGATACTTTAGCTGAAGCTGACGGTTTAATTACAGAACTTCCAAAACAAGCGGTGTGGGTAGCAAGCGCTGACTGTACGCCCGTACTTATTGCCGATTCTACTACAGGTCAAGTGGCGGCAGTTCATGCCGGATGGCGGGGGACGGCGGCGAAAATTGTTCCAAATGCGATCGCGCGTCTACAAGCCCAAGGTAGTAAACTTGATAATTTGAAGATTGCTTTAGGCCCGGCGATCGCTGGATCTGTTTATCAAGTATCCCATCAAGTAGCTTCAGAAGTGGGATCTAGTGTGATTCCTGACGATGCCAATTTAATGCAGACATTACAAGAATTGCCTAATCCGCCCCTATTACCCGATTCTCATCCCGGACGAGTAAAGTTAGATGTGCGGCGAATCATTGCTTTGCAGTTAGAAAACTTAGGCATTAATCCCGAACAAGTAGCCGTTTCACCTCATTGCACCTATTCGCAGCCAGAGCATTTTTTTTCTTACCGCCGCGACAAACTAAAATTAGTCCAATGGTCAGGGATTGTTAGCAAGGATTCGACTGTTTGAGTAGTTTAAGCAAGCTTTATTACAAGTAAACTGATTTTAGCCTTTAGTTTGAGAAGGTTTAACAGGAGAGTAAGTCCTATTTTTGACAAACTCATATCTTTCTTGATGGCTCATACACTCTTTAGAGCCAACCGTAACTATATCATCGGAGGTTTCTTGCCAAGAGTTACCAACCAATTCTGACTGGATGTCCGTATTTTTGCTCGATTCTGGTGCAGAACTCTTTTGCTCTCTCTTGCGTAAACTTGAAAGCATAATTTGCCTCTCCTGAAGGTGTGTTAATCCATCCTAGTCCATCCATTTTAACTTTATCTCTGTAATAAGGTATGGCATTTTCTAGAGAATCGAGTTTAAGCAGCGTTCCATCAGTTTCACCCGTACAGTAATTAAATCCAATCTGAATAGCGTACCAAAGCAGCCAAAAGCCAACAGGATTAACTAATCTTTTTGCTTTGGAGACACATTGCAGATGTGAGATTTCTATGTATTCAGGAGTATTACGAGGAAAAGGATAGGGGTAAATACCAAACCTGATTAACCCTAAAATATTTCCTTCATAGGATAATTTAATAATAGCCTCACAGTCAAAGTCACTCTTTTGCCAAAAATCACGCCACGCAAAGGTAAAACCGAGCGAATTACTATCAGGCATATCCGATTGTTGAGCAGGCTCTAGGTATGCGTACTTTTCTCTGCCTAGGTTATCTATAACGTTTACTCTATAAATGGGTGTAGGATCTTCTATCTCAGACAACATTGTTTCCCTAAAAAAAGGTGTTAAAGTTTTTAACGCGCTAAAGCATTGAAGCATTCTAGATTAACCTGCTTGGAAAAAGATTAATCGCGCGTTAGTAGCTCTTTTAATAGCTCTTGGTGTAGCAAGGCTCGATCTACAAGCGATGCTATTTTTTCAGGAGAAGTTGCTTCTCCGTTCACAAAATGCTCTATCCACGTTTTGCTAATTACATTGGGATCTTCAGGCATTTGGGCTAATTCCCATCCTGGCATATCTAAGTCGCTCATCAATTGGCTGACTTTAGGATCGTAACTGAGCGCAAAACATCGGCAACCCTCGCTTGCTGCCATAATTAAACTGTGCAAGCGCATACCGATCGCCATTTCTACGCCGCGAAATAAACCTTTTAATGCTTTGGGATCTTCTAAACTAAATATTTCGCTTTTTCCTGGTAGCTGTGGTTGAATTGCTTGAGCGATCGCCAAGTCTTGACTAGCCTGAAATGGTACGAGCAAAATGCAAGTCTGGGTAGCTTTTTGAAAGTCTACTAAGGCGCGGGTAAACGTAGCCTGGCGCGCGGGAGTTAATAAAGGATGCGATCGCAATGTAACGGCAACTCGCGGCGCGGGTAAGTCCCATAATCCCGGTACGGCAACCGATTCCAGCGCCCACACCGGATCGGGAGCGAGAGTACAAGAAACTTGCCAATTGGTTAATAATTCTGCTGATGCGCGATCGCGGACGCTGACAGCGTTGCAATTACTAAAGTTCTTTTGTGCCAAAAACTGAGTTACAGGGCGCTTTAATGGCCCAATACCCTGCGCCCAAGCAATAGTTTTGAGTCCCATAGTTTGCGCTGAAGTCATTAATCCCCCGTAGTAAAAAGGACTAATGGCGCTGGTAGAGTCTTGCATTAAACTACCGCCACCCCAGATAAATACATCCGATTGGCGCAAGGCTTGAATAACTTGGGGTAAGGAATTGCGATCGCATGATTTTACTCTATAGCGATTTGTTGTGGCTTCAGGATTGCCGGAAAGCACCAAGG
>JAPJOW010000057.1 GCA_030826005.1 Aliterella sp. RAGGC_92
ATTATTTTCTCCTTGTTTCCTTACCTCCTTGCCTCCTTGTCTAAGATTCAGGAACAATAGGCGCACCATTAGACAGCTTTTGAATGCCTGAAGTAACTATTTTTTCTCCAGCTTTTAAGCCTTCAATAACTTGGTAATTGTTGCCTTGAATTTCGCCTAGTTTCACTGGTTTTTGCCGCGCGACCATTGACGACGTTTCACTGGTTTCGGCGGTAAATACAAAATCTTGCCCAGCTACGCGGGATATTGCTGTTGTTGGTACTAATATTCCTGGTTTTCGATCCCAAATTACTCTAGCGCGGCTAAACTGCTGGGCGCGCAATTGCCCATCACTATTTTCGTACAACGATTTAACGAGTACTGATTGCGTTTCATTATTGACGCTAGGAGAAATAAACGATATTCGACTTCTACCTACAACTTCGTTTTGAGCATTAAGCAACTCTACGGGCATCCCAACTTGCAAGTCGGGCGCGCGTTCGATAGGAATAGAGATATTGACTTCTAAGTTTTGATTTTCTGTTAAGTTGGCTAAATTTGTTGCGGGGGTAACTTGGTCGCCTACTTTGATGGGAATATTCCCAATAGTGCCACTAAAAGGAGCGGTGACTCGATAGTACTGAAGTTGGACTTGTTGCTCTTTAACATCGGCTAAAGATTGTTCTAAAGTTTGTTGCGCTTGAGCAATTGCTGCTTGTTGGGCTTTAATTCGCGCGTCAATTTGAGCCAAACTTGCCTGGGCTGCTCTGAACTTGTCGGTGTTTTCGTCTAGTTGCTGCCTCGTTACTGCTCCTTGCTTGTACAGGCTGAGGTAGCGGTTGTATTGTTGCTGGTTGAATCTCAAACTAGATAGGTTAGATTGCCTTTCTGCTTGCAAAGAGGTTAATGTCGCTCGTTCGTTCTCGATCGCCGAGCGGTTAGAATTGGCGGCGGCCGCAGCACTGCTGACGGCGGCTTGCTGCTGCGCCGGATTTATCTGCATAATCGGCGTTCCGGCTTGTACGAATGTCCCTGGTTGGACAAAAATCTGCTCTACCCTGCCTTCGATTTGTGGTTGGAGGGTTACAGATTTGCGCGATTGAATGCTGGCTACATAGTCCGAGCTTTCCGCAATTATCCCCGATTCTACGGTAGCGACTTGTACGGAGATAGCTGGAGGCTGGGCGGCTTGTTGGACGGCTTGTTGGCTGTTTTGCCACCAACGCCATCCAAGTATTCCCCCGCCACCAAGTAGTAAAATGGCGGCTAAAATTGCCAGCCATTTTCGTTGGCGTTTCGATTGTGGCGGTGGCGCGGCTACTTGGTTTGGCGTTTCAATTTCTTTTTCGGCGATCGCAACGAACCTATGACTATCATCAATAGTTTGCTCTGGTCTGGTTTCTCTATGTTTGGTAGATTCTGATTCATCCATCTTTTGTTACCTAACCAGTTGATATTTTTGCAGTTACAAAATCTAGGAGCGCTATCGATCTATCGTGGCATTTTTAATAATTCGCATACTAACTATAAATTTACAACAACTTTCTTGTCTATTTAATAAATTGTTAATAATTAAAACTTTACTTATTTAGGTTGTTGATTAAATCTAGCTAATGTGCTTTATTTAGCAGTTATATAAAAACAGACAAGATCCTAAGCTTAGGATCTTGTCTGTTGCAAGCTCTAAATTTAATAAGCGAGAGTTTCCAAAGTTTCGCGCAGATAACTGCGGACTTGATGATCTAAGCTCCCAGGCTGGAGACGATCGATTTGACGTTCTAATTGCCAGCTTTGAAAACCAGAACTAGAAGCGATCGCGTCTTTTAGTCGTTCCCAGATGTGGGGTTGCTCTGCACCTTGGCGATCGGTAGCATTTAGAAAACGAGCCATATATCTTTAGTCCTCAGTTTTCATATTTGTCATTAATCGAGACTTAAATAGAGAACTAAATCCTAGGATTTAGTTCTCTATTTTTTAACAATTCATTACCTCTAGTGTAATGAATATTAACCTTACTTACTAGCGGCTACCATTGTGAGCGTCCGGCGCTTAGTTACCATTTGATAGGCATCAATGATGTCACCTTCTGCCCAGTCATTGAATTTATCAATGCCAATTCCGCATTCGTAGCCAGCATTAACTTCGCGCACGTCTTCCTTCATGCGTTTGAGGGAATCAAGCGCGCCCTCAAATACAACTTTACCGCCTCTATTGACGCGCACTTTGCAGTTACGCACCAGTTTACCGGATAGAACGTAACAACCAGCGACCGCGCCACGTCCGACGGTAAATACCGCCCGTACTTCCGTTTGACCGAGAGATTCTTCAACAAGCTCTGGTTCTAACAGACCTTCCAAAGCGCCTTGGATGTCTTCTAAGAGTTTGTAGATGATGTTGTATTCGCGCACATCAACCCCAGCTTCATCGGCGGCTTGTCTTGCGCCACTAGCAAGGGTCGTATTAAAGCCCACAATGACTGCGTTACTTGCTGCCGCAAGATCGATATCTGTTTCGGTAATTTCTCCAGGAGCAGCTAATAACAAGCGAATTTGAACTTCGTTTTGTGGCAGTTGCTTGAGCGAACCAATAATTGCTTCTAAAGAGCCTTGGACATCGGCTTTAACAATTAAATTGAGTTCCTTAAGTTCGCCTTCTTGAGCTTGAGCCGAAAGGGTTGTGAGCGTTGCTCGTCCCTGCATCAAGCGAGATTGGCGTTGTTTGTCGGCTCTAATACTTGCGATCGCGCGGGCTTCTTTTTCGCTTTCAAATACGTCAAATTCATCTCCTGCCGCCGGAACTTCACTAAGTCCCAATACTTCAACGGCAAAAGAAGGACTAGCTTCGTCTACTCGTCTGCCGCGATCGTCCACCATCGCGCGGACTTTACCAAAAGCCGAACCCGCTACTAACACATCGCCTACTCTCAGCGTGCCATTTTGAACTAACAGCGTTGCTACCGAGCCTTTAGCTTTATCTAAGTGAGCTTCAACTACCGTACCTTTTGCCAAGCGATCGGGGTTAGCTGAAAGTTCTTCTACTTCTGCGACCAGCAAGATCATTTCTAATAAAGTATCTAAATTCTCGCCCTTAATCGCACTAACTTCCGTCATTACCGTATCGCCGCCCCATTCTTCTGGTGTCAAGTTGAACTGAGTTAGTTCTTGCTTAACGCGGTCTGGTTGAGCGCCTTCTTTATCGATTTTGTTAATCGCTACTACTATTGGCACTTTAGCTGCTTGAGCGTGGCTAATTGCTTCAATTGTTTGCGGGCGCACGCCGTCGTCGGCGGCTACGACTAAAACCGCAATATCTGTTACTCTTGCTCCCCGCGCCCGCATAGCTGTAAAAGCTTCGTGACCGGGGGTATCGAGGAACACGATCGGCATTTTCTTACCTTCGTGGTCTACTTCCACATGGTAAGCACCGATATGCTGGGTAATTCCTCCCGCTTCGCCTTGAGCGACTTTGGTTTTGCGAATTGAGTCTAGTAAGGTAGTTTTGCCGTGATCTACGTGACCCATAATTGTCACGACCGGCGGGCGGCGCTGGAGGTGGTCTAAATCCTCTGCTTCTACCATTTCCGTAACTTTACGAGCCTCAGCTTCGGGCGCTTGAGTTTCAACTTCGGTGCCTAATTCGCTTGCTACCATCGTAATTGTGGGAATATCCAGGTTTTGGGTGATATTAACCGCCATACCTTTGATAAACAATATTTTGACAATATCGGTATCAGGAACTAATAATTCTTGCGCGAGTTCCTGGACGGTTAAATTTCCCGTAACTACAATTTTTTCTGGACGCTCTTGTTTTACTTCTGGTTCATTGCGACGGCGATTGTCGCTGCGAGACGAGCTAGACTTTCTGCTTCTAATTGCGGCAGTAGTTGTTACCGGGCTGCCGGCGGGCGTTACTCGCGCTGACTTTTGTTTGGGAGGTCGGGCAACGGACAGGCTAACTTGTACTGGCGCGTCTAAGTCGAGAGCTTCTTCTAAATCTTCTTCGTCCTCTAGGTCAATAATTGGTTTGAGGCGCTTGAGTTTTGTGGCTGCTTTGCCAGACTTAACGGAATCTTGCCCGTCATCGATGATTTCTTCTTCTTGCCATTTTTTCGGGCCGCCTTTAACTGGACGCGGTAAGGTAGGACGCTTTAGAAGTTCTTCCGCTTCATCAAGTAATGGAACGGTATCGATATCATCTTCCGAGCGATCGATATCGTCGCCAATTGCTGTCGCTTTCGGGCGCATTGGCTTGGGGCTAATCGGATCGCTACCTCTAATTGGTCTAGGTCGATTTAGTTCTACCCCTGGGGAGGCTTTGGGGGGTAGCTCTGTTCTTGCTCCTCCGGCAGAACTTGGGCTAGTGCGTCGAGTGGGGCGCTCTGGAAGTGCGTTAGTTCTCGCGCCTTGGGGGGCTGCTTCTGGGGCAACTTGCTGCTGATGCTTTCTTAAAACTGGTCGTGGTGCTACCGATGCGTTGTTAGTTTGACCTGCCTTGGCTACCACCGGTCTGCTCGGTGGTTCAAACTGTTTTGGTATGCTTGCTGGCTCTGGTGCAAGGGTATTTTGCTCGTCAGCATTTGTTTCTCCTTCCGCATTCAACCGCGCCGATCGTGCTTGTACGGGTCGTGTTGGTGCGACGGGTGGCGTATTACTTCGGGGTGCGGGCGGATTTTTTAGTTCTAATTCGGAGGAAGTACCTTGGGAGTCGTCTTGGTTCTCGGTAGAATTGGCGCGCTCTATTTTGGGTTTGCGAATTTCCAAAATTTGTTGTTTGTTGGGAGCAGGTTTTGGTTTGGTGACGTTGGACATTTGTAAGTTTGCCTTTGAGTTAGCCGTTGATTCTTTACGTTGGGGAGCTATACCTACGGTTTGTTTTATTTGTTTTTCTGCTGCTGTCCTAATACGTTCTGCTTCATCTTCCGAGATCGTGCTACTGTGGCTTTTCACCGAAATAGCGAGCTGTTCGCAGATGGCTAATAGCTCTTTGTTATCCAAATTCAATTCCTTCGATAAATCGTAAATTCTCACTTTGCCGTTGTTCATCCACTCTTCCTCTTTACTTAACAGTTGTAAATCGAATGGTTGCCATAGGTTTTGACATACTTCCATTCACTGAAGTCCTGGGTTATTGGTTGCGGTTCATTTTTTTGCCCGTGCCTCCAACCAAGAGAAAGAGATGTTTTCATTGCTTGCAAGGCACTTTGTCCGGTGTATCCCTAATTCTTGTAAGGGTATAGCTAGGATTGAATTGATACCTGTGCAAATTACTTGTCTGCCTACTTTGAAGCAAGGCTTCTTTATCAGAGAGCCAATGCTGTTCAATAGCGACTGTAGCTTCCACGTAAGGGAACTTGTTATGTATGTATGGCTGTTTTTGTTTTCTTGCACTAGCCTACTTAAAAAAATGTGCTGTCAATTTGCTTGCTTTAGGTTAAGTATCTCAATACCCTACTATTTTACTATTTTGGCACTAACCTACTGAAAAAGTAGTTAACATCTATTGACAAGTAATTCAGTTGGTAGGATGCCGAAATGCTTAGTGTCATTAACAAAAAATGATAGTTGTGCTTTTGAGGCTGAGTCAGCCCTAGGCGTTATTAGAGACGCTGCCATAAGCAATCGTAAACGCCTTGTGGTATTGATGTACGAAGACTTCGCCCTAGGCGATTTTTTTTTTGCGCCGCCTGCAAACATTCTACTTGCGGGCAAAGATAAGCCGATCGCCCCATACCTCTATCTAATTGTAACTGCCCAGAGGGACTGACGCGGATAATTCGCCAAAATTCTTGTTTTAGTGCCACACGGCGGCAGCTAATACAACGGCGATAGTTGGGTTTCATGAATAAAATTGGGCATAAGTATAAGTAAGTTGTATCAATAGTACCCTACTTAAACTAATTTAGTTATCAAACGGGAATATCTGTAGACTCAGCTTCTTCAGATTCTTGATATTCCTCGTCTTCGTACTCAAATTCTGCCTCTTGGTCGGCTTGAGCTTGGTATTGGGCGGCTAATTGAGCAAATTTAGCGTCTTCCGCTTCGCGATCGTACTTAGCGCTATCTTTGATATCGATTTTCCACCCAGTTAAGCGAGCCGCTAAACGTACATTTTGCCCTTCTTTACCGATCGCTAAACTAAGTTGATCTTCGGCGACTAATACGTGGGTTTGCCGATTATCGGTATTCATCAATCGGACTTCATCAACGCGGGCGGGGCTGAGGGCGTTAGAAATATAAGTAGAGGGATCGGGCGACCAGCGAATCACGTCAATTTTTTCTCCGCGCAATTCGTTAACTACTACTTGAATGCGCGATCCTCTAGCACCAATACACGCGCCCACAGGGTCTACATCGCGCTCTAAAGTATCGACGGCAATTTTAGTGCGCGGCCCGACGTAACGAGAGGGTGGGTTAGCTTCTCTTGCTACCGCAACAATGCGGACAACTTCATCCTCGATTTCGGGGACTTCATTGTCAAATAGATACACGACTAAACCCGCATCAGCGCGAGAAACCATTAGTTGCGGCCCTCTTTGCTGACCAGTGCTAACTTTTTTGAGGAAGACTTTAAAAGTCGCATTCGCGCGGTAGTTGTCGTTAGGTAATTGTTCGCGTTTAGGCAACTCCGCTTCAACTTCTGGCTGACCAAAGCCGCTATTAACTGCCATAATTACCGATTGGCGCTCAAAGCGTAGCACTCTAGCTTGGAGTACCGTTCCCTCAAGGTCTTGAAATTCCTCTTGGATCATTTGGCGCTGGCGATCGCGCAATTTTTGGGCTAGTACTTGTTTTGTTTGCATCGCCGCCATGCGCCCAAATTCTAGCTTCTCTGGCGTGACATCTAAAATTACTTCGTTACCAAGTTGAGCTTCCGCTTCAAATTCCTGTACGTCGCTGAGGGCAATTTGGTGATCGGGATCGCTGACTTCTTCGGCGATAGTTTTAGTTGCCAAAACGCGGAAACCGCCATACTCAACATCAAGTTCTACTTCAAAGTTATTGAAGTATTCTTCATCAAAAATACGTTTGTCAAAATTTTGAGCGCGGCGATAGCGTTCGTAGCCTTTAATTAAAGCTTCTCTAAGCGCCTCTTGGACGGAATGCTTGGGTAAATTTTGTTCGCGACTGATATTTTCAATCAAGTCTTTGAGTCCGGGAATACTGACCATTGACATAAAAAGACCTCTATAGAAAAATTTTTACTATTTAACGCCGCTCGTTTAGCTGGACTTTGGTAACTAAAGAACGGGGAATTGACACTTCTCGACCTTTGATATTGAGATAAACAGTACTATCGTCGCGACCAATTAGCTGTCCCATCCATTCTTGTTGACCTTTGTGGGGGCTAGAGGCGCTGACAATGACCGCAAAACCTTTAAATGATATAAATTCGCGATCGCTTGTTAATTCTCTGGATATCCCAGGGCTAGATATTTCTAATACATAGGCATCGGGAATAATATTCGTTTCGTCTAAAGTTGCTTCCATAGCCCGACTCATCCTTTCGCAGTCATTTAGCCCAGTGTCTTGTTGGGGATTGCGAATGTCTATTCTTAGTACGGGCGGGTTTTGATTAGTATGAAAAACTACTCCAACTAATTCCAGTTGCAATTGTTCTGCTACTGGTGTCGCCAATTCGATAATTTGGGGAACTAAGGGGTGAGCCATTTTAGGACACAAAAAAAGCGGGCAGATACCCACTTCCTGAAACACTATTTCTAAGAAGTTGTCGCGGACAATCAAAACTTGGCTGCCCGTAATTTGAGTTTATCGCATTCAGCGATTATCGGTAGCTGGTTGGTTGGGGAATTAAGGGACAAGGGGGCGAATTAGCAGTATTAGTAGCGAATTCGGGGATCGATGTAGGCGTTGAGAATATCGATCGCAATACTTGCCAGCACTACTATTGTGGCAAAAAATACTAATATTCCTTGTACGGTGGGATAATCCCGTAAGGAAATTGCTTCGTATAATCGATTGGCAAGTCCCGGCCAAGAAAAGGTTACTTCTGTTAGTACCGCTCCCCCTAATAAGGAAGCAAAGGTTAATCCCAAAATTGTCACTACGGGAATTAAAGCATTTTTTAAAGCGTGAGCGAGTAAAATTTGCCGTTCTCCGATGCCTCTGGCGCGGGCTGCTTCTATATAGTCGGCGCGGAGGGTTTGCTTGAGGTTGACGCGCACGATTCGCTCGAAAATGCCGCTTAGTAATACCCCTAGTGTCAAGCTAGGCAAGCATAGGTAATACAATGCTGTAAAAAAGCTACTTAAGTCGCCATTGAGCAAGCTATCGACGGTGTAAAGTCCGGTAAAACCTACGGGAGCAACTATTGAGGCGGGAAAGCGCGAACCTAAAGGAAACCAGCCTAGTTGTACGGAAAAAACTAATTGTACGAGCATTCCTACCCAAAATAAAGGCAGGGCGTAAGTAATAATGCCAAACAATCGCCCCCCCACATCTAACCAGGAATTGGGACGAGAGGCGGAAATTGCCCCTATGGTAATGCCAACTATTAAAGCTGTCGCCATACTAAAAACTGCTAGTTCTACGGTAGCTGGGAAGTATTGCTTGATGGTGTCCCAAACTACTTCGCCTTGGCTAGTAATTGAAGTTCCCAAATCTAAGCGCAACAGGCTTCCTAGGTAACGCACGTATTGCAGCCACAAGGGGTCTAGTAGCCCCAAGCGGAGGCGGTAGTCTTGTTTGACGCTTTCCGGGGCGCGGACTCCTAACACCGCATCTACGGGATCGCCAGGGGTCGCTCGCAGTAGTAAAAATACAACGGTGGTAATTGTTAGCAACATGAGCGGTACTAACATCAACCGGACGAGGATGTAATATTGCAGGGATTTGGATCTTGACATGATTTCAACCTTTGCTCATTTGCCAAAGTGGTAGCTTCAAAATAGGGTCTATTTGCAAGCCTTGCAGTCCTTTTTGACCAAAAGCATAGTCTTTTGTTTGCACCAAGGGAACGGCGGGTACATCAGTGGCTGCTAATTGCTGAATTTCAGTGAAGATTTTTTGCCTAGCTTGGGGGTTTTGTTCTTGGCGCTGTTGGGCAATAAGTTTGTTCATGCGATCGCTATAATAAAACGATCCTTGGCTTTGACTTGCGCCTTCGGTGCAACCCCCCGCCTCGCTACCTTTGGTGCAACCTAAAAAGGGTTGAATGTAATTATCGGGATCGCCAAAGTCGGGATACCAATCTAATAAAGCTATTTGATAGAGTCCTTTGCCGATATTGGCGAAAAATGACGTTGATTCTTCTGCTTGCGGTTGAATTTGAACTATTCCTTCGAGTCTTTGGCTGGCATACTCTCTTAAATTACTAGCAATTTGTTCTCTAGTTAAAGAGTTGGCGGGATAAAAAACTTCTAACTTGAGCGGATTACTAGCGCTGTATCCGGCTTTGGCTAAAAGTTCTTTGGTTTTAGCTACATTGCCATCGCCGTACTTGGTTTGAAAGATCGGCTCGTAGCTGTCAAAGGTGCTGGGAATCATGCTGTATAGCGCTTCTGCTTGCTTTCTGTACACGCGCTCGGTAATTAACGGGCGATCGATGGCGTAGGCTAATGCTTGTCTAACAACTACATTATCTAAGGGTTTTTGTTTAATATTTAGCATCATGTGGGTGACAACATTACTTCTTTCTTCTAATGCTTGCCATCCCTTTTGATTTGCTTGTTGTTTGAGACTTTCTACTTGATCGGGACTAAAGGTTTGATAGGCAATATCTACTCCACCTTTAAGAAAGGTATTGTATAAGTTAGCCGAACTACTAAGAATTTGAATGTCAACGCCTGTAGTCGGCGGTTTTGCTCCCCAATACTTAGGAAAAGCATCCATTTTGACTAATTGCGGCGAAAATTGAACTAATTTATAAGGGCCTGTACCAACAAAAATACCGGGCTTAAACTTACCTGCGCCAATTTCGTAAGCTTTGGGAGAAACCGCGCACATTCCTGGAAAAGCTAGTAAAGAAGGAAACGCCGCAAACGCACTTTTGAGTTTGATTGTCAGTTCGTAATCTGCCGAGGCTGTAACCGATTGCACCACATCCGACAGCAGCGCGGCGGGTTTACCACCATTACTAATAAATCGATTTAACGAAAATGCCATAGCTTCGGCATTAAACGGCGTGTCGTCGTGGAAAACTACTCCTTGACGCAGAGGAATTACATAAGTTAAGCCATCAGGACTAACGGTTGGTAAAGCCGTTGCTAGTTGGGGTTCGAGTTCGCTCGTGCCTAACTTGTAGGTGTACAGGCGATCGCTCAAACTTGTCATTACATTATTACCCGCGAGTTCGTAATTATCCGCCGGGTCTAAGGTGCGCGGTCTTAAAGTTGTTCCCACGCTCAAACGAGTGTTGGTTGGAGTAGTTTGAGTTGTATTTGGACGACCGTTACAGCTAATTACTAGCAAACAGCAGATAGATGTTAAACCTAAAAATTTGACTATAGAGATCCATTTTTTAACAGACAAACGCAGATCGATCATGTTTGGAATTGACTACTCAATTAAATACAAGGCTAGAGCTTTATTAAATTGAATAGTACAACGGAAATGATTTAGCATCCTTGGGCTTGACGTAAACTCGCTGTTGCGGTTCTAAATGCAATTCGTCAAATCGTTCGCGGGTCAGGTGAGCGGTGACTACTTGACCGTCATCTAAAGTTAGTTCTGCTTGGATTTCCCAACCCAGATGAATTAACCGACTAACTCTAGCAGGGACGGTAGTACCATTTGCTTCTCTTTCGACAATGACATCTTGCGGACGTAAAAAGACATCTGAGTGCGCCGAGTCAAAGCCATTACCTTGAAAAATTCGCGAGTTGCTGGGCAAAACGTTGACAGGGCCGATAAAACTCATCACAAATGCTGTAGCTGGATGATCGTAGATTTGAGCGGGAGTGCCTATTTGTTCGATATTGCCTTTATTCATAACGACAATTTCGTCCGCTACTTCCATCGCTTCTTCTTGGTCGTGGGTTACAAATACTGTTGTGACGTGAACTTCGTTATGCAATCGCCTTAGCCAAGCTCTTAAATCTTTGCGGACTTTGGCATCAAGAGCGCCAAAAGGTTCGTCTAAAAGTAATACTTGGGGTTGAACCGCTAAGGCTCTAGCTAAGGCTACTCGCTGCCTTTGACCGCCGGATAATTGCGATGGATAGCGATCGCCAAGTCCCATTAATTGTACTAATTCTAATAATTCATTTACCCGCGCTTTGACTTTAACTTTGCTTGTCTTGCGAATATCTAAACCAAAGGCGATATTTTGACGCACCGTGAGATGCTTGAATAAAGCGTAGTGTTGAAATACAAAACCAATATTGCGTTCTTGGACGGTTTGCTCTGTTGCATCTTTACCCGTCAGCCAAATTTTGCCGCGATCGGGCATTTCTAGCCCTGCAATGAGCCGCAGTAAAGTTGATTTACCCGATCCTGACGGGCCTAGTAAAGCAACTAAAGAGCCGCTTTTAATTTCTAAGCTCACTCGATCGACGGCTTGGAAACTGCCAAACTTTTTGGAGACGTTCTCAACAACAATGCCCACAGCAAGACCTCTTTATACAGTAGAAGGAGTTAAGTCTAAAGGCGCGAATAATATTATCCTTCAACTCGATATTGCGATCGCCTTCGATTCTTAGCTTGTAATTCCCGGTTTATCTATAGGGATACAGTAGTTTTTATAACATAGATCCGGAAAGTGGAAAACATTAACGTCAAGAATACAAAATTTGCAACCTATAATTGCAGATCGTTACTTAACTTTTATATGGAGTTGTTAAGCTGTATTGCAAAATAGGCGGATCTGGCGATTTTTAAGGTGGAAGCGCAAAAAGTACGTGATACCATTCTTTCCTAGCTGTAGAAGATTGGGAGAAAAGCTTTGATACGAGTTGCTGTTGTTGGCTCAGGTCCCGCAGGGTCATCTGCTGCGGAAACATTAGCGAAAGCAGGAATTGAAACATTTTTGTTCGAGCGCAAGCTAGATAACGCCAAGCCTTGCGGTGGTGCGATTCCTTTATGTATGGTCAGCGAGTTTGATTTGCCAGCACATATCATTGACCGCCGGGTGCGGAAAATGAAAATGATTTCGCCTTCTAACCGCGAAGTAGATATTAATTTGGTTAATGAAGACGAATATATTGGGATGTGCCGCCGGGAAGTGTTAGACGGCTTTATGCGCGATCGCGCCGCAAGTTTGGGGGCAAAATTAATTAATGCCACCGTACACAAACTCGATATTCCTGCTAATAATAACGATCCTTATACCATCCACTATGTAGACCACAATGAAGGTGGCGCGCAAGGTGTAGCCAAGTCTTTGAAAGTAGACGCAATTATCGGCGCAGATGGGGCTAATTCACGCATTGCTAAAGAGATTGATGCGGGGGATTATAATTATGCGATCGCTTTTCAAGAGCGCATCCGTTTACCTCAAGCGCAAATGGACTACTACAACGACCTAGCGGAAATGTATGTAGGCGATGATGTTTCTACGGATTTCTATGCGTGGGTATTTCCTAAGTACGACCACGTAGCAGTTGGTACGGGAACGATGCAGGTACACAAAGCCAGTATCAAGCAATTGCAAGCCGGAATCCGCGCTCGCGCTGCTAGAAAGTTAGTTGGCGGCGAAATTATCAAAGTTGAAGCGCACCCCATCCCCGAACATCCAAGACCCCGCCGCGTAGTAGGTAGAGTGGCTTTAGTCGGCGATGCGGCGGGTTATGTTACCAAGTCTTCGGGCGAAGGGATTTATTTTGCAGCAAAATCCGGGCGGATGTGCGCGGAAACCATTATTGAAGTTTCCAATAGTGGCGCAAAAATTCCTACCGAAAGCGATCTTAAACTTTATCTCAAGCGTTGGGATCGAAAGTACGGTTTGACTTACAAAGTTTTGGACATTTTACAGTCAGTGTTTTACCGCACCGATGCTACGCGCGAGGCGTTTGTTGAAATGTGCGCGGATATGGACGTACAGAAGCTAACGTTTGATAGTTACTTGTATAAAACCGTAGTTCCAGCAAATCCTTTTACCCAACTCAAAATTACAGCTAAAACTCTTGGTAGTTTGATTCGCGGTAATGCCCTTGCTCCTTAAGGATGTTTGTAGTTGAAATTTGAAAACAATCGATAAAAACAAATTTTTAATTGGGGTAGGCTTTTTGTAGCCTGCCCTTTTTGCTGGTTAGTTACTAGATAAAATAGCAAGTAGACCAAACTACCAGAGCTTTTGTTAAAACACTTTCACGGATATTTGTACTGAGGAATCTAAATGTTGAACGTTACTGTTGATGAAATACAAAGCAACCCGTTGAAATATATCCGTCAAGTAGAGGCAGGGGAAACTTTAGTTATTGTTGAAAATGATAAAGCGATCGCAGAACTTAAACCGATTACTAGCAATAAACTATGGAGGCTGGCACACGCACAAGCTGCACAACAAATGATGGAAATAGAACTGCCACCTATTACTAGCAGTAAACAATTACGACCCTATGGTTTATGTGCAGGCGAGTTTACCGTTCCAGATGACTTTGACGCTCCTTTACCAGAGGATTTGCTCAGTGCATTTGAAGGCAAATGAGGATTTTGTTAGATACTCATATCTTTTTGTGGTTCATCAGTGGTAGTACCCAGTTATCAAAAGATGTTCGAGATGTCATCCGCGATCCAGAAAATGAGGTTTATCTAAGTGCAATTTCAGTCTGGGAAGCAATTGTCAAGTATCAGTTAGGCAAGTTACCTCTGCCAGCGCATCCCGAAACGTACTTACCCAAACAGCGCGATCTTCATCAAATTGCTAGTCTTGAGCTTGATGAAAGTAGTACGATTCAACTAGCTACACTGCCACCATTACATCGCGATCCATTTGACAGAATGCTTATTTGTCAAGCTTTACAAAACGGTCTGACAATTGCGACCGTAGATGAAGCAATTCGGGCTTATTCAGTCAGCATCATATAACAGCCCAAACTGGTTAGACATATAACTTTTTAGAATTGCGATCGCCCTTGGCGCTACCCCCTGGGTAATCGCATTTTCCACCAATTCTTAGTTAAAAAAACTCATGGACGATTCAATATTTATTATTTTCATTGCCTTTGGCTGTCTGTGGGCAGTAATGGGGACGGCGATTGTTTTCTTCTTTTTCAAAAGCGATGGAGAGCAAGAGGTTAAATTTGGCAAATGGGGGCTTATAGTAGCTTTGCCGATTGTAATTCCAATGGCGATCGCTTTTATCTATGCTGCCATTCGTCGCTAATCTTATAGTGTATTCAAAATTAGTTTAGTGGTTTTCTCAGAATTAGGTGCAAAGCACGACGAATGTATGCTTCCCATGATTCCGATGTGGGCTGAAATATTTGTGCATAAAGCATAATTCCACTCATTGCGTCGAAGACTAAAGCAGGATCTATATTTGCTTCAATTTCCTGTCTCATTTTTGCCCGCTCAATAACAACCTCAAAGGCTTGTTTTCGCGGCTGTAAGTATTTTGTCCAATAAATCCGAGCAAATTGAGAATTGCTGGCGGCGCTGCTGATAATCATGGCAACCGCTTGTTGCCCTAAAGGATTGAGCGTTATTTGCGCGGCATTGTAAATCAACCCATCTATGTCATCCCAAAGTGTACCAGTGTCAGGAATAATCACTTCTGCTCTTATGTGTTCAATTGCGTCGGCAACAAGTTCTTCTTTAGAGTTGTAGCGTCGATAAATAGTAGTTTTGCCGACTTCTGCACGAGTCGCGATTGCCTCAATACTCATTCGCTCAAATCCAACTTCTGATAGTAGTTCCAAGGTCGCTTGCAAAATAGCTTGATGGGATTGGTTACTCCGGGGTCTGCCTAGTGATTTTTTGGTAGCATCGCTCATGGATGCTATTATATATTACGAAACAGTAGCGTATCGTAAAGTCGATTATGAGCAAGCATTCTCGCCCTGTTTATAAAAATAGAAATAGTACTCAGACACTTCGACAAGGATTAGAGGAATATTACAATGTGAATCCAACTGTTACCGACCCGCGAAAACTACCACCAGATTTCGCTAAAATTTTGTTGGCGCATGATGTATCGCATATAGTTTATGGCTGCGATACGGGAATGTATGACGAACTCAAACTTCTACCTCTGACATGGTGGACTAGCGATTACAAGTTTCAAGATTACCTCCGCACGCGCAAAGATCCGACCATCAGTCCTGCTATCAAAGTTATGTACGATGACTTAATCAAAGAGCATGGAGTATTGTGGCTTTACGCTTCAATCCTTTTTGTATTGCCGCCGTTGATACCTGAATTGATTTCAATGTGGCGGAAAACTCGCCAACGCCAGTATTTTGTTCCCTTTCTTGACTTTGAACCTTTACTAGAGCGATCGCTATTAGAGATTCGTCAGGAGTTCGAGCTTCTACCTTTCATTCAATAGAAATTTAAGTCAAGTAACTTATTACGAACCGCAGCTATGGGTAATCCGATTTTGATTACAGGTGCTACAGGCAATGTCGGAGCGGAAGTTGTGCGCCAACTGAGCGCCGGAGGGTACAACATCCGAGTTGCTAAAAGAAATCTTCAACCTAACAGCAACACAGCGCCAGACTCAAATATTGAGTATGTTGAGTTTGATTTTCAAAAACCATCAACTTTTGCGCCAGCTTTTCAAGGCGTTAAAAAAGTCTTTTTGATGCGTCCCCCTGCGCTTTCTCAAGTAAAAACCTATATTTATCCAGCTATTGATAGCGCGATCGCATCCGGTGTCGAACAGATTGTTTTTTTATCGTTGCTGGGAGCGCAAAACAATTCTATTGTTCCCCACGCCAAAGTAGAAAAGTATATTCAATCTGTTGGTATTCCTTACACTTTTCTACGCGCCAGCTTTTTCATGCAAAACTTAAGCACGACTCATCGCCAAGATATTCAAGAGCGCAATGAGATATTTTTACCCGCAGGAAAAGGAAAGACAAGCTTTATTGATGTACGAGATATTGCCACCGTTGCAGTTAAAGCTTTAACAGAAGATGGTCATCAAAACCAGGCTTACGATCTTACAGGTAGCGAAGCTTTAGACTATTACCAAGTTGCAGAAATATTTACAGAAGTCCTAGGTAAACCAATAACTTACACAAATCCTTCAATTATTAGATTTGCCCTCAGTATGTACAAACGAGGCTTAGATATCAAATTTATTGCCGTCATGATTGGGATCTACACGACGGCAAAATTAGGGCTTGCAAGTAAGTTAACGACAGATACTCAAGATATTCTCCAAAGAGCGCCGATTAGTATGCGACAGTTTGTAGAAGATTATCGTGAGTGTTGGCTGAAACCTATTTCATAACTACAGGTTTTGCGCCTGGGATAGTAATATCTATTGGCGTTACTTGAGTCGCTAGTTGATTTAAGGGCGGTTGAATCGCGGTAGTATTGCCTACAACCAACGTGACGAGATTTTCGGGCTTGAGGTAGGTTTTAGCTACTCTCTGCACATCCGCCGCCGTCGTTGCTTTTACGCCCTTTTCGTAGCGAAAAATAAAATCCGCCGGATAGCCGTAATATTCGTAACGCATCAATCGAGACAAAGTTTGGGCTGGATCTTCAAAATTAAATACAAAAGAATTTATTGTTGAATCTTTAGCAAAAGCAAGTTCTGCTGGGGTTACGGGTTTAGCTTTCAAGCTTTCAATTTCTGCACCGATCGCTTTAATAAAAGGTACGGTAGCATCGGAGCGAGTTTGTCCGCCAGCAACGAAAGTTCCGGGATAGTCGTATTTAGGACTCCAGACACCGTAAACACTATAAGCAAGTCCTTGGCGCGATCGCACGGAATTAAATAATCGTCCGCCAAACCCGTTTAACACTCCACTTAGCACATCTAAGGCTGCGTAATCAGGATTATCTAGCTTTCCGCCCAAATGCCCAATTTGCACGTAACTTTGGGTAAGTTGGGGCTGATTGACAACAAAAACACCACCCGTTTTTGCTTGAGAAACGGCGGGTAAAGGGGGTTTAACTAGCTTGGGGTTGGCTTTCCAATCTCCTAAGTTTTTTTGAATGAGCGATCGCATTTGCGCGGAGTTAAAGTCGCCCACAATCCCCAAAATCATATTATTGGGGTGAAAATACTTTTGATAAAACTGAGCTAAATCCTCGCGGGAAATATTATCGATAGTTGCATACTCCACTGTACGAGCATAGGGACTCGTATCGCCATAAATCAGCTTTTGAAACTCTCGCCCAGCTATATCTTCAGGACTGTCATTACGCCGAGCAATTCCTCCTTTTACCTGAGTTTTGGCTAATTCTAGCTGTTGTTGGTCAAAAGCCGGAGTTCTCAACACCTCGCTGAACAACTCAAATACCATCGGTAAGTCTTCACTTAAAGCATTAAAACTCGCACTACCAGAAGTCGTATTAATTCCCGTTTCTACACTAGCCGCCCTTTGTTCTAGTAGCAAGTTGAGTTCGTCGGGAGAATGCTTCGTAGTACCGCCAGTACGCATTACTGTACCTGTAAGCCCCGCTAAACCTACTTTATCAGCGCTTTCAAAGCGATCGCCTGTGCGAATTAGCGCCGTACCGCTTACTAAAGGCAATTCTCGATCCTCTAATAAGTACACGATCGTGCCATTATCTAATACAAACCTTTCGTACTTGGGCAACTTTATTTCTGGTAAAGGTGCAAACTTCAATTGGTCGTAATGTTGGGCGGTAGCTGCCATACTAGGCAAACCCAGTAATACAACTAGCAGCATCGAGACGAATGCGATCGTCCATTTAACAGATAATTTCATACTTTCCTTAATTTTCCTTTGGCAACAAACGCCCAATTGTGCGATTTTCCGGTGTAAAAGTAGCCTTAGCGACTCTCTGCACATCTGCCGCCGTTACCGCGCTCAATCTCTCCAATTCTTTAAATAAATTGCGCCAAGAACCAGTTTTTACTTCGTATTCCAGCAATAATTGAGCCATACCAGAATTAGAATCAAGACTTCGCAATAATCCCGCTTTTGCTTGCGTTTTCACTCGCTCTAACTCTATTTTTGTCACGGGTTCGGTTTTTAACTTTTCAATTTCTGCTCTTAATCCTGTCGCTACTTGCTCGACAGTGCGATTTGGCGCAGTTAGAGCATAAAATAGCAACAAATTCGGGTATTTGTCGCCAGGAAAACCGCTAAATCCTTGAGCATTTAGGGCTAATTGTTGCTTTTCTACCAAAGACTTGTACAGCCTTGACGTACGTCCATCACTTAATAAACTGCCAATCAGTCCATAAATTACATTATCTGGGTGTGTAATTGCTGGGCGGTGGTAAGCTTCCAAATACCAAGGCTGGGAAGGTAACTTTACTTCAACTTCTCTAGTTTCTGTTTGTTTGGGTTCTACAGCTTTTAATTTTGGTGGTGAAGGTTTGGCTTTAAAGCGTCCAAAGTAAGTTTGAGCGAGTTGTTGTACCTGTTTCGGGTTCACGTCTCCCACAAGAGCGATCGTCAGATTACTGGGAACGTAATAAGTATCAAAAAATTGTTGCACGTCTTGGCGCGTCAGATTGCGGATATCTTGCTCGTAGCCAATGGTTGGACGCTTGTAGGGGTGAACGGTATAGGCTTTGTCTAATAATGCCTCAACCATTGTGCCAATGGGGGAATTATCTACGCGCAAGCGTCTTTCTTCCAGAATTACATCTTTTTCTTTGTAGAACTCCCGAAATACTGGCTCTAAAAATCGCTCTGATTCTAAAGACATCCAAAGTTCTAACTTATTGGCAGGAAAGCTATAAAAATAGCGCGTAGCTTCAACAGAAGTATTAGCATTTAAGCCGACTCCCCCAGCTTGCAGGACAATTTGCCCTAATTCATTTTGTTTAACTAACTTCAGGGCTTCGGCTTGTACTTTGTCAAACTCTGTTTGCAAAGCTGCAACTTTTGCTTTTTCGGTAGCTGGTTGGGCTTTGATTTGCGCTGCTAAAACATCTAAACGATCGAGTAGAGGTTTTTCGGCGGCGTAATTTTTTGTCCCAATGCGCTGCGTACCTTTAAATGCCAAGTGTTCGAGAAAGTGAGCTACGCCAGTTTTGCCTTGTGGCTCATTTGCTCCCCCGACATCGGCGTAAGTCAGGAAAGATACTACTGGGGCTTGGTGACGCTCTAAAACTAAAAATTTCATGCCGTTATCTAGGCGAAACTCTGTCAGTCTATCGGCAACGCGATCGAAGTATGGTGCAATAGAACTATTAGCTTTGGGGGGAGTTTCGGTAAGCGCGGAGTCCTTAACCGGGGGCGCTTGGGCGATCGCAACTCCTGGAAATAAACCGCAGCCCAGTATCGTTACGACCAGTAAGGTAATTAAAAGCCGATACCATGTATAAGGTATGGATATCGGACGAGAACGACTAAGCGGCTGACTCATAGGTAAAAGTTTGCAGTACGATGTAACAATAAAATCCGTTAAAGTTTGCGGCTGCCTCGGCGCAATATTAGACAATGCAGTAATCTAAACATACAATTATATGCAAGTTTTCCCTCGTCCTTCTCAATCAGAAGATTCCTCGCGCGATCGCATCAAGAAAGCTGCCATAAAGTTGTTTGCTGCCAAAGGCTTCGATGGTACTACTACCCGCGAGTTGGCTTCGTCGGCGGGGGTAGCGGAAGGTACTTTATTTCGTCATTTTGACAATAAAAAAGCCATCTTAATTGAAGTTGCTACCCAAGGATGGATCGATATTCTTACCGACTTGCTAACGGAATTAAGCGAAATGGGCAGTTACAAGGCGGTGGCGCAAGTTATGCGGCGTAGAATGTGGGATTTTAAGAAAAATGCTGATTTAATGCGGGTTTGCTTTATGGAGGCGCAATTTCACCCGGATTTGCGCGATCGCATTCAGTTAGAAGTAATTGATAAAATGACTCATGTTGCTGAAGGTTTTTTTCAATCGGCTATGGATAAGGGTATTTATCGCCCGATGAATCCAAAGCTAGTGGCGCAGGTGTTTTTGGGAATGTTTGTGGTGGCTGGGTTTAGTCATAATACTCTTATAGAGCCGGATGCTTCTCCCCAAGTTATGAAAGAGATGGCGGAGGGGTTGGCGGAGATTTTTCTTAATGGTGTGTTGGTGAAAAGTTAGGTTGTACAAAGCTTATCTATAAGAAAAACAGTTAGGTAGTACAGGGCTTATTTATAAGAAGAACCAGGACTTGGGGGGTCTGCCCCCCAAACCCAACGGCAACAAAGCG
>JAPJOW010000058.1 GCA_030826005.1 Aliterella sp. RAGGC_92
CTGAAGTTGCGTACCTGGGTAGTAAAAACTCAAAATTCGCTTACTCGTCCACCCCAACTCCGCCAAACGATAAGATCCCGTTTGACTCAAACCAACACCGTGACCGAAACCGCCACCGACAAAGGCGTATCCCCATAAAGGATTATTAGCTTTTTCTACTGGTTCTAAGTAAAATAAAGTGCTTCTGGGTGCGGTAAAGGCGCTGCGAACTTCATCTTTAAGTAAATTAAACGTCCCCCTATCTGTTTGCACTGATAGCTTCAAAATTCTCCCGCCAGGACTTCGCTCTACAACTTGCAAGCCTTGCAGTTTTTGGAAACTAGCATAGGGACTTCTATTAACTTCTAAGTATTTCTGCAAATCTTTTGTCAACTGCTCTATACTGCTTTCTCTGCGCCAGCGAAAGGTTTTCCACCCCACCTCGTTAAAGCCGCGATTGATATTAATAAATTGCTGAAAGTTTTGCTCGTCGGCTAAACTTTGACGCGCCAAATTCCAGACACTCGCCGCCGAATCAACTATCGGCTTTAAGTAAGGGCGATCTTCTCCATTCCAAACATCGCTAAACTTAGCAGTTACGCCGCCAGTGGTGGAAGAATACAAAGCATCTACTAATTGATTTTGATAAGTTAAAACTTGTCCCTTGGTTGCCAAAATTGCGCGATCGCTATTTGGATCTACACCACTTAAACCTTTATAAACTTGACAGTGGACATCCGCCGATAGTTCGTAGCCATCAATTGCAAAGCGGCGCAAATTTCTTAAAGCATAAGTGCGCGCAATAATTGTTTGCGCTTCGACGGCGTTGTAAGGTGCTTTAGCGCCGATTTCGTTGGGTACTACGCCGCGTAAATAACTTTCGATGGGAACTTCGTTAATTAGCGTGTAACTGCCGTAGGCGTTCCCCTGCAAGCGCATTCGTCCGGGATAAGCGATCGCATCGGATTTATTTGCGGCTTGGCTGACTTTGATCACATTTTTACTTGCGGAAATATCTAACTGTTCCCGGTTGTAGCGATTGCCATTAACTACCCAGCTAACTTTTGGCACTGCTTGCAAAACTTTACTATCTAAATAAGCTATTTTGTTACCTTTTGCTTGCAAGCTACCCATCAACAACCGCCGCAACAAGGGCGTATTGTAAACATCTCTTTTTGCCCAAACTTCCCACCGCTCCGGTTGAGCAACTTCTACCTCTATACCCTGCGCTTTCCACCTTTGAGCGCTTTCTTCTGCCGTCTCAAAGCTGCGAAATACTCCCAAAACAACCCGCTCCGCCAACTCCGGCTTTGGCAATGGTTGCATGGCTATTTCTAGCTTGACGCTAGTTGACTGTAAAGTTTGCGGCTTCGTACCACTATTAAAATTTATCGTTAAGCGATCGCCTGGCATTGCTTCGACTAGCAATTGCTCGGTTGCTTCATCGCCAAAACGCTGTACTACACCTACTTTTAATTCTTGTTCGTTAGATGTTGAAGCCGCTTTGCCCGATGTTGCGCTCATCCCCAGCAAGCACAGGGCTGTTAGAGAGATAGATAATAAGTTCCGTTGCTGAAATTTCATATAAATATTACTTAAAGCAGATATGTTACCAATTTTCTTCAACTATTTGACTAAATCTAATCTAAAAGGTTGCAACTTGAAGTCATAATGAGTACGATATAGGAGGAAGTAAAAAAGTAGCATCACTATGATAAAGGTACAAGAGATTCCGCTACAGCAGATTTACAGACCTTTACCGCGAGTCAACGACAGTGCCAAAGTTGCCGCCTTAATGGAGTCCATCGCCGAAGTTGGACAACTCGAACCTATCGATGTTTTAGAAGTAGACGGACAATACTATGGCTTTTCTGGTTGTCATCGCTACGAGGCTTGTCAAAAGTTAGGCAAAGAAACAATTTTAGCTAGAGTGCGTAAAGCCCCCCGTGCTGTATTAAAAATGCACTTAGCATAACTAGATTGATTGAGTAATTTACAATCAGCTTGTTTTAGGCAATTATTAAAGGCATAAAACAGCGAACTACGTTTATTTTTCACCTAAATTCGGAGAATTTATGCAAGCTCAAGGTTTCGCTTTTCCAGTCAATATCGGTATAGATGACGAAAACCGCAAGCTCATAGCCGAAGGTTTATCGCGGATGTTAGCCGATACCTACTCGCTGTATCTCAAAACCCATAACTTTCATTGGAATGTTACAGGGCCAATGTTTCAAACTTTGCATTTGATGTTTGAAACGCAATACACAGAACTCGCTTTAGCGGTAGATTTAATCGCCGAAAGAATTAGAGCGCTTGGCTATCCAGCCCCAGGAACTTACAGCGATTACGCCAAACTAAGCTCTATAGCCGAAACTCCAGGAGTTCCCAAAGCTACAGAAATGATCCGCTTATTGGTAGAAGGTCAAGAAGCAGTAGTGAGAACGGCTCGATCTATATTTCCCGTTGTCGAGCAAGTAAACGACGAACCTACGGCGGACTTATTGACGCAACGAATGCAAGTGCATGAAAAAAATGCTTGGATGCTGAGAAGCTTGTTAGAAGAATAACAGTTGTACTCAATAGGCGCTAATAATGCCCCAGTTATCTGAGCCAAATTATACCCACTCGTTGCAGATATTAATGCAACAGGTGGGTATTGTCAGTTTTAAAGCTTTAGCTAGTGCGGCGGGAGTTTCCCAACGACAAATCAGGCGATTGCGACAGGGAGAAATTGAGCAAATGCGAGTAGATAGTCTGCTCAAGCTGGCTCAAGTGCTGCAAGTACCCATAAATGTTCTTATGAGAACATTTTCAAATTTGGATTTGGCACTACCACAGACTGAAGATCGAACTTCTGACCTTTTAAAACAAGAATATCAAAGACTGCAAGCCCAATTAGAACAACAAAAACAAACATTACTGCAAGAGTTTCAACTTGCAAGCTTGCAAGTATTAGAATCCTGCATACTGCAATTGCCCACCTTTGAGTTTAAAGTCAAAGAAAACCCAGACCTTAGTGCTACAAAATTGTTGCCATTAATGCGTCCGTTGCAGCAATTATTACAACAATGGGGAGTAGAACAAATCGCGTCCGTAGGGGAAAAAGTACCTTATAACCCGCAACTGCACCAGCTTCTCAAAGGAAATGCTCAACCAGGGGAATTAGTTATCGTCCGCTACACTGGTTATATTCAAGGTGATAAGCTACTATACCGGGCTAAAGTTGGCTTAATTGAATAATACGATCAGCCCTTTGGCTGATGTTCTTTTATGTATAGATTTGTTCCACTAAGTATTGAAGCAAAATGTAAAAAAACAACTCATGCGTAAGATTAATATTGGTCTATCTGAAGAACAAAGAGCGGGCGTAAGCGAACTATTAAACAACGACTTAGCCAACGCTTATTTGGTATTAATTAAAACTAAAAAATTCCACTGGGATGTAGTCGGGCCTCAATTTCGTTCCTTACACCAGTTATGGGAAGAACAGTACCTAGCCCTAACAACTAATATTGATGCCCTAGCCGAGCGCGTCCGCACTTTAGGCTTTTTCCCCGTAGGTACAGCATCAGGCTTTCTCGAATACGGCTCAATTAAAGAGCAATCAGACAATATTCCTCTAGCTACAGAAATGGTATCGCAATTAGTCGATGACCACGAGCAAATTATCCGTAGCCTCCGCGAACACGTAGACCAATGCTCGGAAAAATTTGGCGATGAAGGTACGGCAGACTTTTTGACTGGGTTGATGGAACAGCATGAAGAAATGGCTTGGATGCTACGCTCGTTTATTGAAGGTGAGTCTCTAGCCTCCGATGGCAACAAACCTGGTGCAAATAAAATTCCTGTAGAAGCAGGCTCTAACTAGAGTACACAGACTTATTTTAAAATAAGCATCGCACCCTAAGCTAATCAAAGGAGGAGAAAATTACTTTCTTCTCCTTTTTGCGTACCTAATAAAATGTTTTTAATTACTAAAGTACTTCTTAAGCTAGATGCACAGATTCATAAATTAGTAAACTTTTATTGATTAGCAAGCTTGCATTTAGTTGAGTTAGAGAATAGCGATCGCTATTTTTATAGTTGTTTTTCGATAAGATATAATTGCCACAATGTAAATAATTTAACAACTACAACGCCGTTAAAAACTATTCTCATTACATCAAACGAAACAATAACTAGGAGACAAATATATGCTAGATAGCAAGCAGAATAATGTTAATAGTACTCCTGTTCGCCGCCAAAATAAGTTCCCGCTTGCTGTAGGTATACTGAGCATTTTATTACTTGGTGCAGGCACTTACGGAGCATACCAATGGCAATCGCGAAATCAAGCGGCGATAAATAATTGGGAAAACGTGCAAAGTCAAAGCTTAGATGGTCATACCAAAGGAATTTGGTTTGTGGCTATTAGTCCCGATGAAAAAACTTTTGCCACCGCCAGCGATGATAATACAGTAAAGTTGTGGAATGCCCAAACTGGAGCAACACTCAAAACTTTGACAGGACACACCGCCCCAGTTTTATCGGTTGCTTATAGCCCTAATGGACAAATAGCGACTAGCGGCAAAGATAAAACAATTAAACTATGGAATCTTCAAACCGGGCAATTACTCCGCACCATTCCCGGAGAGCAAAAAAATGTTAGAGCAGTAACTTTTAGCCCCGATGGACAGAAACTTGTTAGCAGTGGTTGGAATGGTGTAATTAAAGTATGGAATCCTCAAACCGGGCAACTCCTCAATACGCTTAAAGGACACAATGAGGGAGTATTTGCCAGCGCTGTTAGTCCCGATAGCAAAACTTTAGCAAGTGCGGGTAAAGATAAAACAATTAGGCTGTGGGATCTGCAAACAGGAAAATTAGTTAATACAATTGCAGCACACTCCGCCCCCGTAAGGGCGATCGCTTTTAGTCCCGATGGCAACACTATCGCCACAGGTAGCGGCGATAAAACTATTAAATTGTGGGATACCAATACAGCCAAGTCTACTGGTACTTTCTCCGGGCATACAAATTTTGTCAATTCCGTTGCTTTCAATCCCCAGGGAAACACCTTAGCTAGTGGTAGTGAAGATAAAACAATCAAGCTATGGAATTTAGAAACAAGGGAAGAAATTCGTACTTTTACAGGACATACCGGAGTAGTTAATTCTATTGCTTTTAGTCCCAAAGGAGACTTTTTAGTTAGCGGTAGCGACAAAGGAGACAAAACTGTGAGAGTTTGGCGGAATTAATTTTTTAGCTGTAAGTTTTGCCTTTAACCTAAAAAGCTTGTCGTCATAGGTTACCGTTGACGACAAGCTTTTTTAAGCAGATTAAATTGTTTTGCTGACATTTAGAAGCCTACTAATAGGCATGGATCTAATTTATAGCTTTACCTGTGCGATCGCTATTGTTGCGATTGGAATTATGGCGATCGTCAATGGCGTTTTCAATCCCGTCTAAACCTACTTCCGAAGCGGTACGATTTAGCATTGATTGCTGGCGATTCTTAACGATGTGGTGGTGGCGCATCATCAAAGCACGGGCTTGTTCTTGAGTAGACATAATTGGATTCCTTTTTTCTGGGGAAGTTATTTCAACTTTTTGCTTATGTATTTACTATAACAAATAAATTCTGTAGCATAAACTACAAAACTAAAAATTTAATAAAACTTTACAATTAGTAGAGATTCCTGGGGCAGTCAGCAATTAGATAAACAAACGATTTAACCTGGTATATAGCAGCCAAGAGTTTAATGTCTGCCAAACACCTATTGATAAACGTATTCGACGAACTATGTTTGATGCACTATCTGACCGTTTAGAATCTGCTTGGAAAAAGTTACGAGGTCAAGACAAAATTAGCTCTGCAAATATTCAAGAGGCGCTGCGGGAAGTCCGGCGCGCGCTTTTGGAAGCAGACGTTAACTTGCAAGTAGTTAAAGATTTTATTGCTGGGGTAGAAACCAAAGCCCAGGGAGCAGAAGTTGTAGCAGGGGTTAGACCCGACCAGCAGTTTATCAAAATTGTCTACGACGAACTGCTAGAAGTAATGGGAGAAACCAACGTCCCTTTAGCCCAAGCAGAGACAGCCCCCACAATAGTATTAATGGCAGGGTTGCAGGGAACAGGTAAAACCACCGCAACAGCAAAGTTAGCCCTCCATCTCAAAAAAATTAATCGTAGCTGTCTATTAGTAGCTACAGACGTTTATCGCCCCGCAGCAATTGACCAATTGGTAACTTTAGGTAAGCAAATTCAAGTCCCCGTCTTTGAAATGGGTAGCGATGCTGACCCCGTAGAAATTGCCAAACGCGGTGTAGAAGCAGCTTTAGCTCAAGGAGTTGATACCGTAATTATCGACACGGCGGGACGCTTGCAAATTGACCTAGACATGATGGGAGAACTAGAACGGATTAAACAAGCCGTGCAACCCCAAGAAACGCTGCTAGTAGTAGATGCGATGACAGGTCAAGAAGCGGCAAATCTGACGCGCACGTTTCACGAGCAAATTGGCATTACTGGGGCAATTTTAACTAAATTAGACGGCGATAGTCGAGGTGGGGCGGCGCTTTCGGTGCGGCAAATCTCCGGTCAACCGATTAAGTTTGTCGGTGTAGGGGAAAAAGTAGAAGCGTTGCAGCCATTTTATCCCGATCGCATGGCTTCGCGGATTTTGGGCATGGGAGACGTATTAACCCTAGTCGAAAAAGCCCAGGAAGAAATCGATCTTGCTGATGCGGAGCAAATGCAACAGAAGATGCTTTCGGCGAAGTTCGACTTTACCGACTTTCTCAAGCAAATGCGATTGTTGAAAAACATGGGTTCGTTGGGGGGAATTATGAAAATGATTCCCGGTATGAATAAGCTCAATTCCGACCAATTAAAGCAGGGCGAAACCCAGTTAAAGCGCTGCGAAGCGATGATTAAGTCAATGACTAATCAAGAGCGCAAAGACCCGGATATACTAGCAAGTTCTCCTAGTCGGCGGCGGCGAATTGCTGGCGGTTCGGGATATAAAGAAAGCGATGTAGCAAAATTGGTCAGCGATTTTCAAAAAATGCGGACAATGATGCAGCAAATGAGTCAAGGCGGCTTTCCAGGAATGCCCGGAATGTTTGGGGGAATGGGAAACCCCGCCGCAGTGGGCAATCGTCCGGCGCAACAAGGCTGGCGCGGTTATAGCGATCCTGGGGGTAAAAAGAAGAAGAAAGAAAAGAAGAAAAAAGGTTTTGGTACTTTGTAAGTAGAGTGCGAGGGCGTAAGGCATTACGCCCTTACAAAGGTATTTAGCTAGATGGCGGTCGCCTAATCTTAAAAATTATCTAAGTGGATTCTACCTGGGCATTACTAAGCTGCTGCAATACAGTTGAACAAGCTGTAGTTAGGGTAAAAAAGTGTTGCAGGTTTCACTATTTGTCTGTATAGGCTGGGTTATATCGGTATGTCTGCATGAATTTGGTCATGCCATAGTTGCCTATTGGGGTGGCGATACTTCGGTTAAAGATAAAGGTTATCTCACCCTAAATCCGCTTAAATATACAAATATCAACCTGAGTTTACTTTTACCTTTACTTTTTTTGCTCATCGGTGGGATTGCCTTACCTGGAGCAGCCGTATATATAGATACGCGGCGTTTACGCAATCGTTGGTGGCAAAGCGCCGTCTCTGTGGCGGGATTAATTGCTAGTGCGATCGTTACTTTACTTTTAGCGCTACTATTTCAAATTAGTTTAACCTATGGAAACACTGATTATTGGTGGATTTCTCCGGCTCTTGCTTGCTTAATATTTTTGCAAATATTTGTAATTATCATTAATTCTTTACCAATTCCTTCTCTAGATGGTTATGGCGTAATTGAACCTTGGTTGCCTATAAAAATACAAACTCGATTAAATAAAATTAGCAACCAATTACTTTTGTTTTTGTTCATGTTGCTGCTCATTGTTAAACCGTTAAGCTTATTTTTGGGTAGCTTGTCTACTACAATTGCTGAATCTCTTGGCGTACCATCTCTAGTAATAGCAATTGGATTTAGTGCTTTTAGTCAGTCTTCTGCTATTTTGCTGATAGCCCTTATTGGCTTACTTTTTTTGTTCAAACGATTAACACGCAAGCCTTACGAAGTTTGGTATGAGAAGGGAAAAGCGTTAAGACAGGCGCAAAAATATGAAGAAGCGATCGCAGCTTTTGATAAATCGATTCAAATTAAACCTGACTACTACGAAGCTTGGTTTGAAAAAGGCTTAACTTTTGAAAGTGTAAAAGAATACGAAAGAGCTTTATGTTGCCTTGAAAAAACTCTAAAAATTAATCCAAATCATGAATCAGCTTGGTTGTGCTGGTATGGTATAGGCGTTAGTCAATCTAATTTAAAGTGCTACGAGCAGGCATTATATAGCTATAAACAATCTACTAAACTTAATCCAGAACATTATATAGTTTGGCATCATACAGCCTTGTCATTAATTCACTTAGAGTTTTACGAAGAAGCTCTTGAATGTTATAAAAAAATAATTAAACTGAAATCTGACTTAGCTCTAGTTTGGAGTCATCGCGGCTGCGTATTAATTGAATTAGAAAGATATGAAGAAGGAATTATTTCTTGTGAGCGAGCTATTGAACTTGAACCTCAAGACCCTGGTGCGTGGACGGAAAAAGGTAGAGCTTTAAATTTCTTAAAAAAACATTATGAAGCTCTTGAAAGTTACGCGCAGGCTATTCAAATTCAATCAAACTATTGTTTGGCTTGGTTCGGTCAAGCTAAAGTGCTAGAAGATATGAAGCGTTATGAAGATGCCCTCCAGTCTTATCGTAAAATCATTCAAATTGAGGCAGCTAATGAGCTTGATTGGTCTATGAAAGGTTTTGCCTTATGTAAACTAGAACGCTACGAGGAAGCGTTTGATTGTTGTGAAAAAGCACTGCAAATTTATCCTAATTATCGTTATGCGTTATATTCCAAAGCTTGTTGTTATGTGAGTCAAAATGATAGGGCTTTAGCAATTGAAACTTTAAAACAAGCTGTGCAAATGAGTCCGCGTAGAATTAAAAAACATATAAAATCTGAAAGGATTTTCGATCCAATTAGAGAAGATCCACAGTTTAAGCAAATAGTAGAAATATAGTATTAATTTTGCTGAACTCGCAGAGGAGCGATCGCACTAGCTAAAATAAACCTAAACTCACCATTTGAGGATGCTAATCGTGACAGGAATCATCCAGCCGCCAATTACTCTACCAGACCACACGCAGCTACCAGAGTCAGACGGTACATTTGTGAAGAATTTTCAAGAACATCCTCAAAGCGTACTGCTGACAGATTCAATTGAACCGATACTGCAACAAATCCATCCCAACGGGCAATATTGTATCGGTCAAGATAGCGGGATTTATTGGCGCTTGACAGAACCTTTTGAAAGGGGTGCAGAAGCCCCAGACTGGTTTTATGTGCCTCATGTACCCCCAACTCTAAAAGGTCAAATGCGGCGTTCTTATGTGTTGTGGCAAGAATATGTTGCACCCTTAATTGTTTTAGAATTTGTCAGTGGTAATGGTGCAGCAGAACGCGATTGCACTCCAGTTACAGGCAAGTTTTGGGTATACGAGCAAGGAATTAGAGTGCCATTTTACGGCATTTATGAAGTGGAAAAAGCAAGTGTAGAAGTTTATCACTTAATTGAAAATTCCTACCAACCCCTAGCAGCAAACGATCGCGGACATTACTTTATTCCACAACTTGGCGTAGAATTAGGCATTTGGCAAGGACTTTATTACAACACCGAGTTACCCTGGCTGCGGTGGTGGGACGCTAAAGGCAATTTATTACTTACTGGCGCGGAACGAGCAGAAATAGAGTCACAAAAGGTAAATACTGAAACTAATAGAGCAAATGCTGAAGCTGAACGAGCGAATGCGGAGGCTCAAAAAGCAGAAAGACTAGCCGCGCAACTAAGAGCTTTGGGGATAGAACCAGAAGTATAAATATTAATCTTGTTGACTTGCAAACTGACGCGCTCCGATCAAAGAAAGGGCGATCGCACTTACGAGCAATATCGGGATACTATACCAAGGAAACTGACTTACAGGTAAGTAAGCCGCCGCCCGGAGTCCAATAGCTGTATAAGTTAGAGGCAATAGATAAACTACGGCTTTTAACGCTATAGGTAAAGTAGCCGGATCGAAAAATGTTGCCCCCAAAAATGACATGGGGACAATGACAAAGTTGTTGTACAAACCCACACTTTCAATCGATTGTACGTTTAGCCCCACAATTACCCCCAAAGCTGAAAATACCGCACAATTGAGTATCAATATTAATAAAAATAAGGGATTAAGAAAGCTCCAAATTTTACCTGTAAATAATACAGCGACCAGAATTACCGAACCTGATGTCATCAAGCCTCTGACAATTCCCGCCAGCATTTTACCTACTTGCAAAGCCAAGGGATGAATAGGGACTAAGAGCAATTCTTCAAAACTTTTAGTAAATAAGCGATCGCCACAAATAGAAAAAGTCGTCCCCCCAAAACTTATAGTCATAGAAGACAGCGCCACCATTCCCGGCAAAATAAATTCTAAATAACTGTCACCAACGGCGGGTTTAGGCAACGAACTACCCAACCCCAAACCAAAAGCCAAAATATATATAAGCGGAGAAATTAACCCTGAAGCGGCTACTTGAGTAACGCGGACGCGCAAATCTAACCAATCGCCCCAGAATATAGTCAGACTATCAGCCAGCAGCGTTCGCCATTGGGAAGACTTGGAAGTTTTAGTTATAGAAGGCGATCGCATTTAATTACTCACAGTTTCTACAATTGACTAGGTTTAGTTTCTCAGTTTATCAAACAGGCGTTTGATTTCCTCCCTCGCGAGACTGTATTGCTGTCGTCACAATTAATAGGCTATTTCTCCTCCTACCACAACAATATTTAGTTATGAACGAGGATGTTAGCAACAGAGAAAAGCTAGATCGCAAAGGGGTAGAACGGATGGAAACAAGAATATTATTAGATCCCAACTTAAAAATAGTTTCTGGTGGTCAGACGGGAGCAGACCGCGCAGCGCTTGATTGGGCTATAGCTAACCAAGTTTCTCATGGAGGTTGGTGTCCTAAAGGACGTTTAGCCGAAGATGGTATTCTTCCTCCACGCTATAACTTAACTGAAACGCCATCATCTAAGTATTGCGAACGGACTCAATGGAATGTCCGCGATTCTGATGGAACTGTAGTATTTTCAATTGCTGAAGAAATTTTTGCAGGGACTTTGTTAACTGTTGAGTTAGCTAAAAAATATAAAAAGCCCTATATACATCTACATAAAAACCTAACTTTCAGTAATATTGTTAATCAATTTCAATTGTTTATTTTAAAGTTTGAAATACTAAATCTTAATGTTGCTGGATCGAGAGCATTAGATGAGCCAGAGATTTACCAGTTTGTGAAAGAAACTCTCGATCGCGCTTTCTTGGTTTAGAAGAACGGTTGATTACTGTTGTCCGGCTTAGAAATCTACGGTTTGTTATCCAGAACTGTTAGCAAGGCAAAGTCCCCCCAAATTAGGAGACGTACGGGGGCTTTCTTAAATTCTATCTAGAGGTTTACTGAAAAATTTGCATAATAATGGCTTTGGGCGATCGCCAAGCAACAAAGTTAAACTCATTTTGGGTTTGAGGGCATTCTTAACTTGTGGGCGAAGACTGCCAAAAACTTAGCTTTGGTTTGCCCTTTAGGTGTTCCCGTGCAGCTATTGCACGTTGCAAAATTATTCTCGCTTCGTTTCAAGGTGCTGGCGATCGCTCGTGTCCCTTGCTTTACCAAACTATTCATTTCCCTCATCAAGTAAAAATACAGCGCGCAAAAGTAACTTTTACCCATAGGTTGGGAAATATAAAAACTAAAGCTCAAAGGTCAAAGGAATTTTCATTCCATAAGCTCTTTGGCTACTTATTCTCAAACCTGGTTGCTAATGCTGCGATCGCACTTTTTTCTTACAAACCCTACTGTAAAGCGATGCTAAATATTTTTCTAGCTAATTTTTCTTTCTCCGGGCGTAGTGTATCCACCGGGCGATGGCTGGGATGGGGAATAGGAAGTTTAGGCATTTGGTTATTATTTACAGCCAAGTTACAGGCTGCTACCCAACTACCTGAAACTGGACTCCGTCAGGATGCCAAGCTCAACACTTCTATGCCCAATTTAGATAACTCTTACTCAAACGAGCTCCAAAGTTCCTCACCTTTGTTACGCCATCAACCGTTTTTGATTGCTGCACCGGAAAACTTTAATCCTAGCTTGCAACTTGCGCCACCAAAACCACCAGAACCACCAACGCCTCCAGTAGAAACAGACCCCACTACGCCGATTGTATGGGACAGTTTGCAAATCGATTTTCGCAACAGTTTAGATAATATCGAGCAACACAATCGATTTATTGAACCAACGGCGCAGTTTCGCTTGCCAAATGGCAATAAAATTACGTTTAAAACGGGCTTTAACTCTTTTGAGCAACCAGGAGTGGAATCAATTACCAATATTCCCTTTCAAGTTGGCTGGGAAGGAAAAATCGAGCAAGTGACTGTGCGAACAGCATTAGGAGTCGATTTATTCGACCGTTTGCCTACAGCTATTAATCTCAATGCCAAGGTCGAGTTGCCTATTGGCGTAAACGTGACTCCGGCAGGTAAATTGCGATCGGGTTTGGTGGTATCGGCATATTTAGAACAAGCACCCTACAAAAGTAATGCCCGAACTTTAGATAATCAAATTACCGCTTGGCGATTGGGGCCTGACTTATACTGGCAAATAGACTCTAATACTAGCTTGTTTGCTTCCTATCGCTTGGGTAAATACAATGACGGCAACGACGAACGGCAGCTTTTTAGCAGGTTAGAGCGCAAGTTTGGGCAGTTTTCGGTAGCTGCTAACTTATTTAACTGGAGTTACGATCGCAATTTGGAAACTACTAGCGGCTATTTCTCCCCGCCAGATTTTTTGGTTTATAACGCTGAATTGGCTTGGGAAGGCGATGTGTTTGAGTTTTTGCGCTGTCGGTTATCTGCTACTTTAGGTCAACAACGACTGCAAGGAAGATTCGATCGTGCTAATGACTACCAAGCTCGGTGTACGGCGAAAATCTCACCCAATGTAGAAGCAGACCTTGGCTATGCTTTTTCTAACGTTAAAAATAATGCGGGTGCTGATGATTACAACGGTCGCACTTTAACAAGTCAACTGCGATTTAAGTTTTAGTCGAAATTAATGTTAGTTAATCCAAAAAGCTGGGAAACATGAGGGGGAATACTAAAAGCAACAAAAACTTACATTTATAAACAAGGTAGCATTCTTAATGAATTTTGATTTTGAACCACCACCGACAAAGTTCTCCTGGTTAGCTTCTGTAGGTGGAGTCGTGACAGCAGTTATCGCGATTTCTGGTCTAAACTTTTGGTCGCAGCAGCTTACCAAAACAGCTACCAAATCAGTAATGACTTCTCTAGAAACTGCCCCCCAAGCTGAATCAATTGCTAGTCTTGACGCAAAATCCGTAGTCCTACCCGGACAAAGTGTAAGTCCTGACGTTATAGCTAATAAAATTGCCTACGTTGCGCCTGGTGTTGGCAGCTTAAGTGCAGCCGAAAAGGCGATCGCATCTTCTGCGTGGTCGTATTTTCAAAGCAACTGGAATAATGAAACTGGCTTAGTTAATTCCGCCGACAAGTTTAGTTCGGTAACGATGTGGGATCAAGCGGCGGGGATTGCAGCTTTAGTTAGTGCCAAAGAACTCAATCTTGTTTCCCAAGCTGAGTTTGAAACCAAAATGAGCAAGATGCTGAAAACTTTAGCATCTATGCCTTTATACAAAAAAGAATTGCCTAACAAAGTATACAATGCCAAAACTCTCGTTCCTGTTAATTACGGAAAGTTAGACAAACGCGCCGAAATTGGTTGGTCAGCGATCGATTTAGGCAGAATGGCAATTTGGCTCAAAATTGTTGGCGCAAAGTATCCGCAATTCCAAGGGCAAACCGCCGCAGTTTGGAAATATTGGCAAGTCAAACGTCTGACTTCTGGCGGGCAGATGTACGGTACTGCGGTGGTGGATGGCAAAGAACAGTACAACCAAGAAGGGCGTTTAGGTTATGAAGATTATGCTGCTTATGGCTTGAAGTTGTGGGGATTGGATGTTAGTAAAGCATTAGGCGATCGCTCCTCAACTGCCTTTGTCAATCTTTACGGACAGGGCGTTCCCTACGATCGCCGCGACTACAAATCATCAGGCGCGAATAACTATGTACTCAGCGAACCCTACATCTTAGATGGCATAGAAACCGGGTTTCAAGCCTTGCCTAAAGCTTATGCCGACAGGGTTTTAGCCGCTCAAGAGGCTCGCTATCAAGCAACCAAACAATTAACCGCCGTTACAGAAGACAACTTAGATCGACCGCCTTATTTTGTCTACAGCAGCTTATTTGTCAACGGCGAACCTTGGGCAACGATCTCTGATACTCGCCAAAAACACAACGATTTGCGCTTCCTTAGCGCCAAAGCTGCGATCGGCTGGCACGTACTTTATAACACTACTTACACCCGCTCTTTGGTCGATTTTGTGCAAACAAACCTCAAATCAGATAGTGGTTGGTACAACGGCTATTATGAAACGCTCAAGCAACCAAATCGCTCTTTGACTGCTAATAACAATGGCGTGATTTTAGAAAGCTTGCTCTATAAGCAAGTAGGAAAACCCCTAACTATTTGGGCTGGGGTAAGCAAACCCTAACGCCGCGCCCCTACGTTAATTAACAATTACCAAAAATCTACTTAATCATGATGCAAAAACACCGCCAATCAAAGCGGTTGAGATGGATTGCTTTATTTTTGATTGGGACGCTACTGCAATTTTTGTTGTATGTTCCTACCCAATCTTTAGCGCAAAATGCTAGTCCTACCTCTACCCCAAATAGCTGTAGCGATATTACCGTTTCTCTTACCCCTGACGAACTAACTTATGCTCGTGCTTCTTGGGAATATTTTGTCAAAAACTATCAACCTGCAACCGGACTTACTAATGCCACAGGTGGTTATCCCTCGACTTCGCTTTGGGATGTGGGTAACTATGTAATGGCGCTCAATTCCGCTCGGTGGTTGAATTTGATCGATCAATCAGACTTTGACGCGCGGTTGAATAAATTTTTGACTACACTTAGCGGACTAAGGTTGTTTGAGGATACTTTACCAAATAAAGCCTACAACACATCTAATGCTCAAATGAGCGATTATGGCAACAATCCAGTAGAGCGCGGAATTGGTTGGTCGGCGTTAGACATTGGGCGGTTACTAGCAGCATTTGATGTTGTGCGTTCTTGCCATCCTCAATATAATGATTGGCTAACAAGTATTGTTACCAAATGGCAAATAGGGCGATCGCTTGCTAAGGGACAATTGCAAGGAGCAACGATTCAAGCTGATAAAAGTACGCTTTTAGTCCAAGAAGGTCGTTTGGGCTACGAAGAATATGCCGCTAGAGGTTACGAACGCTGGGGTTTTAAAGCCGATAAAGCGATCGCTTTTGAACCATTTACTTTAGTTGAAATCAATGGCATAAAAATCCCTGTTGATACTCGCGATTTTCAAAGCACAAATGCTAATAACTATGTAGTTAGCGAGTCCTACATCCTAGATGGAATTGAATTTGGTCTGCAAGGCGATTTAGCCGATTATGCTGCGAGAGTCTTGGAAGTTCAAAAACGCCGCTATGACGAGACAGGGCAGCTAACAGCAGTTACAGAAGATAATATTGACCAAGCTCCTTACTTTCTCTATAACACTGTTTATGCCAACGGTAAAGCTTGGGCAACCATTACCGATACTAACCAACCTTATCCTCAACTGCGTAGTATCAGTACAAAAGCTGCTTTTGGCTGGCGCTATCTTTACCCAGATAATGCTTACGCTCAAAAACTTTTTGATGCAGTCAAAGACCTCCGCAGCCCTGAAGATAGCGGCTACTACGCTGGAATTTATGAAGAAACAAAACAACCAAATAAGGCTTTAACAGCTAATACCAACGGGCTAATTTTGGAGATTTTGTACTACAAAGCTAGAGGGAATCGTCCTTTAATTGCGTCTAATGGTGTGAGCGTTTCTACTGGTACGCCTGGGGAAAATACCCCTCCACCAGCAGAAGCCCCTAGTCCTAATGCCCAAGTCACTATTTCAACTCCGGCTAATTCTACTCCTACTAAGCCTAAGTTATTAGAAATTGCTGTTGAACCAATTGCCGCAGTTGGTAAGCCTAATACTGCTAATATCAAACTAGCTAAACCCCTAAGTGCTGTAGAAAAGCGTTATGCAACAGCAGCTTGGCAGTATTTTGATACTAATTATCATAATAAAAATGGGTTGATAGACGATCGCAGTGACTTTAAAGGCGCAACTTTGTGGGGACTAGGAGATTACTTAGCCGCACTCCACGCCGCGCGATCGCTCGATATTATTTCCGCACAGAAATTTGACTATCGGGTGCGGCATTTATTAGCAGCTTTGGGTAAGTTGCCGTTATTTGCTGGAGAATTGCCCAATCGCGGTTACGATACGCGACTGCTTAAACCTGTAGACTACGGCGGAAACTCTGTTCCCGAAGGTACTGGCTGGTCGGCTCTAGATGTGGGGCGGATGTTAGCAGCACTCTACAACTTAAAGACTTTTCACCCTGAATATACAACTGCTGTCGATAAAATTGTCCTCGATTGGTCGTATTTGCGAGTCGTGCGCGATGGGATATTATCTAGCGCTAACGTGACTAAAGATGATGACGGGCGATTTTTTACCCGCGTCAACCCCGAAACTCGCTTGGGTTATGAAGAATACGCCGCCCGTGCTTTTCAATTGTGGGGCTTTGACGTAAATAAATCTGCTGTAGGTGGAGAATATCAAATGGCGGAAGTTGAAGGAATGAAAGTTCCATTGCAACGCCGCCGCAGCGATACTAATGCCAAAAACCAATATACAGTTAGCGATCCTTTTTTGCTGTACGGGTTAGAATTTGGGTTAGATCCAAAAATGCGATCGCTGTTTGAGCCAATATTAATGGCGCAAGCCGAACGTTACCGCCAAACCAAAACCTTCACCGCCTCCGCTACTACTCTAATCGATCGCAAACCTTACACTATTCACAGCACAATTATCGCTCAAGGGAAGCCTTGGGTAGCTGTGGGAGATGACGGAGAACCCGCACCCGATGAGCGATTGGTGAGTACAGCAGTTGCTTTTGCTTTTCAAGCTTTAGTTCCAGACAATAAATATACTCAAGAATTAGCAGCAGCAACGACGGACTTATATAACCCATTGCTGGGATTTTACGAGGGCTTCTATGAAAAAACTGGAAAAACTGCGATCGGTTTTACTAGCAGTACCAATAGTACAATTTTGCAATCATTGTTGTACTCAGCAACGCAGCAGCCTTTAGTTCAGCCAAATCGTAACGCCAAATCTCCTTGGTGGAAGGCGATCGCTTCGGGAAATTCTGGACGCGGTTTACCGACTATTGCTAAACCCCAAACACAAATGATGTCTGATAATTCGGGCAAATTTTGGGTGACGAGCGATCGTTAGAATATACAAGTTCTCGTAGGGGCGCAATCATTGCGCCCTGACAATACCATCACTAAAAGTAAAAGATGAAATCTCAAAAATTAAAGACATTTGCCCAAGCGTAGGAACAAAAATCGATTGTGCAATAACCTGTTGCACAACTTACTTCTATTGTCCGGCAAATTGAGCGTCGGTAATTAAGCGCGGATCGGCGCTATTAGGAGCAACAAAGTTACTCGCACCCACTGAGTTGCTGTAGCCTGTATGGGTTATATAGATTTGCGAGTTGTAAGTAAAGCTGCTATCGCCTCTAGTGCCACCAAAAATAGCCCAATCTGTCTCTTTATCTTCGTTGAAATAGATAATCATGTTGATATTTTGGGCGATCGCATAATTAAATGTATCTGTTAACCACTGCGATTTAGCTGTTATATCTGTACCCGCCTCTGTTGCTGTGGTACTGGCAACTTCCGTAATTGTCAAGGGTTTGTTTGTTATTGCCCGCAAGCGGCTGACCATTGGATCGAAAACTTGTTCGGGAGTTTCCCAACGCGACCAATTTTGACTCGTACCCCAGTTGTAGCCATCGATCGCAATCCAGTCTACATACGCATCCCCTGGATAATAAGATTCAGCGCTATAACCGCCGACATCAGTATTATTTACGCACCAAACCCATTGCAAATGCTTGGCATCTAGTCCTTTGCTATCAAAAATAGCTTTGGTACGCTTCCACATATTAATGTAGTCGTTGGGATTATTACCGCCTACCGCAGCACTCCAAGGATACCAGTTGCCGTTCATTTCGTGACCCAAGCGGATATAGGCGCGGCGATCGTCGCTAGTATTGTAAATACCATCTGCTCCACTGAGGAATGTTTTTAAGCGAGTAGACCAATTTTTGATATAAGTGTCATACTTGCCCTTAGCGATCAGAACTTCAATATTGCTAGGCGTAGAAGAACACAGAACTGGCTCCCAAGTAATCATGGGAATGTTCTGATTGTTCCAGATGTAATTTAGTTGGTGGTCAAATAAGTTGTCTAAAGCCTGTGTTTGGTTGCACCAATTTGTAAATGAGTTGACTACAGCAGTCTTTTTGCCTTGCCAACTTTCTAAGGCTTGCACTTTGTTCATTTCCCAGCCCTGGTTACCGTAGTAAACACCTTGCAATGTCTCATTAGCTAATACAGGTTGAGCTAGGGAGGCGAGGGGAAGCAAGCACGCAAGTACAGTTTTAGCGATCGCAAATAAACGTTTCATAATTTTATTTATCAGTAGGGGACAACAAAAAAGCACTATTTTTGCCATGAAATACGCCAGTACCCGTAATTTCACCGCGATTATTGATGTCATGGGCTTCGGCTAAAAACCAGCCAGAATTAGCAGGAAGCAAGCTATTGAGGTCAATCATCTTGCCTTCGCTGTAAATAAAAGCGGTGCTTGTACCTCTGTTATTGCCAGAACTACCAACTATTTGACCGGAATCGTTAATTCCGTAAGCAATGCTGTTTGCTTGTTTGGGTAATGTACCGAGGTCAATCATCTTGCCCTCGCTGTAAACAAAGGCGTGGGAGTCTCCATTTGCTGTAGTTGCCGTCCCGACTACTTGACCGGATTTATTGATACTGTTGGCTTCGCTGCGATCGCCACCTGTTAAAGTACCTAAGTCAGTCATTTTCCCACTGCTGTAAAGGAATGCGCGATATTGACCGCTAACAGTATTTGAATAACCAACTATTTGACCGGAATCGTTGATTTGGTTGGCATAACTATCTTTACCGCCAAGCGTACCAAGGTCATTTAGCTTGCCATCGCTGTACAAAAAGGCATGGGAGTCATTGCTGGCGTTGTCAAAGTAGCCGACTACTAACCCAGAATTATTAATGCCTTTGGCGTAGACATTTTTGTTGCTATTGCCGATATTGGTTACTTTCCCTTCACTGTAAAGGAAAGCGCGATCGTTGCCGCTTGGGTTTGTCCAATAACCGATCGCTTGACCTGAATCGTTGATATCTTGGGCGTAGCTGTACTTACCGCCGGAAAAAGTATCAATATCCTTAATTTGACCTGCCGCGTACACAAAGGCATGGTTGTTGTAGTAGCGTTTGCTAGTAGTGGAAGTCCCAACTACTTGCCCTAAGTTATTGACTCCAGTAGCCCGCACGTATCCACCTGGTGTCAAACTGCTAAGGTCGCTAATTGAGTAGTTTACGGGCATAGCGCTAGTTGGCTGCGGTATGGCAAAACTAATTGCTGCGATCGCTATTGCTAATCGGCTGATGTAACCCTGCATAGTATTTATATGAATTGAAGATTTATTAGTAAGAAATACTCATCTACATTCATAATAAGCTTGGCTTATAAAATAAAAGCTCAGTTATTTTGCTGAAATGTTGGTATTTATTATCAATTTTTAATCTCAGTAAAATTGCCCAGCTAATGTAAACTTACTGCTAAGTTTGTATGTGTATGTATAAACTAGCTGCAAAGATTAATACTACTTTTCTCTAGTTATATTTAACAAAACTAATAAGCTATACACAATATTTATATGCTTTTAATATATAAAACACTGCTGCAAAGCACTTCTAAACCTTGTAGCTATTTTTTGAACACAAGGTTTAAAACTCTAAAA
>JAPJOW010000059.1 GCA_030826005.1 Aliterella sp. RAGGC_92
CTAACGCCCCGTGTGCTACAGCTTCAAAAGGCTTGTCTAACTTCACCCGCCCCCGCCCAAAGTAGGCATTGACAAGTTGTTGCACCGCCGGAATTTGACAAGTTCCCCCAACTAACAACACCTGTTCGATGTCTGTTTTGCCGATTCCTTTAGAAAGAGCGATCGCCAATACTTCATCTATACAATCTCGCAATTGTTCGAGTAACTGATGCTTTTCTAAAATCTCTGCCAATTCGTCTCTTTGCAACTGCAACTCGTGCGACATGAAAGTTTCATCATCGAACCAAGCTTCTTTTGCTGACTGGGCATTAGAAAGGCGAATTTTTAACCTTTCGGCAACTTCTAGCAAATTCATAAAGCCGATTTCGCCTACTTCCTCTCGCCGCGAACCGCTTTTAAGCAAATAACGCTCTACAATCCATGTATCAATATCGATACCGCCCACAAAAGCATCGGACTTAGCAATCACTTCCGCTTTTATAGATTGTTGTTCGGCGGTAATGCTAGTAGTGCGAACTAAACTAAGATCCAACGTCCCGCCACCAAAATCAATTACCAAAACCACCGCACCAGGACGTTTAACAGCGTAGCCCAACGCGGCGGCGGTAGATTCATCGACAATCTGCACGTTAGGAATATTTAGCTGTTCGCCCAAATTGCGAAACCAGGTTTGGTAGCGCTCAAAAGCACCTACAGGGACAGTAAAAATAACGCGATCGCATATCAACTGCTGTTCTACTCGTTGCCAAATTTCTTTAATAAACAATTCGCAAACCAACGAAGCCGTATAGCTAGTACCATCTAATAATCTTGGTGGTGGGACAAAATCGGCAGCCAAATCGCGTTTAAAGGCTCTAAAACAACGTTCTGGTTGAGCAAATCCCAACCGCAGACTTCGCACTTGTTCGCCAAGTACGAGGTTATTAGGCGATACAAATACCAAACTAGGAACAATACTAACTGATTCCCCTACAACATCCAAGCGACGCGAAATAGAGTCAAATTTGATTGTACGAGGCGATCGCGTCACAGCATCAGCAACACAAACCACCGTATTACTCGTACCAAAATCAATCACAACCGTACTCATCTATCCCCTTGTCCCCTTGTCCCCCGCGCCAGCAGGCAAACTACGACTAACCTTAGCAGGACAAAGAATTCGCTCTTGATGCTTATAGCCGATAAATCTGACATACACCAATTCACCAGAAGAAATATCGCTAACGTCTGGTTGATGAATTTGCGGATCGTAAGGTACTTGTTGCCAAGGTTTACCTATTTGTTCGTAGTTCCATACAGCCAGTAAGTTATCTAAGGGAGTAAACAGCGATAAGAGATTTTTTGCTAGTAGTTCTGGTTTAACGCTTACCAAACAGTGGATGCTGGGATAGTTAGTTAATAATGTTTGTAACTGCTCAAATGTAGATATCTGCAACTCCTGAGTTAGTTCAAGGCGCTGTTGTTGTAACTCTTGATGCAGGCGCAAACCTTCAAGGCGCAATGCTGCTGTCTCTTTAGATACCTGCTGCAACTGGTTTGTAAGTTGGGTGCATTCAAAGCGACGTGCTGCTAGTTCTGGGTTTTCTACAGGTAAACCTAGCTTGTCTAATAATTCTCCTAAAGGTACACCCAAGGCTGTAGCAACTCGATCGAGTTCGCCCAAATTTAGGTTATTTATGTCTCCATCTCTTAGTCGCCAAAGCGCAGTGCTACTTAATTCTGCTTTTTGTTGTAAAGCTTGCCAATTAGGAATATCTGCTTGCTGCATCCACTCTAAAAGTAGTGAATCGTACAAATTGCCCTTGGCATAAATAGTAAAAAAGAGCCAACGCATAAAAGCGATCGCACTTGCAAATACTAGAAGGCTAACAAAGCAAGCGATCGCAAAATTCCAGGTATTATCTATCATTAAACTTCTTGCAAAAGTAGGCTATCTCTCTGTAAATTAGCTAATTCAATCTTTTCCTTCTCTGTCTCCTTGTCCCCCTGTCCCGTTGTCCCCTTGTCTCACAAATTACAAACTTGAGCAAAGGAGCTATTATTTAAGGGACTGCTTTTGAATATCCGTCAAGTTCTCGTCGCCTTCATAATACTCAGGCAAAAGTTCTTGACTTTCTACTTCTCCCAAAGCTGTTTCCATTTCTGAAGTAGTTTCAATGCAGCTAGAACCAGAAGCATTGACGACTTTTTCCGTAATTTTACCGTCTTTGCCAATCCGATATTCAATTTTTTGATACTCTGCCATAGGTGCGTTGGGGTTTGAAGGGCGTAGAGACACAGTTTTAACACTACACACCCATAAACGACAATTGTAGAAATAGCTAATAAATTATCCTCATGCTTGAGAATTAATTTAGGAAACTCTATATTGATTGCTATTTATTGTGATTGAGTTAAAAAAACATCGTCTAGGAATACTTTTACTGATTTGGCTAGTAAGTGCGGGAGTAGACTTAGTATGGCTGAAATGCGATCGCGCTATTCCATCTTGGGATCAAGCTGATTACTTGACAGGATCTTTAAACTATTACCAAGCGCTGCAAAATGCTCAATGGTTAGATAGTCAGTGGTGGCGCAGTTTTTGGCTGCTGTCTAGTAAAATTCCCCCTTTTACTTACATTGCGGCGGCGATCGTTCAACATATTTTTGGTACGGGACAAGACTCGGCGATGCTCGTCAATATATTATTTAATGGCGTGCTGATCGTTGCGGTGTACGGGTTAGGAGTTGAATTATTTTCTGTCGAAGTTGGTTTGTGGTCGGCACTTTTGTGTCAGTTGTTCCCAGCTTTTTATCAACTGCGGTTAGATTTTTTGCTCGATTTTCCCCTCACGGCGGCGGTGACGTTGTGTTTTTGGTGCTTGACGGTTTGGCGGGGAAGAAAAACCCCAAGTTGGTTATGGGCGGCTGCTTTTGGCGTTAGTTTGGGTGTGGCGCTGTTAGTAAAACAGACAGCTTTGTTTTTTTTGCTGATTCCCACAATTTGGGTAGGAGTAGAAATAGTTAAAAGTCGCCTTTGGCAAAGATTATTGCAGCTAGTGGCGGCGCTAGGGGCAGCATTGCTGGTTTGTGGATGGTGGTATAGAGTAAATTGGCTGTTTGTGCTGACTTCTGGTAAACGCGCAACTATAGATAGTGCGATCGCCGAAAACGATCCAGCTTTAAATACAATTGGCGCATGGACTTATTACGGGCAAGTTTTACCAATTCAAGTTTCATGGTTATTGTTAATTGTGCCAATAGTAGGCTTGCTGCTTTATGGACGATCTATTAAAAAATCAAAGGATAGCTTTTGCTGGTTGGCGGTTTTTTGGGTAGGTGCTTATTTGCTTTGTTCGGTAAATGTCAATAAAGATAATCGCTATGTTTTGCCTTATTTGCCTATAGTGGCGCTATTTTTAGCTTATGGCTTGACGAGCTTGCGCGGACGCTGGCAAAAGTTTATTCGCACTGGTACGGTGGGTTTGGCGGCGCTGTTGATGGTGTTTAATTTGTTTCCAATCGGCGCTAAGGTATTGAGTAGTTACGGGCAGCATTACGCAGATTTACAGGCTAATTTGCCTCATCGTCAGGTAATAGCTGAAATTATCCGTTCGTCGCCTTATTTACGCTCTACAGTGGGCGTTTTGCCTTCTACCGCCGAGATTAATCAACATAATGTTAATTATTTTGGGGCTTTGGCGCATTTTCAAGTCTACGCCCGTCAAGTAGGTACGAAAGAAAAGCAAGTTAAGCAAGATGCGCGCAGCCTTAACTGGTTTATCACAAAAACGGGAGAGCAAGGCTCGATTTCTGATGCTCAATCTTTGATGGTGAAAGAAGTTGAAGCTTCGCCCGACTTTCAAATCCAAAAAAGTTGGCGTTTACCAGATAAGAGTAGTTTGCAGCTTTATCATCGCCGTTTATCACCAATAAAAGTAGAACCTGTAAGCGCAAAGATAGATCGAGTCCAGTTACAAGTTACTGTACCCAAGACTTCGCCGCCAGGAGTTCCAGTTCCGGTAACTTATCAGTGGAGAGGAAACTTACAACAGTTGCGATCGGGGTTAGTATTGCTAAGTTGGCATCAGCTAAATACTACTCAAATAAGTTGGCTAAACGATCGCGCTATTGGCATGGGTAATCTGTATAGTGGGATTGCAAGTAACAACTCCTTGCAAGTAACTGAAACTAGCGCCATGCTACCGCCCAAAAATACACCCCCAGGAATTTATACAGTTACCGCAAATTATATAAACCAAAAAACCGGGGAAAGTTATCTGCTTTCTCCTCCCGCAACTATAGAAATTAATCCGAGTAGCACCCCTACCCCAGCGCCAGAATTAGATTTAATTACGCAATTACAGGTTTTAGCAGCTACCTTACCTCAAGGTACTCCGGCTTTAGAATACTTATTTGCAGAGGTGGCGCGGATTAATCAGTACGATCCGACTCAAGATTACTTGCAGCAAGCAGCGTTAGCCATGCAATATCGCTTAAAAATGACACCAACGCCTCCTGCTACTTGGGCGTATACTTTAGCTTTAGCAACAGCATTGAAAAGAGATGTAAACGGAGCGATCGCTGCTTTAGAACAAGTAACGCAGCTAGACGCTCGAAATCCTTACGCTTACGCTTATCTAGCTTTTGTGCATCTCTATAAATTTCAACCTTATCTAGCCGAAATTGCTGTAGAAAAAGCGATCGCCCTCAATCCCAAATTACCCGAACTTTACGCCCTCCATAGCATTGCGGCGCTGATGCAAGCGAAAATATTTTCCGCTTGGGACTATTTTCAACAGTACACAAGGCTAATTTAGATAGCGCATCAAAATAGATTCTAGTTGCGGAATGCCAAAAGGCTTGCTGAGATAGTCATTTGCGCCTGCTTCCAAACACAAATCGCGATCGCCTACCATTGCCATTGCTGTTACCATCACAACGGGTAATTGCTGCAAATCTGGAGAACTCCGCAAGCAACTAACCAAATCTAAACCCGTCACGTCATCTCGCAATTGAACGTCTAATAAAATTAAATGTGGTTGAAAGTTGCGTACTCGCTCTAAAAAACCGTTTGTCTGTGCGGTATACTCGATCTCATAGCCAATAGCTTCTAGATAATCTTGCAATAACATTGCCGTACATTCATCGTCTTCGACAATTAAAATTCGTTTAGCCGCTTGTAAGGTGATTTGCTGTTGTTCGCTAAATAGATTGGTAACAAATAAGGGCGAATCTGCTACCTCGCTAGGCAAAAATAAAGTAAATTGACTGCCTTTACCTAACGTTGACTGTACTGTTACATCGCCACCGTGCAACTGCGCTAATTTGCGTGTCAATGCCAAACCCAACCCCGTACCTTCGTACTGGCGATTTAAGCGACTGTCTAGTTGTTGAAATGGTTGAAATAAATATTTAATTTGGGATTGGTCAATCCCAATACCTGTATCTGTTACAGTAAAAGCTATACCTGATGATACTTTTTGCACCCGCAAAGATACCGTACCAACAGATGTAAATTTAACGGCATTAGAAAGTAGATTCAATAACATTTGCTTAATCCGCCGCTCGTCACCAATGCAATTTGATATTTGCGGATCGATTTGATAAATTAATTGCAGTCCTTTAGCGATCGCGCGATCGCGAATCAAGGTCAAACAAGCTTCGCTCAACTCTCTCACATCTATAGGCAGGTGTACTAATTCTTCCCTCCCTGCTTCTACTTTGGATAGATCGAGGATGTCGTTAATTAACGCCAAAAGATGTTCGCCACTGTTATGAATGCAGTCTATGTATTCTTTTTGTTTGGGATTAACTTCGCCAAAAATTTCTTGCTGGAGTATGTGCGACAATCCCAAAATAGCATTGAGGGGAGTCCGTAACTCGTGACTCATGGTTGCCAAAAATTCGCTTTTTGCTCGACTCCCGGCTTCGGCGGCTTCTTTACTTTCGCGCAAAGCACTTTCTACTTGCTTGCGCTCGGTAATATCGCGGACAATACTAATAACTTCTTCATCCCCGCTTGCCACAATCCGCGCTTCATAGTCGCGCACTTTACCTTGAATTAATAATTGAAATTCTATAGCTTGCGCTTCCCCCGTAGCAATAGTTTTTTCTATGCAAAATATAGTTTTTTGCGCTATTTCTGGAGAAAATACCGACCGAATTTTTTTACCTAAAAACTCACTAGGTTTAACATCTAAACTAATATCTTTGGAGGCTTTAAAATCTATTATTGTACCATCCGTGCTAAACTTAAATATTAAGTCAGGAATCGCATCTAATAAAGCGCGGTTTTTTGCTTCACTTTTCCCCAAAGCTTCTTCTGCCGATGTTTGTTCGGTAATATTATTAAGCGTGCCAGAAACCCCAATAAATTTTCCTTCGCTATCAACTAGGGAACGAGCATAAATTTCTACCCAACAATAGCCGCTATCAATTGTTAAAAAGCGCTGTTCGCAATAACATTGATTGTGTTGTAATTCAACCAACGATTTGAATAAATCTAGACTTGATGGGCGATCTTCAGGATGAAGATAATCAAAAAAGTTTTTGCCAATACTTTCTTCAATACTAAAACCCGTAACTTCTGTCCAAGCGGGATTTAAAAATGTCCAACAACCTGTCACGTCTGTAGTAAAAATTACTTCTTTAAGATTGTTTACTAAGGAACGATAATTTTGTTCGCTTTGATGTAATGCGGATAGAGTACGGCGGCGAACAATTACACTGCCAATATTAGCCGCCGTAGTAGCTAAAATTGATTGTTCGGTTGCTGTCCACAATCTTTCGCCGTGACAGTCATCAAAACCAATAAATCCCCAAAATTCATCAGAGATTAAAATCGGAACTAATAATACAGAAATAATGTTTTGTGCTGCTAAAATTTCTCGCTCGTTGGTCGGAAAATTTTGGGCTAAGTTACTAATTGGTTTTCCGCTTGCTAAGGTTTCATACCACTGGGGAAATAAACTGGCGTAGGGTAAATTTTTACTTTCTTGGCAATCGATTTGAGACTCTACAGAAAACTGACACCACTCATAACTGCGATTAATTGAGGGGTTGCTAGAATTATTTGCGCGATCGCTTTCAAAAATATAAACTCGATCGATACCGCAAGCTTTACCTAAATCCGCCAGCGCTTGATTGATAGCTGTTGTAAAGTCTGCAATTGTTAGTAAGTGATTTGTTGCTGAAGCAACTCCAGCTAGTAAGCGATCGCAATTTTTTTGAGTTGCTTCGGTGTGCTTGCGACAGCTTATATCTTTGTGGTTAATAACGTAATACAGCAACTTCCCCGTACTATCATGCACGCCAAAGGCTGACAAATCTAAATCGACTATCATGCCATTTTTAGTAACGCTACATACTTCACCCTGGTAGGTGTCATATTGTTGCAAGGCTTCTATCACCAACGCAAAGGTTGATTCTCCTAAATGGATTGTCGGTTTTTCACCCTCAAGTTCTTCGTTAGAGTAATTTAGAAGCGAATAATGAGCAGCATTTTGTTCTAGGTAAAAGCCTTGAGCATCAACGATCGCAATTCCATCTTTGGCATTAGCTATAATTGCTTTATATAGCTTGAGCTTTTCTTCTATTTGCGGTTGAAGGGCGATATCTTGGCTTGTCACTTACTATACCTTTACCTTTTTTTACTAAACTCTATGCTTTCCATTTTTTGATTGTTTTTTACGTTGCTGTTACTATCTAGTCTTAATGTTTTTAAATTGTAACTAATAATAGATTTTTATTGGTTAACTGTACTATATTTTTTATTAATTATTTTAGATAATTTATTCAAGTTTTATTAAAAAATGCTCGATGTATTGATTACTTGTTTGCACTCATACTTTTATAAAAGTAGCTAAAAATGATCCTAAAGACTGATTAACAGCAAGATAATGTTTTAATAATATTTATATTAACTATAACTCAACAATAAGTCACCTAGACAGTAATAAGTAATTATGACGATGAAGTAAAGTTTTAAACAAAAAAGGTGAAAGACATGAATAAGCACAATTTAAAAATTGTTTCCTTACTACCTAGTGCTACGGAGATTGTGGCAGCGCTAGGATTAACCGAAGCAATTGTCGGGCGATCGCACGAGTGCGACTATCCTATAGAAGTTAAACATCTTCCCGTGTGTACTCAGGCGCGTTTAGACTCCAACAAGCCTAGTAGTGAAATCCACGACGATGTTACTAAAATTGTGCAGTCTGCCTTGAGCATATATCAAATAAACCTTGAGGTTTTGCAGCAATTACAACCAACTCACATAATAACTCAAGATCAGTGCGATGTCTGCGCTGTCAGCCTTGCAGAAGTCGAAAAAGCTGTAAGTAGTTTCAGCGAAAATCATCCAAAAGTTATTTCCTTGCAACCAAATGTAATTACCGATCTGTGGCAAGATATCGAGCGAGTAGGCGATGAATTAGGCGTTGAATCGAGGCGCTTGGTAGAAGACTTAGAAGCACGAGTAAATATTTGCGCCCAAAAAACTCAAAAACTCTCGGTAATGGAGCGCCCCAATGTTGCTTGCATTGAATGGATAGAGCCACTGATGATGGCGGCTAATTGGATTCCCGAATTAGTAACTTTTGCTGGAGGACAAAGTTTATTTAGCGTAGCTGGCAAAAATGCGCCTCAAGTAACTTGGCAAACTTTGGTAGCAACAAATCCAGATGTAATTATATTTATGCCTTGTGGATTCGACTTAGAGCGTACTCGTACCGAGGCAATGTTATTAAAAAGTCGCCCTGAATGGCAAGATTTGCACGCAGTAAAAAGTGGGAGAGTGTACGTTACTGATGGTAACTCTTACTTCAACCGTCCTGGGCCTAGATTAGTAGATTCGGTGGAAATTTTGGCAGAAATTTTACACCCAGAAATTTTTGAGTATGGTTACAAAATGCAAGCGTGGGATTCTATGTAGAAATATTAATTTTGAGCTTTGCAGCGTGTATTTTGCAGCTAAAGCTTGTAGTACATAGGTATTGCTACTACAAGCTTTAGACTAGACCTCTGGCAAAAGAATAAATTTTTTTCTTCAGTCGGCTTAAGCCGAGTTTAGCTGTAAGCAAGCGGTTTTTAACCCAAAGAAGGGCTAGGTGGGCTTTTGCAAAGTCCTCTACTCAAGTGAATTTACCTGAGTTTTTGTAGATAACAGTTTGCTAAGTCCAGAGATTTTCTGTAACGACAAGTCCAAAATATCCAAGTAACTTAGAAGTTGTTGGCGATGCTAGTAACTAAGCAATTGCCTAGTTTTAACTTTTTTAAATCTAGATAGGTAAGTTATGAGCTACTAAATTAATGCAAACATAGAGTTCGTAATGGATATTAAAGTGCTAAAAACTTTTTTTAATCTGCCGATTGCCTACTTGTTTTACATTTTCTTTTGGGTAAAAGCCAAGACTAAAAATTTATTTTTTATAATTTCTTTATTTTTTATCCCTAGAGTCTTGATGTAAGGTAGGTATAAAACCTTTTCAAACTGAAAATGTTTTTAGCATAAATTAACCGCATCTACCTAACATAAGTTTGCCTATTTTTCTCAATCTTTAATAAAAATTAGCAATACCTAAGAGGTGAGTAGATGAATCGGAACTTTTTATTAGTTCGCGATCGCTTTTCGGCTGAAATCCTTGATCAAAGCGTTCAATTACCACTAATACTCGACCTTTTTAAGTTGATTCAGGCAGAGCCAAAATTAGCAGTGGATTTTAGCAAAGCTTTGGAAACTAAAGAGTTTCAACTTGGCGATGTTGTTATTAACTATAGTAATCCAGTTTCATTAACTAAATCTGTTCCTGACGAACAAAGCAGCGAAACTTTTTACATTATTTGCGAAGGAAAAATCCGCTTACTAGGCTTTGACAAGGAAAAAAACCGCGAAGTATCCGTCTTAGTATTGGAAACAGGGGCAGTATTTGGCATAGAAAACTTATTTAGCCAGGAAACTTTAACTAAAGCGATCGCCAGCAGCCAAGTTAAAGTGGCTCAAATGCCAATAGACGAACTTAATAAGTGGTTAGAAGCATTGCCAAGTCTGCAACAGCATTTAATTAAAATTGCCCAGCAAAGGCATTGTCTAACTTTTTTTAAAACTGAAACTCAACATAAATCGCTTCCCAGTCATCAAATCGAGCAACTATTGCCTTATTTGACAGAAATTAGCGTCAAAAAAGACAGTTTACTGGGGGAAGCAACCCCCGCCGCCACAGGACATTTTTGGCTTTGTAGGGGAGAAATTCAGACTTTAAACGGAGAATTGCCCCCACCGACAATAGGTAAAAGTTGGGGCTATCCTAACTTAGAACTACCAGCAAGTTGGAGTGCTAAAACAGACTTAGTAGTTTACTACTTACCCCAAAAGCATTGGCAAGCAGCAAGTGCGATCGCGCCAAGCTCAACAACGGCTGTCATTGCTGGCGGCGAACAAAATTCAAGCAACGGGCATATCAAACCAGCAAAAGCCATCCAAGCCCCGCCGCAACCAAAAAGCTTACCGCCTGCACAAATTGATTTTCCGCAACCAGTCCGCCAGAACCTCAAACAAGTTCCATTTTGGCGTTTAAAGAATTTACACTTTGGACGCAGACTACCGTTTATTCAACAACAAAGTTCCGCAGATTGTGGTGCAGCGTGTCTAGCAACGATCGGTCGCTATTGGGGCAAACGCTTTAGTATCAATACTTTGCGAAACTTAGCTGGAGTAGAACGTGCCGGGGCTTCTCTTAAGGGTTTAGCCAAAGCTGCGGAAAACTTAGGTTATAATGCAAGACCCGTCCGGGCAAGTTTAAGTCGCTTAGAATTGCAATCAAACCCTTGGATTGCTCACTGGCAAGGAAATCATTATATTGTCGTTCACCGCGTCAAAAAAGATCGCGTCTTTGTTGTCGATCCGGGCGTTGGTAAGCGAGTGCTTTCAAGAGCAGATTTTCTTGATGGCTGGACTGGTTACGGACTATTACTCGATCCTACAGAGTTACTCGATTCTGCAACCGAAGATAAAGTTACCCTCGGTCAGTTTTGGGGCGCGGTTTTGCCTTATCGCTCCTTGCTATGGCAGATTGTTTTGCTATCATTGCTGATTCAGGTTTTTGGTTTAGTTACGCCTGTATTTACTCAGATCGTTCTCGACCAAGTAGTAGTGCAAAAAAGCTACTCAACTTTAAACGTGTTTGCGCTGGGACTATTGCTATTTGGCATTTGGCGGATTGGCTTAACTACTACACGCCAGTACTTGCTAGATTATTTTTCTAACCGCTTTGACTTGACGCTGATTAGCGGATTTATTAGCCATACTTTATTATTGCCACTCAAGTTTTTTGAATCGCGGCGGGTTGGCGACATTGTTACCCGCGTTCAAGAAAACCGCAAAGTGCAGCGATTTATTACTCGCCAAGCAATTCTCGCGCTGTTAGATTCATTGACTGCGATTATTTATCTTGGGTTGATGTTTTATTACAACTGGCGCTTGGCAATCCTTGTAATTGCAATTATTCCGCCCATTGCTATTTTGACGTTGATATCAACTCCTTGGTTGCGACGAGTTTCAAGAGAAATTTTTAATGAAACTGCCAATCAAAACTCTCTGCTAGTCGAAATGCTCACCGGAGTTGCCGCCGTCAAAGCCGCCGCCAGCGAACGCGAAATTCGCTGGCGGTGGGAAGATCGCTTCGTTAGCGCTCTCAATGCTCAGTTTAAGGGGCAAAATTTGGCTAATGGCTTACAAGCGACTAGCGGATTAATTAATACTTTGGGCAGTACCGCTTTGCTATGGTACGGAGCAACTTTAGTAATTCAAGGTCAGCTAAGTATCGGGCAATTTGTGGCTTTTAATATGATGATTGGCAATGTAATTAACCCAGTTTTATCGGTAGTTAATCTGTGGGATAAATTGCAAGAAGTGCTGATTTCGGTAGAAAGGCTCAATGATGTTTTTTCCTCGCCTAGAGAGGAAACCCCGCAAAACCCGTTACTAATATTGCCGCCAATTGAAGGAGAGGTCAAGCTTGAGAATTTAACTTTCCGTTATCACCAAGAGCAAGAACGCAATACTATTGAGAATCTGACGTTTACCGCCGTTCAAGGACAAACTATTGCAATCGTTGGTCGTAGTGGTTCGGGTAAGAGTACTTTAGTTCGTTTATTGCAAGGCTTGTATCAACCCAATAGCGGGCGGATTTTAATTGACGGTAACGATCTGCGCCACATTTCTCCTTATTCTTTACGAAGTCAGTTAGGGGTAGTACCCCAGGAGTGTTTTTTGTTTTCCGGCACTATTTTGGAAAATATCACGCTGTATCGGGCTGATTTTAGTTTAGAGCAGGTAATGGAAGTAGCCAAACTTGCCGAGGCACATACGTTTATTCAAGACTTGCCTTTGGGATACAACACTCAAGTAGGGGAAAGAGGGACGGCGCTTTCAGGGGGACAAAGACAACGAATTGCGATCGCTCGTGCTTTGATGGGCGACCCCCGCATTTTGGTCTTAGATGAGGCAACAAGTTCTCTCGATACCGAGTCGGAGCGCCGCTTTCAGCAAAATCTTACTCGTCTAGTGCGCGATCGCACGACTTTTATTATTGCTCACCGTTTGTCTACGGTACAAAATGCCGATTGTATTCTCGTCCTCGATCGAGGCGTACTTGTAGAAACTGGCAACCATCAGCAACTTATGGAACAAAAAGGTCTTTATTATCACTTAGCTCAGCAACAACTAGCCCTTTAAAAAACTGGTTTAGACCTCAGGGGCGATACTAGATTCGTTTCTAGGCGTAGAAAAGGAACTGTAAATCCGATTTCACTCATACATACTTGTGGGGCTAGGGGGACAGAAAATTATTCACTTCTTGAGGTCTATTTATAAAAGTTGACGTAGAAAAATGCCAATTTGGCAAATTCCTGTCAAAAATCAAACCTAGTATGTATACGGAGACTGCAATTAGTTTATATGAAGTTTTGATAAAGATTTGAGTGAAATTACTGAAATTTATCGTTGTAAAAGTGGAGTCATACCCATAAAAAGCAAGCCCAAGTAACTGTTCTGACCAATTACTAAACGATTGAGTAACTAATATGAATAAATTCGATTCCCTAACAATTGCTGAACCTGCCTTTCTCAGCATTGAAGACGAAGAATATATTTCATCTACCCATGCAAGTTCGATCTATGGAGGCTTGCCTAATTCCACCACCGCAGTTTTAGAAAAGCCTGCTCAAATACAACAGACAAGATCGAAACCAACAGTTACAGCTATAAGCGCTCCTGTTCGGGAAGTTATTAGCGATCGCAATTGGTCGCCGGGCTTGCAAAACTTATTAGCAGAACCGCCAGCTACTTTTCCTCGCCAGCTATTGTTAGGAGGAGTAGTTTTTTTTATTGCTTTTGGAGCTTGGGCTTGGCTGGGGAAAGTGCAGGAAATAGGTCATGCGCGCGGGCGGCTAGTTCCCGAAGGAGAAGTATATAAGCTCAACCCCGCCCAGTCGGGTAAAGCCGTCCGCCTGGCGGTACTAGAAGGCGATGAAGTCAAAGCAGGACAAATGTTGGTCGAACTCGATACTACCGAAGCTAGTAGTAAAGTTGTGAGTTTACAACAGCAATTGGCAGCTTACGAAGTTGAATTAAACCAAAAGCAAGAGCTAATGGCTAAAAATCAATTAGAAGGACAAAAGCGCATCGCCATCGCCTCTGCAAACGTACAATCTCAACAAGCAGCGATCGCCGCCGTCCAAGTAAAAGCGACAACTACCCAAAAGTTGATTGGATTAATGGAGAGCGAACTAACCGCAAGCCAAGCTCGTTTGCAAAAACTAGCACCGCTAAAAGCTACAAGTAAAGAGCGCTTGCAACAGTTGCAAGCGGATGTAGTAGCAAACCAAGCTCGAATTAGCAGGCTACAAACGTTGGTAGATGAGGGGGCGATTTCTAAAGCATTTATTTCAAGCAGAACAAACTTTGCGCGATCGCATCTCTGCTATTACCCAAAGTCAATTACAGGAAGATGCAGTTACTAAAGAAAGGCTATTTCAAGCCGAGCAAACTTTACGCGATCGCTTGGCTAGTATCACCCAAAACCAAGGCGAACTACAACACATTTGGGCGCAAAAAGCTCAACTTCAAGCGGGACTCGCCCAAAAGCAAGCTGAAGCTAGTGCAATTGGAATAGAAAATCAGCAACAAGCTCAACAAATGCAACTCGATAGCGATCGCCTAAAAGCAAACATCGCTCAAACCCAAAGTTTGCTTCGTACTGCCCAAACAAAGCTATCACAACGGTTTATTCTTGCTCCTGTCGATGGTGTTGTATCGTCTCTTAGCGTCCGCAATCCTGGCGAATTTGTCCAAACAGGACAAACCGTAGCAGAAATAGCACCCCGCACAGCACCGCTAATTTTGGCGGCTAATTTGCCCGATCGAGAAGCTGGGTTTGTAAAAGTAGGAATGGAGGTGCAAGTCAAGCTAGACGCTTACCCTTATCAAGATTTCGGCACGATTACAGGTAAAGTTACATCTATTTCTCCCGATACTACCGACGATCGACAAGGCGCAGTGTATCGAGTTGAAGTGAGCCTAGAGCGCCGCTACATTACTGCCAACAATCAAACCATCTCTTTCAAAGCGGGTCAAACGGCTACCGCAGATATTATCATTCGGCGGCGGCGGATTGCAGACTTGCTTCTCGATCCCATCAAACAACTACAACAAGACGGACTGAACTTATAAATCATCAGTCTCATCATCATAAAAAACTGTTTTAGAATCTCTAACTTTATATCCGAGGCGCGATCGCTATGACTCATCAAACGTCTTCCCAATACTCAAAACTTGACAAAGCAATGAATCCCGAACAATTTGAACAACTTGTTGAAGCTATTGTTGATGGCAAGTATTCTTGGGCTTGCGTTTTAATTTTGCGTTTTGCTGGCTACAATCCCCTGCACTATATTCCCTACCGGACTTACAACCGCTTAATGAAAGAGCGTTCCCAAACGAGCGGGCGCAGTACCTATCAAACAGACACTACCCATCACAGTACCTCTGCAAATCATTACAGCCGAATTGGCGATCTTAGCTATTTGGAAGTTGTCGGCGATCGCCAAAATCAAATTCGTGGCGGTAACTTAGAGTTATGGCTGAATGAAAAACTACAAGACTACACCTTAATTAAATTCGATTTAAGTTGAGCAAAAATAAATTAATATTTTCTTTTCAAAAGCTTGACAATCGCTAAATTGAGGTTGTCAAGCTTTTTTGCGATCGCTTAGTAGCAAATAAAGATTATACCTCTTGCATGAATCCAAGAAAGCCCCATAAATCCCCCAACTTTGGGGGACTTTAAACTCCAGTTCCCCTCAGAATTGGGGGGGTAGGGGAGCGAAAAATTATTTACGCAAAAAGTCTATTATACCTCTTAAGTATATTTTTCTTCAGTCGGCTTAAGCCGACTTTAACTATAAGCAAGCGGGTTTTAACCCTAGGCGGGCTAGTTATTTTTTTGCAAGACCTTTATTGTTTTCACTATATTAAAATATCTGCCAAAGTGGCAAGTCAAGAATAATTCTATCGGCTAAATTATTGATAACAACACAAAGTTGTTTAAACGAAAGCCAAAAAGGATAAACACATGATTATTTGCGATCTAAATCATCTAGAAATTATTGATGAAGCCGTAGAAATTGTAGGTGGAGAAACAATAATTCCAACTTATGACTTTTTTGCTTTAGCAGAAGCAGGCTCGGTTGCTGATGCTATTGGTACTATTTCTCAAACTGCTACGATTACAGAAACAGGCGCGGTTGCTGGTCTTTTCTCTAAATCTCTATCTTTATCTACCTCCTTTGCTGCTAATTAGCTAAGTATCTTGAAGGAATAAATTGCTAGAAAAATTTATTTTATTTCGGTGGTTTTTTCCTTTTAATTACTTATAACTTATAACTTTGACTAATTCAAAAACAGGTCAAAGCAGTGTCTATAAATTAACTGTAGATAGTGCTTATCAAGCCTAATTCGTTGATTTTTTGTTTAATTAGACTTGTCAAGGAGAGAGCCAGTGAGCCGATTAACGATTACAAATTTAAGTTTTTTTGATGTATTAATACCTAATGAATCTAAAGTCGAAGGTGGCGCGCTCGTGCCATTTCCCTCTACGGCTTTAGATACTGACCTTGATACTAAGTTGCTAACAAACTTCAGCAATACAGGGAATTTAGAAAATGGATTTAATATCCAAACTTTAACCCTTGGGAGTGGTGCAGGTGCGGCGGCTTCTGCGGTTTCAATATTTGGTCAAGCTACCGCAGATGCGGAGTCCATAGTTTAAAACTTTGCAATTAATATTTAGCGATTAAACAGTGCGATCGCTAAATATAATATTCACTTCTAACTTGCTTTTAAAAAGTATAGTTTAGAAGTGTTTTTTTATTTAATAACTTTCAAAAATTAACTAATAAAACGCCAAAATTATAAATCAAATAAATGCCAATTTGGCAACACAGCATCGATTGAATTAACTATATTGTTTATAGCAACTAAAAAGTTGCAATTACTTCAATCACCTAACAGGAGAAAACAATGATTATTACCGATTTGAATCACTTGGAATTAGTTTCAACCACTGATGTTATCGGCGGTTCTGGCGAATTTGATTATTCGACAGTTATAGAACAGTACGCAGAACTTTATCAAGATAGCTATGCTACAGCATACGCTGAATCTCAGTTTGAAAGTGCTACTGCTGAGGCAGTTTCCTACAATGTTGGTGCAATTAGTCAAAGCGCCTAGAGTTTTGATTTATTTAATTGGTTGCTTACGGAGCAAAAAAATGGTTATTACCGATCTAAATCATTTGGAATTAGTTTCAACAACTAATGTTGTCGGTGGTTCTGGCGAGTTTAATTATTCGACATTTATAGGACAGTACGCAGAACTTTATCAAAGTAGCTATGCTACCGCCGATGCTGAATCTCAATTTGGCGATGCTTATGCTGAAGCTGTTTCTTACAACGTTGGTTCAATCGAGCAAAGCGTTTAGAGTTTTGGTTTTGCTAACTGGTCGTTTGGTTACATTGAAAAAGGTTTGAATTGTATATTCAGGAGAAGAAAATGGTTATTACCGATCTAAATCATTTGGAATTAGTTTCAACAACGGATGTTTTCGGCGGTTCTGGCGAGTTTAACTACTCAACAGTTATAGAACAGTACGCAAAACTATATCAAGATAGCTACGCTACCGCCGATGCTGAATCTCAGTTTGGCGAGGCTAATGCAGAAGCTCTTTCTTATAATGTTGGTGCAATTGAGCAAAGCGCTTAGAGTTTTAATCTGTTTGATAAACTGCTCGACACTATAAGAAACTTTGCTTAAAGACCTTGCTATAAAAAGCAAGGTCTTTACTATTTAAGTTACAAATAAACTGCGTTTGTGAAAACACATTATTTTTATTTTTATCTAAAAAAACAAATGCCATTTTGGCAACTTTAAGCCTTTAGAAGTAGGTATATTAGTGCTAGAAACTCAACAAAGTAGTTTCAATAAAACAATACTTGGAATAAATCAAAATGATTATTGCTGACTTACACCATTTACAAGTAATTGAAGAATGTTCTATTGTTGGAGGCGATGGGAGTAGCTTATCTGAATTATTAAATGTTACTTACCAGCAAGCTTCTTTAATGCAGTTAGGTCTTTCATCGGCTCAGGCTGTATCGTTAGTTGGTAATGCTAGTGGTTATGCTTTATCTATAAACATTCCTAATATTACCCAAAGTAGTTAAGCTAATGTTTGGTGAGAAAAGGCTTATTTGACTTAGTTCAAGCATTGGCTAGTAAAGAACTACTGACTTAGTACCCCCCCAAATCAATCTATCAAAGTTTTGTCTAGTTTTAATTAAAATCAGGAGGAATTATGAGCGTAATATCTGTTAACGATTTAAAATTTATTGAATTTATCTCGTCGGTAGATAGTAATATTGTAGGCGGCAATCAATGGGACATATTAATTGGCTTATTACCTATCGGGATGCTTCCACCAATGAATATTTTAGAGCCGAATAACAACGATGGTGTTACCGATAATGGTACTGTAACTCAAGAGTCACAAGCTATAGCTTCTTTCAGTGGTGATAAGGGTGGTTCAACACAAACTTATACTTCTTCAAGTTCGAGTTAGTTTTGCTAAAAACAGTCTAAGATTTATAAATCTTAGACTGTACTTTACATCAAAGTTAGAAAACCTTACTTAAATAGGGGCGAAAAATGACTGCGCCTTTAGCCACATTTGTAGAACCAGATAACATTGTTAGCTTGCTGAAAAAAAATATCCAATTTAAAGAAGTCTGTCAGCAAGTTTTACACGAAAAAATTATTCAACAGGCTGCACAAGAGCGGGGATTAACAGTTAGCAGCCAAGAAATTCAGGTTGAATGCGATCGCCTGCGTTATGAAAAACGCCTCGAAAGTGCCTCAGATACTATAAAGTGGCTTACCGAGCAAATGATTGCTATAGAGGAACTAGAAATTGGTATTCGCGATCGCTTGCTGGCGCAAAAATTGGCTGAACACTTGTTTAATAAAGATGTAGAGAAGTTTTTTGCCCAAAATAAAATTGATTTTGAACAAGTTTTAATTTATCAAATCGTCGTTCCCTACGCCAAACTTGCTCAAGAGATTTTGTATCAAATTGAAGAAGCAGAAATTAGTTTTTATGAAGCCGCTCATCTCTACGATATTGACGAAAGACGGCGCTATCAATGCGGTTATGAAGGAATACTTTATCGTTGTAATTTGAAGGCGGAAATTGCCGCAGTTGTTTTTAGTAGTAAAAAAATTGGTGAACTAATTGGGCCTGTTACCGTCGATAAACAAAGTTATTTATTAATGGTCGATCGATATATTCCTGCGGAGTTAACCCCAGAAATATATCAAAATATTCGTCAGCGATTATTTAAACAATGGCTTGACAGCGAACTAAATTATTTATTACATAACACTTAATTTTTTTTAAATCACTTTTTATCCTTATATACCAATCCTAGATTAGTTGTAAACAACAAAAAGGTTTCGCCCCCTAGCCCTCGTTTCTTGGGGGAACAAGGCTCTTAGCCCCCAAAATTGGGGGCCGGGGGCTGTCTATATTTCATAACTCAAATACGATTGCTATATACGCTGCTTTCTGGTTTTATGTTTCAACGCTATTAAACCTACAAAAAATAGCGAACCTAGTAAAGATTCAGGTTCTGGAACTGCAACACTGCCTTTGTTAGCCTTATTTTGAACTAAGCTAACGTTGGTTGAATTGTCAAACTGATAGCTAAATGAGCCTTGTAAGATAGCAGTAGAAACATTTTTAGTTAATTCTGAACTACTAGATAAACTACTACTGGCTAATAAAAAGTTTTCGCTGGTTTGTACATTTAATAAATTACTAGCATCTGGGAGACTTGAATTAAAAGTAAGCAAAAAAGAATCATAAACTAAGTTCGGGTTTAAAGTATCAACTAACAAAAAAGATAATTCTCCCGCAGCACTTGCAGATTCATTAGATGACAAGTTATCTACTAAAGTAAGTGAATTTATAGCGGCGGTAAATTCAAAAGAAAAAAAATCGCCAGATTCGACGGCAAAATCGCCAATAATTTGAGCTTCACTTTGCGCCGAACTAAAATAATTACTACCTTCCCCAGTAGCAATACTCAAAATTTCACCGATAGTTAGCGTTGGTTCAACAAAAAAATTTGCTTTTGCTTGAGCGATGCTAGAACTTGAGGAATTAGTTAAAGCGATCGCACTTGTTGTAGTATCTGTAAAAGTCTGCGTTATATTAGGCTGATGGCTGAAGTTATTTAACTGTGTTGATATTTGAGAAAATGCTATAGAGGCGGCTTCAACTGGCAATGTATAGCTAATTATTGCCACTTTTGTTAAAAAGGACAAAAAGATTCTAGTATATCCAAGTGTTTTCGGCATAACGTCCTTTTTTATTAACAGCAAGTTTGACCGAATGCTATTGACACAAGTAACTTAAGTATCAAAAACAGTTACTAATTTGCATTTAGCCTAAAACAGTAAAATTAATAGTTAGATAGATGCAAGCAGGCACTTAAATTA
>JAPJOW010000320.1 GCA_030826005.1 Aliterella sp. RAGGC_92
CTCTAATAGTGGCAAAGCAATGATGCCAAATATTAAGCCAATAACGCACAAAGATATTAAAAGATAGCGCAAACCTATTCGACTTTGAACATTATAACTATCTCTAGAATCAACTAACCGTAATATTGCTGTTTGTTGACCGTAGATATCATTTAGCAAAGCATAGCCTGCAATGTTTTTTTCGTTCAAAGAGCTAACAAAAATAGGGTGTTTGGTAGATATATTCGTCTGGGCTACTTGTAAGTCTGTGGGTAAATTGCTTTTACTTAATGGGTGTATTGTCAGAGATAAACGAGTTGCTGTAGCCAGCTTTTCTATAGACTTAGCATCTATATACCGTCCAAAAATCAATCTCCCGCGTACTGTACCTTGACCTTGACTATTTAAAATGGGGCGAGAAGATACAAGCATCAAATCGTTAGAAGTTGCGATTATTCCCGCTAAACTACGGTTAGGAGTAGAGGGCTGCAATAGAATGTTGTTTGGTTTAATTTTTTGATATATTACTTCGGGTATTTTAATCTTTTGATTGCTGGGATTGTCAAAACCCGTGCCAAACACTACTTTGCCGTTTGAGTCTATGTAAAGAATCAAATTAACACCCAAAAGTGCAATTTGTTCGTTAGTTAAATTGGATTTAATATATTGTTGATTGCCATTTTGAATAAAATTGTAGGTGTCATCCCAGGCTGACCAATCTCCAGTACGATTGCTAAAGTCTTCAATGTTTTGGCTAAAAAGACCTACAACTCCTGCAACTGTTTGCCGCGTGTCTTGTTTTTCTACCTTTGCTAAACTGCGAGCTAATATATTGGAGGATGCAGCATAAAAAACACTTATCAAAGTTATTATCGAGACACAAAATATACTTCGTGTTTGATGGAGTAGTTGTTTAGACTTAGCTTTTTTATTCTTACTTTTCAAAATAACTTCGGAGCTTGTTATTGGCGATCGCGTTTTGGTGGTATGCAAAATACGTTACCTATTAGATTGCCATTAAAGTTGATATATCACACAGTCAAACTATAATTTTAGATACAGTGTACTTTATAGCTAAAATGACGGTCTGGAGACTGCGGCCGTTAAAAATGTTAAAAAATAAATTTAATTTAGTTTAAGTATAGCTTTGAGATTATTGATAATTATGAAGTAATTAATAAAGTTTGATTAGCAATTGCGATCGCCAGCAAAAACAGTGATAGACTAAGCGATCGCACTTGCCTTGAGAAAAGAGGGTAAATTGATTGAGGAACAAGCTTTTTGGGTAGCATGGTCGCAAATTAATGGTGTGGGTTCAATTTCAATCGAACGCTTGCACAAGCATTTTGGCACGTTAGCTGCGGCTTGGTCAGCAACGAAAGAGCAACTGTTGCAAGTAGAAGGGTTAGGATGGAAAACTGTTGATGCGATTGTAAGTCAAAAGTCGCGCCAAGAACCAGAAAAATTATTTCGCCAGCATCAAGAACAAAACCCTAATTTTTGGACTCCAAACCAAAAAGATATTTATCCTCGTTTGCTGCTAGAAACGGCAAGTCCTCCGCCAGTTTTATACTATAGAGGAAAAGTAGCTATTGGCGAAAATCAAGGTATTGTTCCCTTAATTGGTATCGTCGGTACTCGCCACCCTTCCGAATATGGTAAGCGTTGGGCGCGAAACATCAGCACAGCCTTAGCAAAAAGCGGTTTTACAGTAGTTTCGGGGATGGCAGAAGGTATTGATACCGAAGCCCACCTAGGCACTCTCGAAGCTGGGGGTAGAACGATCGCTGTATTAGGTACGGGGGTTGATGTAATCTATCCAGCGCGTAACAAGGAACTTTATCACCAAATTTTGCGCCAAGGATTAGTTGTTAGCGAGTATCCAGGAAAAACCCCACCCGATCGCCCCCATTTTCCTCAACGTAACCGGATTATTGCCGGAATGAGTAGAGCAACAATTGTAATTGAAGCACCTAGTAAATCGGGAGCTTTAATTACGGCTAGATTTGCTAATGATTTTTGCCGCGATGTGTATGTATTGCCTGGGAGTTTAGATAACGAGCGATCGCACGGTGGTTTGGGATTAATTAGTAATGGCGCTACGGTAATATTAGGAATTGAACATTTGCTAGAGATGCTAGGTGCTATGCCTCAACTCGATTCTAGTCCCCCATCCCAGCAACTAGAGTTATTACCAATGAATTTAGCCCCAGAACTACAGCAAGTTTGGGAAGCAATTAGTTTTGAAGTTATACCAATGGATGCGATCGTCCAAAAAACGAATATGTCTGTGGGCGAAGTTTCTAGTGCTTTATTACAGTTAGAACTAATGGGATTAGTATCGCAACTACCAGGAATGCGCTATCAAAGGTCTTAAAAGTAAATAGGTTTACTAAAAGTTTTGTTCAATAATAATTATGTGATTTTTTGAATCTATTTTAATTTTGCCTTTTTCCTGTAACTTTCCTATCAACCGAGTAATTGTAACTCTGGTAGTAGAACAAGCATCGGCAAGGTCTTGATGGGTAAAACGAACGTTTAAACGAGTTCCTAGGTCTACTCTTTGTCCTACTTCTTGCTTTAGTAACTGCAAAAGCTGATAAAAACGGTCTTTTACTCTACGCTGTCCAGAAATAGCTAAAAGTGTTTCGGTTTGCCGCAAGCGCTGAGTAATTTGAGCGAGGACGCTTTGAGCTAAACTAGAGGAACTAGCTATTTCTGCTGAAGAAATACTTACTAATTGAACTTCTGATAGGGCTGTAGCTTGATAGGTTTGTAAAGAGGTCAAATCTGCGCCAAACAGCATATTAGAACCTATCAAACCTACGAGGACTTCTTCACCATTTTCACATACTGTAGAAAGCTTAACTACACCTTGACAAACTTGCCAAATTGTTTGAGGTTTAATCGGAATTACTTCACCTTTTAAATAAGTATGCTTTTGGGAGTTCGTAGGAGGTTTTGACTGTTCTGGTTTAAAGGTTGAGTTTTTTTGCTGTAAAGGTAACTTATTTTCAACGTTGTATACGCATATTCGCAATCCGATTAATTTATCTTCCCAATCACTAATTTTAGCTATTATTAAATCGGCTTTAAAAGGTTGAAGATTGCGAGGTAAACAATGCAAGCTCCATTTAGCCTTATCTTTACCTTGTTGCAATTCTGTAAGCTTGACGTGAAATTCTTGTCTTTTTTCTTCAGCAATAAATAAAACTAATGGTTTCCCAATCAAAAAGCGCTGCGAAACATTAAATATATTAGCTGCGACACAATTTGCTTCTTGAATTATACCCTGTTCGTCAGTTACCATATACGCATTGGGCGCAAATTCAAAAAGTTCTTGATATCGTCTATACTGAACTTCTAGTGCGATTTGTGCGGAGCGTAGTTCTTCATTTTGCTGCTGCAATTCCTCTAAGGCAACTTGTAGTTCTTCAGAAACTATACCCAGTTCTTTAAAAGCTGTAGGCATTGTTTGTGTGGGAATTGGTAAATTAGGTTCTACCCCTTTGTACAAATCTCCTATCCGAATATTTACACTTTCTACTTGTTTTATAAAATTATCTAAGTTCAAATTACAACCTCTAATAT